>JAHQVX010000112.1 GCA_019634125.1 Saprospiraceae bacterium
ATAACCATTAACACTTAACTATTCACAACTAACCAGCCCGATGCTATACTATTTATTTGATTACCTCGAACAACAATACAATTTCCCTGGAGCAGGTGTTTTTCAATACCTTTCCTTCCGTTCGGCTATGGCCATTATTCTTGCCTTGATCATTTCCATGATTATTGGACGGGGTATTATCAAGCGCTTACGTCGACTACAAGTCGGTGAAGATATTCGTGACTTAGGTCTAGAAGGTCAGCTCGAGAAGAAAGGCACACCAACCATGGGTGGGATAATCATTTTAGCGGCAATCCTCATCCCGATTCTACTCGTTGGAAAGCTCGATAATGTGTACGTATTGCTGCTCATTATCTCCACGGTTTGGATGGGCTTGATCGGCTTTATTGATGACTATATCAAGGTGTTCCAGAAAAATAAGAAAGGACTGGCTGGGCGCTTTAAAGTACTCGGTCAGATTGGTTTGGGCTTAATCGTAGGAACAACGTTGTACTTCAACGATGATGTCCGCATCCGCGATTTTAATCCCCAATCTGCTGCGGTTATTAGTGCAGATACGCCCGACGAAGAAATTATTCGCGCAGTGGATATCAAGAGTACAAAAACTACGATTCCATTTGTGAAGAACAACGAATGGGATTATGCTAAGCTGTTGTGGTTTATGGGCGATGATGCCGCTAAGTGGTCTTGGTTGATTTACATCCCAATGGTGATTTTCATTGTTACCGCGGTGTCGAACGCGGCCAATTTAACCGATGGAATAGATGGCTTGGCTACAGGCGTAAGTGCCATAGTGGGTGCGGCTTTGCTGGTGCTGGCCTACGTCAGCGGTAATGCTGTCGTCGCCGACTACCTCAATATCATGTTTATTCCAGATTCAGGGGAAGTGGTTGTGTTTACAGCTGCATTTGTTGGTGCCTGCATTGGATTCCTCTGGTACAATGCGTATCCCGCTCAAGTGTTTATGGGCGATACAGGCAGTTTAGCCTTAGGCGGCGTAATTGCTGCCCTAGCGCTCATGATTCGAAAAGAATTGCTCATTCCCATTTTGTGTGGGGTGTTTTTAGTAGAGAACCTATCAGTTGTGATGCAGGTAGCCTACTTCAAGTACACCAAGCGCAAGTATGGCGTGGGTCGAAGAATATTTAAAATGTCGCCATTACATCATCACTTTCAGAAGTTGAATTACCACGAGAGTAAGATCGTGACTCGATTTTGGATTGTGAGCATTTTGCTGGCAGTAGTGGCGATTATCACCTTAAAGCTGCGCTAGAATGGCGAAGCGAATGGTGGTTTTGGGAGGAGGCGAAAGCGGCGCAGGCGCCGCTTTACTCGGAGCCCAGCTCGGCTATGAAGTCTTTGTTTCAGACAAAGGAAGCATTGCCCAAAAGCACAAAGACCAGCTACGTTCTTTACAGATTGAATTTGAAGAAGGCAGGCATTCTGATGCGAAGATTCTGAATGCAGATGTTGTGGTGAAAAGCCCAGGGATTCCATCTACAGTTCCTTTGGTGCAACAGTTGGTACAACAAGGCACCGAGGTGATCGGAGAGGTGGAATTAGCCAGCCGCTTCGCGGCTGGCACCATCATCGCAATTACAGGGAGTAATGGGAAAACCACTACGACCAACCTCATCTACCACATTCTAAAGAATGCAGGACGAGATGTCGCCATGGTAGGGAATGTAGGCGCCAGCTTTGCTGGTGCACTCGCCCAAAAACAACACGATATATGGGTGGTTGAAGTCAGCAGTTTCCAACTAGACGATTGCAACACCTTTAAGCCCCACATTGCCGTGCTCACCAACATTACCCCAGATCACCTCAACCGATATGAGTATAAGCTGGAGAACTATGCGAAAAGCAAAATGAGCATTGCACAACGCCAAGATGCCAACGACTTCTTCATCCATTGCCCCGACGATGAGATTACAAAAGAATATGTCCAGTTGGTGCCAATAGAAATTAACAAAATCGCCTTTTCTCAAGAAGAAAATCTCGAGGAAGGAGCGTACAGAATTAACGATACGATTTACATAAAAGACAAGCAAAAAACACTAGAAATGTCCGTTTACGATTTATCACTGCAAGGGAGACACAACGTTTACAACTCAATGGCCGCAGCAATTGTAGCCAATGTAATGGGGATCCGAAAGGAAACCATTCGTCAAAGTCTTCAAGACTTCCAAAACCTAGAACACCGCATGGAAAGTGTGGCCTTTGTTCGAGGAATTCAATTTATTAACGACTCCAAAGCCACCAATGTAAACAGCACCTGGTATGCCCTAGAGTCGATGACCAAGAAAGTCGTTTGGATTGCAGGCGGCGTCAACAAAGGAAACGACTACTCTAGCGTAGTCCCACTCGCGAAAGAAAAAGTAAGTGCACTCATCTGTTTAGGGACAGACAATGCCCACCTCAAAGACGCTTTCGGTGATGTAATTCCAGTCATTGAAGAAACCCAGAGCATGGCCGCAGCTGTGAAAATGGGCTACTATTTAGCTAAGAAGGACGAGGCGGTACTCCTCTCCCCAGCTTGTGCCAGCTTCGACCTTTTTAGCAATTATGAAGATCGAGGAAATCAATTCAAGCAATTTGTAAGAGAACTGTAACATGCAGGCTGTCATTAATTCTATATTCGGTAAGCTGAAAGGCGATAAGGTGATTTGGCTCACAGTATTAGGGCTTAGTGTCTTTTCGCTATTAGCAGTGTATAGCTCTACCGAGTCTTTGGCGTTTCGAATGGCCGGTGGCAGCCTCTTTTACTACCTCGCGAAACATTTCTTTGTACTCGGGCTAGGTATCGTTGTGATGTATCTCTCCCATCTAGTCGATTATAAATATTACTCCCGCTTGTCGCAAATCTTCTTATGGATTAGCATTCCCTTACTCATCTACACCTTGATTTTTGGAGTCAACCTGAATGAAGCCCGGCGATGGATTCAAATTCCGGTCATCAACCTTACTTTTCAAACGTCAGATTTCGCGAAGCTGGCACTGATTATGTACACCGCTCGAGTCTTGTCCAAGAAACAGCGCGAGATCAAAAAGTTTAAAGAAGCTTTTGTCCCAATTATTTTGCCCATCGTCATCGTTTGTGGTTTAATCGCCCCAGCTGATTTATCTTCTGCGGCATTATTATTCGTGACTTGCTTAATTATCATGTTTATTGGGCGGGTGAACATGAAGCATATTTTAGCCACCATCCTAAGTGGTTTCTTGGTCTTAGCCATGATTATTGGAATTCTCAGTGTTTCGGAGAATAGTGGCCGATTAGAGACTTGGAAACAGCGTATAGAAGATTTCCGAACAGATAAGGACGGACCGTATCAGATTCAACAAGCCAAAATTGCGATTGCCAAGGGAGGTATTGTACGTATAGCTCCAGGAAAAAGCACACAGCGCAACTACCTGCCGCATCCATATTCCGATTTTATTTATGCCATAATTATTGAAGAATGGGGCTTGTTAGGCGGAGCTGTCATTTTAGGGTTGTATTTACTCTTGCTCTGGCGTTGTATAAAAATAGTAATGGCCAGTCCCCGCGCCTTCGGCGCGTTGTTGGCCGTAGGACTAGGCTTTAGTTTAGTCATCCAAGCCCTTATCAATATGGGCGTGAATGTCCATTTACTACCAGTAACCGGATTAACCCTTCCCATGGTCAGTATGGGTGGATCCTCCATTTGGTTTACAGGCCTTGCCTTCGGAATTATCCTTAGTGTGAGTCGGAATATTGAAGAAATGAAAGCCTTAAAACAAACAGAACTTAGTGAGTAGCGGGAAGACATATAAGGTCATCTTAAGTGGCGGCGGGACAGGCGGCCACATCTATCCGGCTATTGCTATTGCCAATGGACTCAAACGGCAACTCGGCGATGTCGCTATTCTATTTGTCGGGGCGAAGGGCAAAATGGAAATGGAAAAAGTGCCTAAAGCAGGCTATGAAATCATTGGATTAGATATCGCGGGTTTTCAGCGCAAACTCACTTTCAGTAATCTGCTTCTCCCCTTCAAGTTGGTTGGTAGTTTTCTGAAAGCCCGCAAAATCATTAAAGACTTTCGGCCCGACCTTGTGGTGGGAACTGGAGGTTATGCCAGCGGCCCTGTGCTGCTAGCAGCACAGGGAATGGGCATTCCAACAGCGATTCAAGAGCAAAATGCCTTTCCCGGAATTACCAATAAAAAACTCGGGAAGAAGGCTGCACGCATCTTTACCGCTTATGAAGGATTAGACAAGTACTTTCCAGCCGATGCCATCTTCGTTTCGGGTAACCCTGTTCGTAAAGAAATTGCTGAAGAGCTGCCCAAGCGGGAGGAGGCCATAAGATCGTTCGGTCTAGATCCGAGCAAACCCACCTTGCTCAATATTGGTGGCAGCCTTGGTTCGCGTACGTTGAACAACGTTTGGAAAGCCAATGCCGAAGCATTAACCCAACAAGGCTATCAGCTGATCTGGCAAACAGGAAAGACCGATTTTGCTACCATCCAGTCTGAAGTAAACGCTCCTGCAGGAGTGATGATTACCGAATTTATTCACGACATGCCTACAGCGTATGCCGCAGCAGATGTGATTGTTTCCCGAGCGGGAGCTATTGCCATTTCCGAATTGTGTTTGGTTGGAAAACCCGTGGTTTTAGTGCCTTATCCATTTGCTGCTGAAGACCATCAAACCAAAAATGCCCTAGCATTGGTAGAACAACAAGCGGCACTCCATGTGAAAGATGCCGATGCCCCAATAGAATTGGCTAATGCATCGTTAGAATTACTAGGCAACGCCACAAAACGAAGTCAGATGGGGGTGAATATCTTAAAGCTGGGTAAGCCAGATGCGACGCAAACCATTGTCCAAGAACTTAAACAGTTGATTCAAGCATGACAGTGGGGCGCATCCATAAGGCGTATATGATTGGTATCGGTGGAATCGGTATGAGCGCCATTGCGCGCTACCTCAATGCTATCGGTGTAAGCGTACAAGGCTACGATAAAACCCCTTCACCCATTACCGATGCACTCCAAGAAGAAGGTGTTGAAGTGTTTTTTACTGAGAATATTCAGCGTATTCCTAAGGAAGTAGATGTGGTGATATATACGCCAGCAATTCCAACGCAGCATTTAGAACTCAGGTACTACATAGATAACGGCTATAATGTATTGAAGCGTTCGGAGATGTTGGGTAAGATTACATTAGAAGGCAACTGCTTCGCAGTTGCTGGGTCCCACGGAAAAAGTACGACGTCTGCTATGCTGGCTTATTTATTACAGCAAGGCGGCCAACAGCCTACAGCATTTCTTGGCGCAATTGCCAATAACTTTAACTCCAATTTCCTACTTGGTAGAAGCCACAACTTTGTGGTAGAAGCAGATGAATTTGATCGTTCCTTCCACCAACTGTATCCTGCGCAGGCCATCATCACCTCTGTAGATAGCGATCACTTAGATGTATATGGCGATATGGAAGGAGTGCGTTCTGCCTTTCAGCAATTTAGTCAGCAAGTACAGCCAGGCGGACAAGTATTTATTCCTGCTACAGAGCCTTTTCTGCAGGAACTTCCGCATGGTTTAGCAGTGTCGTATGGTGTAGAAGTAGATGCCGATTATCGAGCGGAAAATGTGCAGATCGTGGATCATAAGTATCAGTTTGATTTTATAAGCCCGAATGGAATGGTTCAAGACGTGGTGTTGAATATGGGGGGCTGGCACAACGTGGAGAACATGGTAGCTGCGGCCGCCTTAGCCCATCATGCTGGAGTTTCGATGTCGGATATAAAAACCGGCGTAGCCGGTTTTTCAGGCCTGAAGCGCCGATTCGACTTTATCCTCGATGAAGCCGATCTCGTCTTTATCGACGACTACGCGCATCACCCTAAAGAAATTGAAGCGTTTATCCATGGGGTTCGGCAGTTATTCCCAACCGAGAAGATTACAGCCATCTTTCAGCCCCATTTATACTCTCGAACGCGCGATTACTATAAAGGATTCGCAGCAACACTGAGTCAGCTTGATACGGTCATCCTACTTGATATCTATCCCGCACGCGAGGAAGCGATTCCAGGCGTGAGCAGCCAACTCATCTTTGATGAGTTGGAGGTCGAACAGAAATATTGTTGTTCTCTGGAAAATATCCTAGACCATATACACTTCCATGAAGCACAGGTATTTCTTACCATTGGTGCCGGGGATATTGGTTTGCTCGTGCCGAAACTGAAAACGCATTTACGAAGTCATAAAACGCAACAAGCATGAAAAAGTTCTGGCATATCACAAAGCTTGTTCTCGGTGGATTACTCGCAGTTGGTGCACTCATATTGATTGTGGCTACTCAAAAAGAAAAGCAATCGCAAGCAGTGAAACGCGTGCAGTTTAAGGTGTTGAATCCAGACTATAAATTTGTGCAAGAAGCCGATTTACAGCCGGCTGTGGCTTTTCTATCCGATACTACACAAGTCCATTCCTTAAATAAAGTCGATCTACAAACCATTGAAGAAAAAGTAGCAAAGAATAAATATGTAGAACGCTGTAAAGTATATATAAACAATTCAAAAAAATTACAAATAGATGTGCTTCAACGCCAGCCACAGCTTAGGGTTATTAACAATTCTGGTGTTAGTTACTATTTAGACGAAAACGGAATAAAATTTCCGCTAAGTCCTACATTTACCCCTAATGTGCCCGTGGTTACTGGCTATGTGCGGTATTCGCAAGATAGCCTCGGAAACCCAGGCGCAGAGGTGCATCACCTGCTTTCGTTATGTAAGTTTATTGAAGACGACAAACAACTAAGTTCTTTGATTTCCCAGATTGTTGTAAACAGAAATGGTGACTTTGAGCTTATTCCTAGAACGGGTTCACACACTATTCTTATCGGAAACTCCAATCTCCTCGAGGATAAATTCAATCGCTTGAAAATATTCTACGATGAAGGACTTTCTAGATTAGGTTGGGACACCTACAATCAAATCAACTTAAAATACGAAGGCCAGGTAATTGCTAAAAAGAAAGGAACATGAAAAACTCAGAAATCATTGTCGGATTAGACATCGGAACAACGAAAATTGTTGCTGTTGCCGGACGAATCAACGAACACGGCAAAGTGGAAGTATTAGGTATGGGACGCGCAGAGTCGCTCGGTGTGAAACGGGGAGTTGTGGCCAATATTGATAAAACCATCAATAGTATCGTTCACGCCGTTCAACAGGCAGAAGAAGCTGCAGGCTTAGACATTAAAGTCGTTCACGTTGGCATTGCTGGACAACACATTAAAAGCCTTCAGCATAGAGGCATTTTAGTGCGCAATGATATAGAAAGTGAGATCTCTAGCAGCGATATTCAAAAGCTGATCAAAGACATGCATAAACTCGTATTGCCTCCAGGTGATAAGATCATTCATGTGCTTCCGCAAGAGTTCATCATCGACAATGAACAAGGCATTAAAGATCCGGTAGGGATGTCGGGCGTGCGCTTAGAAGCCAACTTCCATATCATTACTGGGCAAATTACTGCTGCTCAAAATATTAATAAGTGTGTCGAACGCGCTGGACTTACCGTTAGCGATTTGATTTTAGAGCCTTTGGCTTCTGCAGAAGCTGTACTTAGCGAAGAAGAACTGGAAGCTGGGGTTGCACTTGTAGATATTGGAGGTGGAACCACAGATATTGCCATCTTCCAAGATGGTATTATTCGACATACTGCAGTGATTCCTTTCGGGGGAAATATTATCACCGAAGACATTAAGGAAGGCTGTATGATAATGCGAAATCAAGCCGAGCAACTTAAGGTTCGTTTCGGATCTGCATTGGCCAGTGAAACTCAAACCAATGAGATTGTAGCTATTCCTCGCCTTCGTGGCAGAGAGCCAAAAGAGATTTCGATCAAGACATTGTCGCAAATCATCCAAGCTCGAATGGAAGAGATTTTAGAGCATGTGCATTATGAAATTAAGAGTTCTGGCTACGATAAGAAACTCATTGCAGGATTGGTGATCACAGGCGGTGGATCACAACTCAAGCATATCGTTCAATTGGCGGAATTTGTAACTGGTTTAGATGCCCGAGTAGGCTACCCAACCGAACACCTCACAACAACAAAACTTGAAGAGATTAAGAATCCAATGTATTCAACAGCTATTGGATTAATTATTAAAGGGGCTATGGAAGCTCGGGAAGAAACTGGTGAGAACGAGTTAGCTGCTGCTGGTGCTTCTGCCCAATATGAAACTAAAGAAAGCAAGCCAGGCTGGTTTAAGAACCTCGTGCAGAAAAGCAAGCAATGGTTTGATGAAGATTTTACAGAATTTAATTAAAAGTGCGTTATGATAGAATTTGATCTTCCGAAAGAAAAGTCGTCCATTATCAAAGTGTTTGGTATTGGAGGCGGTGGTTCCAACGCTGTGAATTACATGTATTCCTTGGGAATAAGCGGTGTGAATTACGTGATTTGTAATACCGATAACCAAGCATTGGAAATGAGTTCGGTGCCCAATAAAATTCAATTAGGGTCAACCCTTAGAGAGGGATTGGGTGCAGGATCTAAGCCTGAGGTAGGTAAGGAAGCTACAGAAGAAGCATTAGAGGCGATTGAAGACATCCTCCAAACCAACACGAAAATGGTATTTATCACGGCTGGAATGGGTGGTGGTACTGGTACAGGAGGCGCTCCCGTAGTTGCCCGTACCGCAAAAGATATGGGCATCTTAACCGTAGGAATTGTGACCATGCCTTTTGCTTTTGAAGGCAAGAAGCGACGTCTACAAGCTGAAGCTGGTGTGGAAGAACTACGCAGTGAGGTGGATGCACTCCTCATTATCTCCAACGATAAATTGAGAGAAATCCATGGGAATTTAAAAGTGTCGGAAGCTTTTTCGAAAGCAGATGATATCTTAACTACTGCCTCGAAAGGGATTGCAGAAATTATTACCCTCACTGGATATATGAACGTGGATTTTGAGGATGTGAATACGGTGATGCGCGATAGTGGGGTAGCCTTGATGGGAATTGGCTTGGCCAGTGGCGAAGAACGCGCCAAAAAAGCCGTAGAACTTGCTATGAATTCACCATTGCTCAACGATAACGATATTCGAGGAGCCAAGAATGTATTATTAAACATCAGCTCTGGGGAAGATGAAATCTCCATGGACGAAATGGGTGAGATTACCGATTACATCCAAGATGCAATCGGAATCGAACCAGAGAAAGTCATCATGGGCTTAAGTGTGGATTCCACGTTGAATGATAAGGTGAGCGTTACCCTCATTGCTACCGGTTTTGAAAGCACCAAGGAGCGCAAGCACCGTGTAGAACAAAATTCTAGAGTTATCCATACGTTGGAAACAGAACGAAATGTGGAAACAGCAACTGAAACTGCTCAAATCCAAGAGGATAATACCCCATTTGTAATGGGTGATTCGCCAGCAACAGAAAAGCCAACAGCAGCTTCAAACGATCAGTTTACGTTCTCGTTTACACCGATGGAAGATGTAGTTGAAAACAATGTGGATAAATGTGAAAAAACTGTGGATAATGATTTTAATCTTTACACAGAACCAAAAGCCGAAGTGCCTGAAGTTCACGAAGACACTGTTCATTCAAATGCTGCACCAGTAAGTGAGCCCTTTCAATTAGAAACGAAAGATGAGGATACGGAAGAGTACATGCGTAAGCATGCTGATCGGATCAATAGACTCAAGAGTTTTAGCTTGAAGTTTAAAGGATCTCAATCGATTTCTGATTTGGAAAATGAGCCTGCTTACCTACGAAAACAAGTAGACTTAGATGATGCACCCGCTTCCGACAAAAACGAAATTTCAAGATATACGTTAGGTGGAACAGAGGGGGGATTCGAGATCGGTAATAATTCTTATCTGCATGATAATGTAGATTAAAGTACTTCACCCCCCCCTAAGTTAAAAGGTCCTACAAGGCTGATGCCGGGTAGGGCCTTTTTTAGTTAAAAAGGCCTCGAGCTCTGAGCTCTAAGTATTTATTCAAGGTGTTAACGCTGAGGTTGTTGGGTGCTGTGTAAATGGTGTGAATGCCATTGGCTTGTAATTCTTTCACAATTTGGCGGCTTTCAAACTCAAATTTCTGTCCAATGGTTTTAGTATAAATCTCCTGGACACTTCCTGGCTTGGTATTGATGAGGTCGTCGAGTTCGGTGTTTTTGAAAACGACTACGGCGAGCAAGTGTTTTTTAGCCACGGTTCGAAGGAATTTTAGGTTCCGACGTAAGCTGGATATGGTTTGGAAATTCGTGTAGAGAATCACCAGGCTTCGCCTGGTGATTCGACGCTTCATAAACACAAATAAGTGCTCGAAACTACTTTCCAAAAAATCGGTCTTTTGCGCATACAACAAGTTCATGATCTTCAACAATTGCCCACGCTGACTCACTGCAGGTAAATACGTATCTACGTCATTCGCAAAAGTCACTAGTCCGGCTTTGTTGTGGTGCTTTAACACAATATTCGACATCACTAGCGAGCTATTAATGGAATAGTCGAGTAAGGTCATTTCCTCGAACGGACTTTTCATTAACCGCCCTTTATCGATAATGCAATATACCTTCTGACTGCGCTCGTCGGTGAACTGATTCACCATTAAGTCTTGCTTCCGAGCTGTAGCTTTCCAGTTGATGTGGCGAATATCGTCGCCTTGAACGTATTCCCGGATTTGCTCGAATTCCTGACTTTGCCCAATCCGACGGATTTTCTTGAGGCCGTATTCTTTTAAGCGATTGCTAATGGCTAGGAGTTCGTACTTCCGCATTTGGAGGAAAGACGGATAAACTGGGATTTCGGCCCCTTTGTCGAAAATAAAGCGTCGTTCAATCAGCCCTAACGGCGATTGGGCAAAGAAGTTGAGCGCACCGAATGCGTATTCTCCCCGACGAATAGGCCGGAGCGTATACTTCAGGAAATTGCTGCCTTTGGCAGCAATTTTTGTCCGAATATCAAAGTCCCGTTTCTGGAACTGAATCGGTACCTCATCAATAATTTTACCCTTTACCTCAAAACCATATAAATTGTCTACATCTACGAAAATCGAATTGTCGTCTCCGTTCGATAGCTTATTCGGTAAGTTCCTTGAAGCCTCAATACCTTTCTTAGAAAACAATAAGAAAAAATCCAGTAGGCTCAGTAATACAAATACTGTTAAGGCTAAGTAGGCCCAAGTGAGTAACCAAGGGAAAAAGTAAGCGACTAAAAACACCATAGCCAAGCCACCTAACGCCCATAAAAAGCGGTAACTCACATAAATACTCCTCCAAAACGCCTTAAATGCCTGCATACTATCTCGGAACCTCTACTTTATTCGCAATCTCGGCAATAACATCGGCAGTGCTAGATCCTTCCATCTCCCGCTCAGGACTAATAATAATTCGGTGTTTCAATGCATGAGGCAAGACATACTTCACATCTTCAGGCGTGATGAAATCACGGCCATCCATTGCAGCAATCGCTTTCGAACCACTTAGAATCGCTAAGGAAGCACGTGGCGAAGCCCCTAAGAAAATATCTCGGTTATTTCTTGTCTCCACCACTAAATCAGCAATGTACTTCAACAGCTTTTCTTCTGCGCGCACCTTGCCAATCAACCCCCTGTATTGAACTAAGTCGTCTTTCGAAATCACGGCCTGCACCGTAGAAATATCAACTTTGTTTTCTTTCAAATGGAATTGCCTTAAAATTTCCGTTTCTTCTTCCGGTTGCGGATAACTCATTTCAATCTTAAACAAGAAACGGTCTAATTGCGCTTCAGGCAATTGATACGTACCTTCTTGCTCTACGGGATTTTGAGTGGCCATAACTAAAAACGGTACATCCATGGGATATGTCGTACCATCATTGGTGATTTGCCGTTCTTCCATCACTTCAAACAAGGCAGCCTGCGTCTTTGCTGGAGAACGATTTACCTCGTCAATCAAGACAATGTTAGAAAAGATCGGCCCTTTTCGAAACGAGAAATCTCCTTTGGAAGCATTGTAGATAGATGTACCCAAAATATCTGAAGGCATTAAATCTGGAGTAAACTGAATCCTCGAGAAATCTACCGAAATAGTTTTGGCCACCAAACGCGTTAATAGCGTTTTAGCAATACCAGGCACTCCTTCCAACAAAATATGTCCGTCGGATAATATCGCCGCCAATACTAAATCAATCGTTTCTTTTTGGCCGACGATGACTTTTCCAATCTCGTGTTTAATGTTCGAAATCGCTGAATTTAATGGGCTTAAATCAATTCTGCTCTCAAACTGATGTTCTAACGATTCGCCCTCTTGTTGTAGCTCGTCCATATTATTTTTTTACGTTTTCTTTAAATTGTTCAATTAGGCTGGTCAACTCTAACAAAAAGAGCTCCGAAGCCACCTGGTTTTTCTCAGCTATGAATAGTTTGTTCAACAAACGCCGGCCTAGTTTTTCTTCTACCCGCGTTTTGTGTAAAAAGTGATCAATACTTTCTTTAGTTTGCTCCAATTTCCGAATTCGGAACGTACGCGATAAGTAATCCCGGAAATACAAGACTTGCTTTTTAGACAAGTCGGTATGGTCAGAGCGCTCGAAGTACAATTCACCAATGGTTTGCACAAAGCTTAAGCTTAAATTCTTAGGCGGTTCTTGAATCGGTATCACGCGCTGTTCTCGTTTACCTCTAAAGAATAAGAAGAATAAACCGGTGAGTATGCTCAACCATAGCATCATGTGTAAGCCAGGATGCTTTTTAATGTACCGTAATCGGGAGTTGTCGATACGTTCAAAATAATCTGGCTTATACCGTTCATCCCAAAATACATCTTGGTCGGGTAGAATAGAAAGGGCTTGCATAGCATAGGCACGTAAACTATCGTCGAGCATGCCGTAATTACTGAAAATATTAGGATTGGCGTTTACCAGTAAACTACCATTTCCATGGGCCAATCCTACGAAGTTGATAGAACTGTCTGCTCTGTAACCTAAAAATTTATAATAGTCAGGATTACATTCAATTGTGCCATTTGTGAACCTTGAACTCGCCGTGAGATGGGTCTTCTTTTCGGGCTGACTTAAGGTGATTGATGTGGAGTCATTGCCCTGAAAAAAATAAGTTGGACGGATGTAAATGTTATACGCATCCTGATTACTTAAAAAGTCTAAACTATCGATCCGAAAATAGCCTGAAGCCACAAATACATGATTGCCTCTGGCTACAAAATCAAATAACAGCTCTTTCTCCACTTCTGTAAAAGAAACATCGTTCGAAACAAAAATATAGTTCGTATTAACGCGTGTAGAATCTTGCAATACATTATACGCCGTTTCTTCAACCACAGTAATTTCCCCATTTGGGAAGACCTGTTCCAATTCATTATATAAAATGGTATTGCCTAGGGGAGTGGTTTTATGTAAGGAATAACTTGGACTCCAATTCACCGGTTTCGGCGTCATCATTTGAACCACGATGATTAATACGAGCAACAAGCCCATGATGATAAAAGGAATCTTATTTCGCATAGTTGGGCTTTATAGCTTGAAAGAAATGCGTAAATAATTCCTCGATTTGGTAATACGACACTTGATCAACGTCAAATTCACCATACCAAACATATTCAAACAAGGAGGCTAACTGCTTATACTTGTTTTTAACGTTGTCTGACTTTATTTCATAGAAATAGTCTTTATTCGTTTTCTCTAACGACCATTTAATCAAACTTCTATCAGAAAGTTGGCGTAAGCTCTTCAAATAGAGTAATCGTACCGCTGCTCTATAGTTTCCTGTGGCTTTAGCCTCCTCAATCAACGGATCGAAATCAACTTCGTGGATGTTCTTCTCTAATTCTTCAAAAGGAATGTCTTCTTTGGTTTTTTGGTCATCTTTCACCGTAAAGAGACCAAGTCGAAGCATTTTTGCAAGCACATAGATAATGACACCAGAAAGCACGATAATCAAGAGCCACTTCAGGAATTTAAAGAACGCACCAAAGCCAGGATTGCCGACCTTGATTTGTAGTTTTTCGGCCAACCACCTAAAGAACTTATCCAGCCAAGTTGTTTTCCGCTCCCGCTGAAAGTATTTGTAATCCCTTTTCTTTTTATAGTCTTCAATCGTGGCTTCGTCGATACTTCTGTAAGTCGTGGTTGTAGAATCCGCTTCCAACTCTGTATAGTTATCTACATAAACTTCCTCATCTTCAATGCTAGAGGTTACTTGAGCAAAACCGCCCAAACCAAGCACTAAAAACCAGCCAATAAGTAGACTATGAAATTTCATCGAAACGTTTTCCCATTTCCTCAATCTCATTGGCCAAACCAATACCTTCTTTTTTCTCCACTAAATTGAAGTACTGAAATATCTAGGACACTGGAGTTAATACGTAAAATAAACTCGCGAATACCGTGGTCACCGAAAGTAAGACTAAGTTGAAAAGCTTAAGCACAGCAGATTCTCCCATGGTCATGGTTAACCCACTTACGATGCCTGCGGGTAGTGAAAAAATGGCGCCTACAATACCTTGGAGGATAGACATAATAACGATAAGACCAAAAGTAGACCACCAGTGCTCCTTGATGATTTCAAAACATCTGCCCATAGCAACACCTAAACCCCTCTTTTCGAAGATCATGACCCATAGTAGGAAACTGAAGACCACACCTAAATAAATACCTGGAATAAGTAAAAAGAAACAGGCAATAATGGTCAACAGTCCTGCGACTATTCCGCCGAGTAAAATTTTCGGGGCGTGGCGGAAAGAACGTTTAGCTATTGTCAAATAATCGGGCATGTTATTTTTATCGGCCTTGTAATTAATCACATATTCATACAGCCCAGCAAATAAAAATAAAATGCCAATATACCTTAAGATCACGGCAATAATTTGAAAGACAAAGAGCATTTCAAATCCAAAATCTTCAAGGCCAGAATCTGAGTTAAACCCTCCAAACAGATAGTTTTGATACATGGCCGCGGCCAAGCCTGATAACAAAAAGAACGGTCCTGAGGTTATTAGAATGGTTGGGAAAAGTAGCTTGAAATTTTCTCTGACAAATTGAAACGTAGCGCTGATCTTATCTCCAAAATCACGTTCTTGATATAGGTCAATGGTTCTCTCCTGCATAAGCCAATTTTTTTTCTACACGAATCGGGTAAATCACAAAATACCAAATCATGAAAACAAGGGATAATGAAATAAATGAAATACTAATCGCTGGGTGGACATCGGGAACATGTCGCGTAAAATAAGATTCTACAGCGGCGGAGAAGATGGTAATGGGTAAACAACCAATAATGATTTTTAAACCATCTTTTGCCCCACGTTTAAACGATTCCAAACGACTGTAGGTTTTTGGGAATAGGATACTATAACCCACCACTAATCCGGCGGCAAATTCAACGATAAAGGTTAAAATCTCTAGGGTGCCATGTAGCCAAATACTTTTACATGCTTCCCAAAACACACCTTCTTGAGCCAACATCACATGAAAGGCACCTAACAT
>JAHQVX010000113.1 GCA_019634125.1 Saprospiraceae bacterium
GGACCAGGAAGGGAACTTCCGAATCTTCGTGCCTTTTGGTAAGTACGAAGTTAAGGCGAGCGCCGCGGGTGTAGACAGTCGTCTGCAGTTTGCACAGAGCTCATATCCACTCGATATTAACAATGCTGATGCGAATTATCAGCTCACATTTTATCTGATAGAGAAAAATCGAAAATTAAATATTAGACGCTTTAATAATAATTAGCACCATCGAACATGTCTAACCAAAACAAAACAAATCGACTCGTTTCTTAGAAATGGTTTCTTCGATTGTAGCTCGAGCCAACTCAAAAGCATTATCTGGCATTATACTTTGCAGCAAGGAAAATAAATTCTCCTTCAAGCCGGGTATTGGAATCACTGGAATTAGTGAAAACAAGAAAATAATACTCGGAAAGAGGGCCAATAGAAAGTTAAAGGAAATGGCTGAAGCTCTTGGTCCGAGTTTATCATGTTTCACTTCTTCTAGAAACATCTTCCAGACATCATATACAGGAACGCCTTCAAAGCCCGGAAATGAAACACGCTTCGCCCACCTCGAAAACATGCGAATTCGAGGCGTGTTGAAGTAGTTGGCGAATTTATTATGCAGGAGCTGTTTCAAAATACGGGCGCAATTTTTCTATAAAATAAGCCGGAGGCGTTGTTTTCTTGCGGGTGGCTTTGTCCACGAATACCAGAGATACCTTACCGATATTCAATAAAGTACCTTCTTCGTCTTCAATTTCGCATTCGAATTGAATCAGCCCTGCCTTCGGCAGGGCTGGAATAGTCGTTTTCACCACGAGTAAGTCGTCGTACTTGGCCGGACGAATGTACTTGCTGGTCAGTTGAACCACCGGCAAAATAATGCCTTCTTCCTCCATTTTCTTGTATTCGATGCCCAACTCTCGAATAGCCTCTACCCTGCCCACCTCGTAGTACCATGCATAAAATCCATAGTAGAGGTAGCCCATTTGATCGGTTTCTCCATAGCGTACTCGAACCTGAGTTGTAGCCGTATACATAGGGTGAAGATAACGAGAACTTAAAACACTTTTATTCAGCTATCCACTAATTGAATATTCGCCGCTCGTTCAATGCAGCTTGATACTTACGGGCATTTCGGTTATGCTCGGCCAGGGTCTTCGCAAAGGCATGTGAACCATCGAAATCTGCGCTAGCACACATAAACATATAGTCGTGATCCTTAGGTTGAAGCACGGCTTCAATGGCATACGACTCTGGTATTCGGATTGGCCCAGGAGGTAGACCCGCATACATATACGTATTGTACGGGGAATCGATTTCCTTGTGTTTATTGAGGACACGCGTAATGGAAAAATCCCCAGCAGCATACTTCAATGTAGGATCTGCTTCTAAGTTCCAGCCTTTATTTAACCGGTTTAAATAAAGCCCCGCCACGATGGGCATTTCCGATCGCATCTTGGTTTCTTCCTCAACGATAGCGGCTAACGTGATCACTTGAAATGGCGAAAGCCCTTGGGCTTTCGCTTGGTCGACCCGACCTTGCGTCCAGAACTTGTCGTACTCTTTTTTCATTCGAGCTAAGAGTGCTTCTGGTGTCGTGTCCCAATACACGTTATACGTATTGGCCAAAAACATCGCTGTGACTTCGTCTGGAGAAAAGCCATGTGCTTGAGTGGTCGCGGAATCGTTCAATGTCGTTAAAAACTGAAGGGAGTCGGCTTGGAAGGTCGATCCCAAAAGCCCAGCTAGCTGGGCTTTTGTACGCACATTATTAATCACCAACTTCACCGCATCTTGATTGCCAGCACGTAAGTGATTTACAATTTCTTGATTATTCCAACCCTGACCAATCGTGTATCGCCCACTCTTAATTAATTCAGGGTACTTCTTGACTTTGGCCACCTGAATGAAGCTGGCTTCATTCAGCAAAATAGCTTTCGAACGAAGCGAATCCATTACTTGATCAAAAGAAGCCTCCTTAGGAATAAAAATCACATGATCAGCTTCCGAAGCACGAACATTACTTTGGAATAAATACTTATACCCAAAATAGGCCAAAACTAGCCCGCCCAATAAGAGTAAAAAAGAAGAAGAAAAACATCCACACCCACAACAGCCTTTACGCTTCTTAGCCATTAGGATTCTGGATTTGGCGTTAAGTAAATATCAATGCTCTCGCCCATATTTAAAATCTTACCCGAACTACTTGAAGGAGATTGATCAATAACAATGGCATCGGCGCGCTCTGTACTGTTGCCGTCAAAAACCACCTTGCCTGGATTTAATGAGTAAGCTTGTAAAGCCACAATGGCTTCTTGATATTCCAACCCAATTAAATCTGGAACTTGCATCGTACGCTTTCCAAATCCATCGCCCAATACCACATCAACACGTTCTCCTTTTAGGATTTGATCACCTGCTTTGATAGGCTGCCCTTTATACAGCTGTTCTAATACCACATCTTTCGCAATATCGGGGCGATAAGTGCGTTCGCCCAACCTTAAACCAGAATTTTTTAATAAGATCTCCGCTTGACGAACACTAGTATCTACTAAATCAGGCATAGACACCGGTGGCGGTGTGTCTGAATTAATGACTAAATAAATCGTCCGCTTTTGTTTAACCTGTGAATTTGGCTTCGGGTTCTGATCGATGACGGCACCAGCAGGCAACGTCTCATTGTAAGAAGTATCGGCTACTTCATAACGTAATTTCTTTTTCTTTAAAATCGACTTTACTTCCTCAATACTCGTTTCAGATAAGTCAGGTACAGTAATCGATTTTCCATGCTGTGTGTACAGACCTAAGAGTTTGAAAAGCAAAAAGACGCCAATAGCTAAGCCAATGAAGGCAAATACAATATCCCGAAACAAAATTTTCATGTCACTAAAACGTATTCAATGATGAGTTAGTACACAAAAATACAGATAAGAAGAGTGGGATGGAAAAAGTTATCTACAAGTCTTCTTCGTAGGTTTTAAAAGCCCCCATAACTACGCCTAATCGATCTTCGGCAATGCCTTCATTAATTAAAAACATACGCATAGCATTCCCTCGAGCACGAATTAAATCTCCAACACGAATATGCTCATTCAAAGGAATTCCATGCTTACGAAGCACCTCAAGATTCTCCGGGCTTAAGGCTTCCACAGAAAGCACTTGATCATATACTGCTTTGCTTTTCCCGAATAGTACTTCCCTAGTCTGTCCATTTTCATCGATGTACGTGGTAGATGCTTTAAACCAACTCGCTGTTCCAACTAAAGAGGCTTTAATCTCTGGATATTTAATCATCAAGTTCTTCACCTTCATAAGCGTTTCAGTGGCTTTGGCCTCATCTAAGAACACGTCATGTAAAGGCACAAAGCGGATGTTTTCATTCATACTTGCCATAACCTTCCGAACTTCCCTTGATGCTTTGGAAGGCAAATAAAAGGTCATTTCGCCCGACTTTGATTTTGCAATATTTTCATACGTTCGGTCCGTATCCACGCTGGATATCATTCGAGTAGTGAGTGCACGGTTGCGCTGAGCACGCTCCAATATCTTTTGCTGCGCTGCATCTTCCTTAGCCAAACGTTTAGCTTCTTTCCGACTAACTTTCTTTGTAGGAATAGCCATATCGCCATCTAACGGAATTGGCTCACCTGTGTCGATCGTCGTTTGTTTTTTTGAAATCGACTGAAAAATAGGCAGCTGTACAGGTTTTTTTTCTTCCTTGTCTGGTACAGAAGCCGAAATCAACTCAACAGGCGGTGTATTACTTTCCTCTGGAATTGTTGAGGCAAGTTCAGTTGGTTCAACAGATAATGGTGTAGGTTCATTAGAGGCCACTGGTGCAGGCACTTCGGTAGGAAGTTCCGCCTGAACGATTTCATCTTCGCGATCGGTTCTAGATGCGCTATCGTAACCATAAACTGGGCGTTGCTTGGATTTGGTCTTCTGGCGGAATTTCTTCGCAGACACATTCGATTTGCCGGTCGGACATTTATACCCACTACTAAACGTAGAACACGATCCTAGTAGGAAAATCACTAGGACGAACGCGATGTATGTTTTGTATGTTGGGTGGGTGGCTTTCACTTTATTAAATTACCACGTTTTGTTCATTTTTTACAACGCTTAACGTATTACAAAAGTTACATGTCTATCATCTGATTTGAAAAACTCTCCTAAACGGATCGACATTCGGTCTTTTGAAATACCGCGCTCCATGAGTAATTGGCGAACCATGATTCCGCGTTCGCGCATCAACTGCCCAAGAATTACTGACTGTACAGGCCGAACACCTTCTTCACGAAGCCTTGGTAAATTATCGTCATCAGATACATAGATGCGTTGCCCATATACAAGAGGTCCCTTTCCGTAATGGATCTTAATACGCTCTCCAAATGGCCCCGTTTGATAGTCGAAATTATAGCCAGGCAAGTCATCGAAATTATCCCAACCAGCATTTCCAATAATGGTGAGTTCCCGGTCTGGATATTTCGTTAGCAGCTGAACGAGATCATCCAGTTTTCGGTTGGCTTCTTCCGGATTGATCACAATATCATGGTTCGGCATGAAAACGATAAACTGGTTGAATCGAATTTTTTCTTCTGGCTCATACACTTCCCCTCGAAAAAGAATTTGACCAGGCTCGAGTTCTACATCAAGTGGCGTGGCATCTCCTGGTTCTAGGCCTGAAATGGTCACGGAACGTGTTGGTGGTTTGTTATTGATGGTCGGACTCGGATTATCAGGAGTGGTTGAAGGTAGCGTGGTTTCAGCACGTTCAACGGGTGATTCTTCTACGATAATTTCATAGACAGGCTCTTCAGGGCTTTCATTAATTTGACGTTCGGCTACAATCGGAACTTCTTCTTCAGGCACGGCTTCTTCTCGCTCTTCGGGCAGCTCTGCTATTTCAGGAACACGTTCTTCGGTCTCCTCTGTCGGTTCGGTAGTTGTGTTGTTCGGAACTTTTGCGACTTGAGGTGTAGTTGATCTAGGACTGGTAGAAGCACTTGATCCACCATAGGAGTAGGCACTTCGCTTCGACTTCTTCTTTTTAGTTGAAAACTTCTTAGCAGAAACATTTGGTTTCCCTGTAGGACATTTAATCAATCGTTGTGAGGATCCACAAGCACTAACCATGAAGAGGAAAAGCAAAAAGAGAGCTTGCCTTGCCATTTTAAAAACACCACCCAGATTCATACGTAAAAGTTACGTCAAATAGTTGAGTTTTAGTCGGTGGAGAAAACGAAGGTCACTACCCGGTCCTTCTTATTACTAGAATACGTACCTGTTTCAATTTTTAGTTGAGTCGGATCTACCCCTCGTTCTACTAATAAATCGAAAATTCTTCCTGCCCTTGCAAGCATGGTGTCTTTAATGGTCACTGTTTTCCCATTCAACTCTGCTTCCTGATTTATCACAGGGTCTGATGCGCCATAGGCATAACCTTCAATGGGGTAACTGGACGCAGCATTTCCAATAATGGTTACATTGATATCTGTATTCTTTCTTAATAACCTAGACAGGTCTTTCAATTGATCCACCGCTTCTTCGCGAGACACGAAATAATCGGTATTATCAATGAATTCAATGCTTTCATTGTACTTAAAATCTTCTTGCTTTAGATCAATTTCCTGCCCTCGGAATTCAATTACCGTTTCGGTGGGTTCGTCGGGGAAAGATGTGTTTTTTGAGTCGGCAATCGAAGGTGGCTCAGCTTCTTGCACTGGTGGATCTTCAACTGCTACTTCCACCATTACCGGCTCTTCAACAACAGGTTCGGGTTCTGGCTCAGGAGTGGGCGGTGGTGGCGGTGGAACACTGGCTACTTGCACCGGCTCCTCTCTTGGTGTACTGGCCGAACTACCTCCGTAACTATACGTAGGTCGTTTCGACTTTTTACGTTTCGTGGAGAATTTCTTACTGACGTTCTTCTTTGGTTTCGGACAGGCTACTTGTTTGCTGCCTTTCTTTTGAAACACACTACATGAAGTAGTCATGCTAAGCAGTAGAATACTTAGCCCTAAGAATTGTATCAACTTTTTCACCCTCATACCTGCACAATATAACGGCAAAACCAAAAAATTGTTACTTACTTATTCACAAGATTAATGGTCGTCCCAGTGTGGGTCTAATAATTCTTCATTGAAAAAAGTTCGCTTACTGCCTTCCCAAGTGGCAATAATGGCCTTGTCTTGGTCGACAAGTTGAGCGTGGAATGCTTGTTTTAGTCCAATTGTAGATCCGTTAACTGGACATAAGGTATTTCCTTGGCCGTGGAAGACTTCATCGCCTTTAAAGTTGGAAAAAACAAACGGGATAGTTCCTAGGGCTACCACATAGCCATCTTTGATGGCTATGGCTTCTGTTCCCTCGTGGCCCTCTAAGGCCACTTGGAGAATGACCCA
>JAHQVX010000114.1 GCA_019634125.1 Saprospiraceae bacterium
AAATCCGATCGCTAGGTCGATTAATGGGCCACCAATACTCATTCCTCGCACACCTTTAGTTTGACGGTATTCGCGGAAAAGCTGTTTTGTTTTTTGGGCTTCAGCGCTCATCATGCATCCTATTAAAAAGAGCATGACAAAGAGTAGTTTGTTTCGAAGTTTCATGATGCTTTGGGTTTACATGTTAAGGTCTAGTTCGATGTCGTCTAGCTCATCCAGCAAGTCAATTTCTGTATTTCCAGCGATATTCTTCAACTTCTTCAAGTCGATATCATTGCCTTCAATTAAGATCATGACTGGTGAAGTTGGCTCTTGGACGAGCAATACGAATTCGGTGATCTTTTTACCTTGCTCTCGAAGGTAGAAGAGGACTTGATCTCCATCGCTTTTTACGGTCATAAGCGGTTGGTAACCCCCTGTTTTAAAGTTGAACGTCTTTTCTAAATCGGCTAGGAAACTTGGTCCTTTGGCAGCATCTTCTGCAACCAAAATGCGAACGCCAGTAATCATGCGAGCTGCTTCCTCGAAAGCCTCTTCTTCGCCTTCCATTACATTGGCTAAAAGCTGGAAAGCATATTCTGAAATGATTACAGAGGTAAAGCCATCTTGATCTTCGTATTTGTCGAAGAGTTTGTGGGCGGAGTTGTTCTGTGCTTGGGCTAGGCCGAAGCTAAACAGAAGGGCTGCTATAGTTAATATCCTTTTCATCGGTTAAGTTTTTGTTTAATTGTTGAATTGATTTGATTCGGTTTGTTGAGGCTTTTTAAGTGGTCGAGTTCTTCGGTTCCTTGATTGAGTTTTTGTGAAACCAGTAACAATGCCTTTTTGGCCTCTTTCATAGCTATGTCTGCATCGCAATATTCTTGGTTATTGATTTTGGCCAAGAACTGTTCATTGCAATTTTTTTCTTTGGGTTGGAGCAGTGTAAAGCCTACGCCTACTAGTAGAACAATGGCGGCTGCGGCGGAGAAACGCTTCATTAAATTCAAGGTGCTTCTCGATTTCAAGGCAACTACATTATTTGTTGTAGGTTGCTTAAATTCAGTGGCGCTGCTCTCTTGGTGTGCTTGGGCGAAATAGCCGAGCATTTCCGTTTCTGCTTTGAGGTGTGCAGGCACTTCAGCTTGCTGAAGTGCTTCCTTGATCTCCGCTTCCTCAGCCAAGGTGCTTTCTCCATCGTAGTATCGATCGAGGAGGGCTTCTATTCTATTCCAGTCCATAATTGTGTATTTTCTTTAATTTTTCTCGAACCTTTTTCCGAGCTCGAGACAGGTTGGTGCGAACAGCATTCGGCTGCAAGCCCAGAATATCTTCAATCTCTTTTAATTCCAGTTGCTCAATATCTCTCAGTTGCATAACCATACGCTGAGTTTCAGGCAGTTCATCAATGAGCTGACTGACCAATGCTACTGTAGTAATCCCTTCAACTTGTCGCTCCGGAGTGGCCACTTTTGCCGTGTTTTCCACTGCGTGGAGCGCATAATGCTGTGTTCTACGCTTGCTTTTCTTAATCTCATCGAAGCAGTGGTTTTTCATGGCGACCATCATAAACACATCAATATTTTCATAAGCATTGAGCGCATGGCGTTTGTTCCAAAGTTTGGCCAACAAGTCCTGAACAGCATCTTCGGCAGCACTGACATCTTTTAGTAGTCGTCGTGCAAAACGGAACAGCTTGTCCTGGTTGCGTTGGGCTATTTGTAAAAACGTTGTTTCGGTCATGGTTCGATGTTAGAACGCCCACCGACGCTATGTGTTACATCACCAAGTTTGAGAAAATAACTTTTGCCCTTGAATGTCGAATAATAACGGGCCTTCTGGGGTGATCAGGAAATCGAACTCTGTAATTGAATAGGTCTTCAAGCCGTCTAGAGTTTGATAGTCTAAGAATACTTTTAGAAACGTTTTCCCACCTTCCTCAATCGTATGGTATTCCGATATAGTATAGATCTGTTCGGGGTGGAACTTATAGTCTGCATTCATACGGTGAGCCAAATAGTTGATGTACAAAACGGCTTGTGCACGTTCTTCTTCATTGGAATACCGAAGTGCTGTTTGCCCTTTCCTGGAAGCATCGTCTCCCATATAAACGATGTTCTTGCAAAAGGGAGCTACATCTGCTTCATCTGTAGCCAGTAAGAGTTCAAAGATGGTGCTTTCTGCTGCGGCTTCATTATTGTCCAGTTCCGTATTTATTTCTTCTCGAGCCAGTCGGTTATGTTTTCGAATGAAGAGAAGCACTAGGCTAATGAAGAACAAGAGAACGACGCAAAAAATGATGGGTCCGATTATATTGATGAAGCTATCTTGCACGTAGTAAATATACAAAGCCACCCCAGCAAAGCTGGGGTGGCTACAAAGATCTATCGATTAAAAAACCCCACTCCAGCAAAGCTGGAGTGGGGTAGAATTGTGTTGTTGAACAAATAGTGTTCTTACATCTTTTCTTTTGCAGCGTCTACAGCACCTTTGGCGTCAGAAGCAGCGCCTTCTACAGCGTCTTTAGCATCAGAAGCAGCACCTTCTACAGCGTCTTTAGCATCAGAAGCAACTCCTTCTACGGCATCTTTGGCATCAGAAACAGTTCCTTCTACTTTGTCAGCAGCTGCTTGTACGAAATTGGCATTCTTTGTCATGTCCATACCACAAGCACATTTTCCAGCTTCGTGGCTTCCTTTTTGACAGTGCTCACATACGTATTCGTAGCTCGCTAATTTTGCAACAGCTTCATCAGCTGCTTTAACAGTTTCTTCTACTACATCGTTTGTTCCATCTGCAGCAGCATCTGTTTTCTTACACGCTGCAAAAGCAACGATGACCATAAGCATGGCCATAAGATTGGTTAAATTTTTCATGTTGTCGGTTTTTTTAAAATACAGGCGCAAACCTAGACTATAATGCGTTAAAATGCAACTTAAGGTTGTATTAATCCCAAACATATCGCCAGCTTCCGTCTTTTTGTCGTTTCCAAACCGTATGGAAAATACCTGTATTTACTTTTCGTTGTCCAAGGCTGTCCAGGTAAGAAAAGGTAAAATCCCCGTAGGTATAGGCCAGATCTCCGGCGGCACTGATATCGACGAATGTAGGTGTCCAGGAGAGCGAATCGCCTAGTCTGACGTCGTTGTTGTACCATGCTGCGATATCGGTTTTGCCTTGTATTATTTTGTGATTTCTACGTAAGACGCCGTCTTCAGCAGCATAAAAAGTAAACGCTTTTTCTATGCCTTCTCGCTGTGCCATGTCGTTGAAAGCTTGTTCTACGGCTACGATTTCACTTTTCCATTGTTCTATTTTGGCGGTGGAATTGGGTTGGCAGCCTAGTACAAACCAACCAAATAGGCTGATGAGTAGTGTTTTCATGGGGTGGAATTTCCAATAAATATCCTGGTTTTTGCCCAGATTCGGTATGCCAAGATGGGCAAGTGGGCTGGTAAAAGGAAAACCCCCTCGGCAAAGCCGAGGGGGTTTATTCTGCGAACAACTTTTGTTCTAATTACTCAAAATCTCTATACTAAGGATGGTGCCCGCCTTTTTGACAACAAGCAGGCAGCGCATCATAGGCTTCTTGTTTCGCCACCAACTCATCCGCATCATAACCTGTTTCAGCTATTTTCAGCCGAATCTCATCTTCATTCGTCTTCTTCGCATTGTACTGAACAGTTATCGTTTGTTTGTCTAAGTCATAATCGACTGCCTTTACGGCCCAAAACTCTGCAAACATATCGTTCAATCGATCTTCGCACATGCCGCATTGAATCGAAGATTCAATGGTGACTTCCTGTACTTTTTTACTTTTCTGCGCATAAGTGCTTACCGCAAAAAGTAGAAAGCCTACAATCAATATTATTCTATTTTTCATTTTGCTCTTGTTTTATTCGATACCGAAACCCGCCGTAAATGTTCGGCCCTTGGATCGGTGCCCATACTACTGAGGCATCAAAATCTACGCCAAACGGATCATTGGCTCCAATGATGGGGTTTTCTTGTTTAAAATTGGTTAAATTCTCTCCGCCTACGTATACTTCCCAGTCGCGAATTTTCCGAGAAACTTGTGCAATCATTCGAAAATAATCGTCGCTGTAGGCAGCATTTTCAAATGCATTGGGATGGATAGCCGTTGCTGGAAGACGTTGTTCTCCGACATACTGACCCGTCACATCAAATGTCATTCGGTTAAAGGGTAAGGCATAGCCGAAGTTTAGTAAGCCTCTGTGTTTAGGTACGAGTTCACGTTCAATCACTTCACCTTGAATACTTTGTTTTACATCGTCTCGTTTATACGCTGCTCGGATTTCTAGCCGTTGAGCAGGTTCTATACTGACCTGCGCTTGGAAACTATTCGAATACGAGTCGCCTTCCAAGCGGTTGAAACGCACTTCTTGGGCGTTGGAGAAACGGTCGGCCACAAGTTGTTCTTGGAAAACCGTTCTATAAAAATCCGTGGAGAATGTCCCAGCACTTTGCCCAATTTGGAAGTAACGCGTGAGGTTGGCGCCATAATTCCAACTTTGCTCAATGTTGGGTAGGTCGCCATAAATGACACTTCTCGAACTCACCAACACATTGGGATTGTCAGCAAAAAGTGTGGGTACCCTAAAGCCTCTTCCAGCCGATAATCGCAGGGAGTTCTCTTGATCGGTCGTCCACTTCAAATGAATGCGTGGCGAGAGCTCAAAAGACTGCGTCACATTGAGGTAATCGCCTCGAAACCCTGCGATGAGGTTGATGTTCTTCTGGTTGTTATAGTTGTACTCTAAGAAGGCGCCGGGCACACTGACTTCTCGACGTGCAGTGGTTTCAATGAATTGCTCTTCAATATCGTCGTACTGGAAGTTCCCGCCGTATTTCACCGTGTGGTTGCTGTTTTCAATCACGGTTTGGCCGATCAAGTTGGCATATAGGCTGTTCTGACTACTTTGCATGGCTTGGTTGCCATAGAAGCCTTCTTGTGTGTGGCGAGAGGCATTGATGATGAGCCCAACACTTTTATACGGTTGCTCGGGGAAAATCAGACCTGTTTTAGCAAACGCTTCGGCGCGATGGCTTTGGATAAAAGTTCCATAAGCAGTACTCGTTCCGGCTTGATCTTTATCGAATTGAAGCTGCCCACCGATTTGTTCGTCGTATAAATATTTAGCGCCGAACTGACTCCTTAAGTTGTTTTTCCCGACGTACTTCCAGCGGTTAAATACATTGATTTGTCCGCCTTTCGTCATGTCGAGGAAAGTGTCGTCGTTTCCATCTTGCTCTGCACTTCGTAGGTTGCCATGGACGAATAGTCCTGTAGACCACTGCGGATTGAGGCTCTGGCCACTTTGGATATTGAGTTCCGTTCGTCCGCGCACGTTTTGATAGCCGTTCAGGTATAGCTTATCCATGGTGTCGGGCTTTTGCAGCTCTACATTGATTTGGCCTGCCATGCTCTCATAACCGTTAATCACGGAGCCTGCGCCCTTTCCGATTTGAATACTTTCGATGGCTGTGCCGGGAACGAAGTTGAGGCCGTAATATTCCCCTAGTCCTCGGATGAGTGGCATATTTTCCCAATTGAACTGAGTATATGTTCCATCGAGGCCGAGTAAGGTAATTTGCTTGCTTCCGGTGACTGCATCGTTAAAGCTTACATCAATAGTGGCGTTGTTTTCAAAGCTTTCGGATAGGTTGCAGCACGCTGCTTTCAGCAGCTCGTTGGCGCTTAAGACTTCTAGCTTTTGAGCGGCGAAAGGGTCGATGTCTGAGGCCAGTTCACTGCCTTCCACGGTCACGGCATCGATATTCGTTCCTGCTTGCAGGTAGAAGTTAACCGGAGCGGTCGTAGCCTCTGTAATTTGGATCGTTTGGGTGGAGTAGCCAGCGAAGCTGGCTACGAGCCCGTGGGGCAAGTGGTGGTGAAAGGACAGCTCATAGCGCCCATCTTCACCACTGAGCGCAGCTGTAGACGTGCCTTTCCACTGAACGAGTGCTCCCGACAATGCAATCGTGTCGGTTGTATTCACCTCGTAAACATATCCTGTAATATTTTGAGCATAGATGGAGCATGATGTGCTTAATACCATCCATGCAATAAGTAACATTTTCATAATAAAAATTGTGTTAGAAAAAATTTATCGCAATAAAACGATAAAGCCTAACACAAGAAGGATTGGAAGCGAATGTAGCAGGCCTCAAGAGCTAGTGGAGGTGGCTTAGGAAGTTCCCATATCTGAACTCTTTTTTGTGTATTCCAATACGGTTGAAAAACAGGAATGGGACAACCTAGAAGAACAGAAACATCTACTGAAGAAGCAGGTTTGATCTGTT
>JAHQVX010000115.1 GCA_019634125.1 Saprospiraceae bacterium
CCTAGATAAATCTAGGTTTTGAAAACGATAAACCCCCTCGCCTTGGCTAGCCAAGGCGAGGGGGTTTCTATTTTAAGTCCAATCTGTATTATTGAATAATCACACCTTCCGAATAGTAAGGCACAACTTCAGTAATGTTTTCTTGCATGCAGAACTGAATATCGTCTTCTACACCGTGATTCGCAAGGCGTTTGAAGTGTGTGCCTTGCCGGATAGCACCATATAAGTCATCGCGGTGCGTGATGTAATGTGCCCGCATCATGAGTGCAGCATCGCCATAGATTTCAAAGGAATCAGAGAGGCGCTGTGCTACAGCGCCTCCAAACAAGCTGTCTTCCATATTAATCCGGTTCTTCCATCCAGCACACACGACCAATACATCTTTATCTTCTTGCGCTACTTGTTTACATACTGCATCTAAGTTGAGGAAGGCCCCAATGTAGATCTTATCGGCCCCCAAAGCCATATTTATGGCTTTGGTTCCGTTGGTGGTCGACATTACCACGGCTTTTCCTTTTAAACGCGCCTCCTCGCTCATCCAGCCTCTTGGGGAATTCCCTAAATGGAATGCTTCTACTTGAACACCGTTTCGTTCACCAGCTACTAGCGTATTTTCCACGCCTACATACTCTAGGGCTTTACTGACTTCAGAAACGGGACGAATATGATCAACGCCCAACTGCATACCTGCGACCATGGTACTGGTTGCACGAAGCACATCTGTGACAATTACATTCTTCCCAGCCAAGTCGTATACGTCTAGGATAGCTGGCGTTAAGCAAACTTCTAATCTTGGCATACTTAGGCTTTGTAGAAAGGCAATTCTGAAACAACTGCTTTCACTTGTTTATTTCGAATAGCGATGAATAGTTCAGTTCCAGGATCTGCGAGTTCTGCTGGAACATAAGCCAAGCCGATGGCTTGGCTAAGACTCGGACTCATTGTACCTGAAGTCACACGACCAATAGCAGTACCGCTTTCATCTACAACTTCATAGCCGTGTCGAGCAATGCCTCGATCTAGTAGCACAAAGGGGACTAACTTCTGACGCACACCTTCAGCTTTTTGCTGTGCAAAAATCGTTTGCGAGTTAAACGGCGTGGCTTTCTTCACTTTGGTAATCCAGCTTAAGCCAGCCTCTATCGGGCTGGTATTCTCGTCGATATCATTGCCATAAAGGCAATACCCCATTTCTAGGCGAAGTGTATCTCTCGCTCCCAAACCTATTGGCTGAATCCCAAAAGGGGCACCTGCTTCAAGAATCGCTTCCCAAATGACTGGGGCATAATCGTTTTTAAAGTAAATCTCAAAGCCACCACTTCCAGTATATCCTGTTGCTGAAATCAAGACGTTTTTCAAGCCAGCAAACTCCCCTTTCTGAAAGGAGTAAAACTTCATATTCGCTAAGTCGATATCCGTTAACGACTGAAGTGCCTCTGCAGCTTTTGGTCCTTGAACAGCTAACAAAGAGGTAGTACTGGAAATATTCACCATGTCTACACCTTTCGTGTTTTGTGCTTTAATCCAATTCCAGTCTTTTTGAATATTGCTGGCATTCACTACCAACATATAATTGCCATCTTCGAGGTGATAAATGAGTAAATCATCTACAATTCCCCCATTTTTATTCGGCAAGCAGGTATACTGAGCTCTTCCAGGCACCAACTTCGATGCATCATTGCTGGTCACGCGTTGAATGAGGTCTAAGGCATGTTCGCCTTTTAGGACGAATTCCCCCATGTGCGACACATCGAAAACACCAACGGCTTCTCGAACAGTTTGGTGTTCCTCTTTAATACCTGAATAAGAAATAGGCATATTGAAACCGGCAAACTCGGCCATTTTTGCGCCTTTTGCGATGTGTTTCTGGGTTAGGGCAGTTGACTTCATCCTAAGAATTTCGGTAAAGGTAAAATTGACTTGGAGATTATCCTTAACAATAAATAAACATTTCACGAAAAAAGCCCTCGAGTTCATCGAGGGCTAAAAGTTTATTTGTCGAAAAAAAGTTTATCCAGCTACTGCTACAACTTCCTCTACTTCTGGAATCATTCGTTTCATCATTCCCTCAATTCCCTGCTTGAGCGTGACTGTACTCGAAGGACAACCACTACAAGACCCTTGAAGCAACAACGATACTTTCCCATCCTCAAAACTGATAAATTGAATGGCACCACCATCCATTTCAACAGCAGGCTTTACGTAAGTATCAAGAATACTAATGATCTTTTGTTCTATTTCTCCTTGAGCTCCTTCAGCTACAGGCTTCGCCGTTTTTTGCTCAGCAAAATAAGCCTCGTCAATAATCGGTTGGTCACTTTCAATAAAGTTCCTCAAGAAATCCCGCACTTCATGCATGATTTCATACCAATCTTGATCAGGTTGCTTGGTTACCGTCACGAAATTATTCATGATGAATACTTCCTTAACAAACGGGAATACAAACAACTGAGTGGCCAAAGGAGATAAGGCTGCTTGTTCAACATTTTCAAAATGTGCACTGTTTCCAGCCACTAACATTTTATTAGCTACAAACTTTAACGCCTCTGGATTAGGAGTGGCTTCTGTATAAATTGAAATCGGAATTTGTGTCGTTTCCATAGGTGTTTCCTTGAGTTATTGTAAACAGGCTTTTCGTTGAATTGGTTCCTATTGGACCAATTTCGCTTTTAATAATTGTTCTTGAACCTCTTTATCTACGATAGAATCAATGATGCCTTGCATTTCACCGCTTTGTTCGATAAAGTACCAATGGTCAACATCAGGAACTTTAGTAGCAATCATCGTTTTTTCGGTGTTTATTTTGAAGGCTTTACCATCTAAACGTTCTACGTTGTCTTCACCAAACTGCATAGCAAACATACTTTCCATGAGGTCAAGTGCCTCATCATCCATTTCTTCGGCAGCTTCTCCAGTAAACTTCATGGTCATATCCATGGCATAATCTACCAAAGCATATGTTTTGCCATCTGCACTAATGGAAGGGTGAACTTTTTCAACGGTGAAATCACCAAAAGAAAAATCCATACCTGGTGTATTGAAAATCTCTTCAAAGGTTTGTACTAAAAGTTCTCTGGGCACAAACTCGAACAATTCTGGATTAATATATTCCATCAACGCATCGAACTTCATGTCTTTTGTAAGTTGGATGTATTCCGTTAAATCGTCTTGAATCCCTTGATCATCTTGAGCAAAAGAAGCCGTTGAAAAGAAAATGCCGATTAAGGCGAGCAATAAGAATTTTTTCATGGTTGCAAATTACGTGTTATTTCTTCTAACGTTTCATAAATAATGCCACTTTCGAACCCTTTACCTGCAGCATACTGAACCAGCTTGTATTTAACTACTCTGGGATCGCTTTGCCGAAGGGTTTTTTGCTTGCTCATCAACACCTTTTTTAGTGTATTCAGATATTCTTCTTCGTTGATAGAAGAGAAGGCCTCTTCAATTAATGAACTGGGGATGCCTTTTTGAAACAGGGCGTGCTTAATTTTAATTCGGCCCCATTTATTTTGACGAATTTTTCCTCGGGTAAATGCATCAGCATAGCGGAATTCATTGATAAATTTTTCTTCCTCTAAGTGTTGAAGGTAATCTGAATGAAATTTCGATGGAATTTCGAGTTTGTTGAGTTTCTTGATTACATCTTGTTTGCAGCGTTCTTGATACGCGCAAAATGCATAGAGTTTCTCTAGTACATCATTCAACAACATTTTTTCGGGCAGCTCCATGGCTTCAAAGGTAGTACATCCTAAATCGCCGTGAAGTATCTTTGTCGGCACATGCAAAATAAAGGCTACATACGATGGGCTTGGGCTACATTAATCGTCATCTTCCTAGTGATCTTAGCGGGCAGCTTAGTACGAATGACAGGCAGTGGAATGGGCTGCCCAGATTGGCCTAGATGTTTTGGATACTTGATTCCACCAACGGAATTAGAACAGGTGTTATGGCAACCTGACAAGGCCTATTTCGAAGGTCAGATGATCGTTCATGAAGATGTATTATATGAATCAAAAGTTGGTTTCACTTCCACAAATGCGTTCAATGCCAGCAATTGGGCGGAGTATACCCAGCACGATTATGCCACATTTAATGCCAAACATACTTGGATTGAATACATTAACCGCTTGATTGGTGCCCTTTCTGGGCTGTTTGCACTGGTATTATTCTTTTGGACAGCACTTCGGTTTTTCAAACAGAAATCGGATGGCATGCAGCTTTTTCTTGCTTTCTTTTTATTGCCTTTACTCGGCTTTCAAGCGTGGTTAGGGAAAACGGTGGTGGATAGCAACTTAGCTCCTGCTAAGATTACTGCGCATATGTTTGGGGCCTTAGCTATTGTAGCTGTGTTGTTATACCTCATTAAACGCGCTCAGCGTAGCACGAGTAAAAAACTCCACAAATCGGTACAGGTTTGGGCTTTATTGGCCTTTGTTTTGGTTTTGGTTCAAATTTATTTAGGCACAGGCGTTCGGCAGTATGTCGATTTAATGGTGAAGTATCCTGAAAAGTCTTGGTTAGGTGATTTGTCGCTGCATAGCCAGTTGATTTTCAAGTTGCACCGCTCGTTTGCTTGGGTAGTTTTAGCAAGTTGCGGGTGGTTAATTTACAAAGCCCGGCAAGCCGGGCTTTTTAGCGCGACCTACAGCGCAATGCTAATTGTACTTGTTTTGGAAGTAGTGGTTGGTATTGTACTGGCGTGGTTAGAGCTTCCTGCGCCGGCAAAGCCGGCGCATTTGATGCTCGCGTCTATCCTATTCAGTCTCCTTTTTTGGGTATTGATTGGGCAACCCAAAGATGCTAAAGCTAATTAGCGTCTAGTTCCGCTTTTTTGGAGGCAATAAATGCCTCTACTTCATTCTCAGGAATAAACTTCAAAGAAATAGAGTTCACACAATGTCGGGTATTCTTCTCTGTAAACTTCTCACCTAGGAACACATGGCCAAGGTGACCGTCACAGGTATTACATACAATTTCTGTTCGGCGCCCATCGGCATCTGGAACCCGTTTTACAGCCCCATCAATTTCATCGTCGAAGCTTGGCCAACCGCAATTGCTGTTGAATTTATCTTCACTGCTGTACAAAGGTGCATCACATTGCTTGCAGATATAGAGTCCTTTCTCATAGAACTTGTTGTATTCCCCTGTCCACGGATACTCTGTACCTTTACCAAGAATAACACGAGCTTCCTCCCGTGATAGCTCATTCAGCTTTATATCTTTGTTTTCCATTTGTTTTGTTTTCACTGTTGTCTCTGCCTTTTGTTGTGCATTACAGGCCATAAAGGCAAAAAGCAACGCATAAATTCCCATCCATTTCATCGTCGGTATTTTTTTAAAATTACAAGCATAGACGCAAAAAGGTTTGAAGGCTTACTTTTAAACAGAAGGTTCACCTCCTAGTGCAACTTCGACCATTGGCGGATTCATCGAATATGATTTACATTTGCCACAAAATTGAAGAATGCCCCAACTAGAAGCCCTTATTTTCGACTTAGATGGCGTGATTACAAATACTGCACACTTTCACTTTATTGCTTGGCGCAAAATTGCCAACGATTTAGGCTTTGACCTCAGTGAAGCAGATAATGAAAAGATCAAAGGCTTAAGCCGAATGGATTCGTTGATTCGTGTATTAGAAATTGGAGGAATGTCCTTTGAAGAAGCCAAATTAGTTGAATTAGCAACAGCTAAAAACGAGCATTATCAAACCTTCATCCGCGAGATGACTCCAGAAGATATTCTTCCAGGCATGGCAGATTTCTTAGAACAAGGAAAAGCTGCGGGCTTGAAGTTAGCAGTGGGTAGTTCGAGCAAAAATGCGCCCATCATTTTGGAGCAACTAGAATTAGATACTTTTTTCGATACCGTGGTAGATGGCAATGGAGTAACGCATTCTAAGCCAGATCCGGAAGTCTTTGTAAAAGCAGCGGCCCAAATTGGGGTAAATCCTACTGCAGCTATTGTTTTCGAAGATGCGATGTCGGGGGTTGAGGCAGCAAAAGCCGGAGGCTTTTGCTGTGTAGGTGTAGGAGACCCCGCACACCTCCATAAAGCCAATCATGTGATTCCAAACACCGTTGGTTTAAGCCTAGATGCCTTAAAAGAACAATTGAATTTTCAGTAAATGGAGGCGTCAGCTCCATATACGATCATCAACTTCGATACGTGGAAGCGAAAGGCTACGTTTGAGCATTTTCAGCGCTTTAAAATTCCGAATGTAAACATCACTGCAAAGCTAGATGTAACTCAGTTATATCAATGGTGTAAACTAGAAGACCTGTCGTTCTTCTTGGCCTACCTCCACTGTGCGGCAAAGGCCCTCAATGCTGTTCCTGAATTGCGCACCCGATTGGTTGGTCAGGAAATTCGGCAGTATGAAGTCATTCATCCAGGATGTACGGTGCTGAATGTAGATGAAACCTTTGGTTTCATCTACTATACCTACCACGAGCAAAGACGGGAATTTATTAAAATAGGGCAGCAAAAACAACACGAATACTTTGAAGGAGGGGCCGTTCACGATCCCCGATTCAATACCCCAGACCTCTTCCACGGCTCAGCACTACCCTGGATCGATTACGAACAAATGGAACACCCCAAAACATTTACGGAAAGCGATTACATACCGAAAATCTCCTTTGGAAAAGCCGTACTTCAAGGAGCTATCCGTAAAATGGCCGTGTCTCTACAAGTACACCACGGGCTGGCAGACGGCTTACACATCGCACGCTTCTTCGACAACTTCGAAGCGGCCGCAAAAGAAAATTCTTAATTTTTAATTCATCATTCTTTCATTGCCGCTTTATAACTTAGCCGCTTAATTCGCAAACATGCATAACAGCTATCTCTCACTCGATCCTTGGAAAATCATTGAAGAAGGTTTTGACCCAGAAAACCATGAAAGTTCCGAAAGTATTTTCGCCCTAGGCAATGGTAAAATGGGCCAACGCGCCATGTTTGAAGAAAAATATAGTGGTGAAACCCTTCAAGGCTCTTACATTGCCGGAGTGTATTACCCGGATAAAACACGTGTGGGTTGGTGGAAGAACGGCTACCCAGAGTACTTCGCAAAAGTATTGAACGCACCAAACTGGATTGGCATCGGAGTAGTAGTTGATGGTGAAACGCTCGATTTACACGAGACGAAAGTATCGAACTTCACGCGAACACTAGATATGCAATATGGAGTGCTAGAGCGTGCATTTACCGCGCATTTTAATAATGGAGCAGAAATAGATATCGTCGCCACTCGATTCATTTCTATGGCGCACGATGAAGTTGGAGCTATTCGGTATTCCGTTAAACCAGTCAACAAAGCTGCACATATCGTATTCAGTCCATACATTAATGGAGATGTGTACAATTCCGACGCGAATTACGATGAGAAATTTTGGGAACTCGTTGCCCAAAAAGCCGATGAAAATACGGCTGCCCTTTCCTCAAAAACACGTAAAACCGACTTCCACGTAGGCTTTGCTATGAAAGCAGAACTCGCCGGTGGCACCTTAGAATCGGCCACGGTTGTTGATCGAGCTGAATTTGTAGGAAAAGACATCTCCGTGACGGTTCAAGCAGAAGAAACTGCTAGCTTATACAAGTATGTTGGTGTGGCCAGTTCCATGAATTATGAGAAGAGCACCGTGCTTTCACAAGCGATTAAAGTGGCCGAATCGGCGATTGAAACCGGTTTCGATGCCCTTTTAGAAGCGCATCAAAATGCTTGGACCAAGATTTGGGAAACAGCTGATATTAAAATCCATGGCGATGTAGCAGCCCAACAAGGCATTCGCTTCAATATTTTTCACATGTACCAAACGTACACGGGTAAAGATGAACGCCTAAATGTAGGGCCAAAAGGATTTACAGGCGAGAAATATGGCGGAAGCACGTATTGGGATACCGAAGCTTACTGCTTTCCGTTCTTCCTCAATACCGCTGACTATTCCGTTGGAAAGCAATTATTGATTTACCGACACAATCAATTGCAAAAAGCGATTGAAAACGGGGAGAAATTAGGCTTCCACAGTGGAGCAGCGCTTTACCCAATGGTAACAATGAATGGCGAAGAATGCCACAACGAATGGGAGATCACTTTCGAGGAAATACACCGAAATGGAGCCATTGCATTTGCCATTTTCAATTACGTTCGCCATAGTGGCGACCATGCTTATTTAGCTTCTCATGGCTTGGATGTTTTAATCGCTATTTCTAGATTTTGGGCACAACGCGTGAACTGGAGTGAAGAGAAAGAGAAATGGGTAATGCTAGGCGTGACAGGACCAAATGAGTACGAAAACAACATCAACAACAACTGGTATACCAATAAAATGGCAGCTTGGACATTAAGTTATAGTCTTGAAGCCATCGATTGGGTTAAAACCAATATGCCTGAACGGTGGTCTGAGATTCAACAAGCATTGAACTTCGATGAGGCCATAGAGTCGGTGAATTGGAAAGATGTGATCGATAAGATGTACTATCCATATAGTGAGAAAAAACAAATCTTCTTACAGCAAGATAATTTCTTAGATAAAGACATTCTTCCGGCCGATATGTTGCCGATGGAAATGCGTCCGATTAACCAATTCTGGAGTTGGGATCGAATTTTAAGAAGCTGCTACATCAAACAAGCCGATACGTTGCAAGGTTTTTATTTCTTTGAAGACGAATTCAGCGACGAAGAATTAGAACGCCATTTCGATTTCTACGAACCGATTACGGTGCATGAATCGTCGTTAAGTCCGTGTGTACATGTAGTGCTCGCGGCCAAATTAGATCGGATGGACAAGGCCTATGAGTTGTACTTACGAACTTCAAGGTTAGATTTAGACGATTACAATAAAGAAGCAGCTGAAGGCCTGCATATTACTTCGATGGCCGGCACTTGGATGAGTGTGGTGGAAGGCTTTGGTGGTTTGCGCGTGAAGAACGATCAGCTCCACCTCAATCCCAAGCTGCCTGCAGCTTGGGAAGGCTACGAATTCACCGTGTCGTTCCGCGAACGCACACTGAATGTAGACGTCTCAAAAAGTGGTACAAAAGTGTCAAAATTGGATGGAGACAGCCTAGAAATTCAAGTTGATGGACAGGCCATTCAATTATAAAAGCCCCAATATTATTCCGTAAAGGCTTAACACTAAATTAACTATCGCTTAACATTAAGGCGATACTCTATATCTAGTTTTGTCCAGCTAAATTATGGCACTAGATATATTCAATGCACGACAAAAACACATCGCCGATGTGTTTAAATCCGTCGCCCTTCCCGAAAAGGTGGCGATCTTAGAATATATATTTGCCACGAAAGACCCTACCAAATACGAAATCATTCACGATCTAGGACTCGCTCCCGCCGAAGCGAGTTTTTACCTGAACGAGTTGGAAGATTTTGGAATTATCCAAACCAAAGAAAACCTGCCTGTAAAACGGTATTGCATGAATACCGGTCGTTGGGAAGACTACCAATCCTTGATTAATACCTTTTTCGATCGCCACCGTACTTCTTTAGGCAAATGTTGTTAACAACTTCCTATTAAATTTTTCAATTTGGGAACTATTGATCGTATTTTTACGATTATATGAATTGATATGGGAATTACAAAAACACACATTTTCACGGAAAGACAGAATGAGCTCGCTGAAGATTTCAAAGCGATGGCGCATCCTGCACGCGTAGCCATTGTTCAATTTTTAGCCAATGCTGGAGGATGTATTTGCCAAGACATTGTGGCCGAAATTGGATTAGCCCAAGCTACTGTCTCGCAACACTTAAAAGTGTTAAAGCACGCTGGATTTATCAAAGGGCAAATAGATGGGCCCGCGGTGTGCTATTGCTTGAATTACCGGAAATGCAACCAGTTTTTGAAACTCCTTAACAACTCATTAGGCAATTTAAACCCAGAAAATTGCTGCTAAAAATTTAATTATGACTGCACAACATTTTATTGACCAATTAAGACATACCCCGGAGAAAAGCTTAGCTTTTTATGCCAATGCAAAGCAATTGGTTCCATCTCACTACCACATCACTGAAATTAAGGAAGTAACGACCCGATCGGTGGATTGTGGGGGAAGACCACACTTTGATGAACACATTGAGATCCAACTATGGCTGGCCAAGCAAAAAGACGATGGCCATCGGATTGGTAATGCAGACATCTCAAAAATCGTTGACCTTGTAGATCAAAAACTACAACTCAATAAAGCATTACCGATCTATTTTGAATACAGTGATGCCTTTCATGCTACTGCACGTTATGAAGTACTAGGTACGAAGGAGACAGATGCTCAACTTTTATTTGATTTAAGCATCCCAAAAACCGTTTGTAAACCTCAATTAACCAATGCAACTGCTTGTTGCGCGGGACCTGAAAGTTGTTAAGATGAAAAGAATACTTGTTTTATGTACCGGTAACTCTTGTAGAAGTCAAATGATGCATGGTTACTTAAGTTATTTTGGAAAAGAAGCGATTGAAGTTCGAAGTGCAGGCATAGAAACCCACGGAGTCAATCCTAATGCTATAAAGTATATGGGAGAAGATGGCGTAGACATTTCAGATCATACGTCTAACAACATCTCCGAGTATTTAGACGAAAGCTTTGATTATTTGGTTACTGTTTGCGATCATGCCAATGAGACATGTCCTGTGTTCCCAACTACTGCAAAAAAGATTCATTACGATTTTCACGATCCATCTAAGGTGGAGGGAAGTGAGGAAGCAGTGGCTGCTGCATTTCGAAAGACGAGAGATCAGATCAAAGCATTTAGCGTTGGTTTTTTAGGGGCGCTTTAGGAAACAGATTTTTTCACGTTTTTCTTTAAAAATTTGATGGAAACTTCTATCTTTGCCGTCCCTAAAATGTAGAGGAAATGAAAAGAACGTTTCAACCATCAAATAGAAAGCGCAAGAACAAGCACGGTTTTAGAGAGCGTATGGGTTCTAAAAGTGGGCAAGATGTGATTAAGTCGCGACGAGCGAAAGGGAGAAAAAAATTAACGGTTTCTGACGAACGTAAAGGAAAATAACCAAGAAGATTCTTCTTCACTAGATAGCAACCCCACGCCTTTGGCGTGGGGTTTTGCGTCTTCCACTCGCCCCTACTCCCTCAATAAAAATGAACGCCTGAAAAGCAAAGACGCTATGTCCACCTTGTTTAAAGAAGGGCAATCCGTTTTTAAACACCCCATCAAAGCCCTGTACCGCACCGAAACGCTCCACGAATCCTACCCAAGCAAAGCAGCATTTACAGCACCTAAAAGGCACTTCAAAAAAGCCCCTGACCGCAACCTCCTGAAGCGCAGAATGCGAGAAGCCTACCGACTCAATAAAGTTCCACTCTACCAAACATTAATCGATCACCAACTGCAATGCAGCATAGTTTTTGTGTATATTGCTAATGAGCCCGTAGAATTTGCACGCATAGAGGCATCTATCAAGCATATTCTCGAGAAAATAACTGTGCAAATTGAAACAAATCAATAAGATACTCAGTACTTTTATTTTAACAATATTTACGTTCTACAGGAAGTGGATTTCACCCCTCACCCCGCCCAGTTGCAGATATACACCAACTTGTTCGCAATACGGCATAGAAGCAGTGAGGAAACACGGCCCCTGGAAAGGCACTTGGCTAACCCTAAAACGAATTAGCAGTTGCCACCCCTGGGGAGGAAACGGATACGACCCTGTGCCCTAAAAATGAATTATGAAGAAACTATTCTTTAGACTAGCCGTCGTTGCAGTAGGCATCGTTTTGATCTCAGCAGCTGGAAATAAATACTTCGAAATTTCTAAGAACTTGGAAGTATACTCCAACGTATACAAGCATCTGAATACCTATTATGTAGACGATTTAGACCCTAAAGACTTAGTAGAGGCCAGTATTGATGCCATGTTAGAAAAACTGGATCCATACAACGATTACATCCCTAGTGAGGAATTAGAAGATTTTCGCTTCCAGAACACCGGAAAGTACGGTGGAATCGGGGCGACTATCCAAAAAAGAGAAGACTTCGTTACGGTAGTTGCTCCCTATAAAAACTCCCCTGCCGATAAAGCCGGCTTAAGAGCAGGGGACAAATTTTTCTCTATAGATGGGAAATCCGCCAAAGGCTTGGAATCTGATGAAGTAGTTAGCCAACTCAAAGGAGATCCAAATACAGATGTAACTGTTATTATTGATCGAAATGGCGAACAATTTGAAACGACCATCACACGGAAAATTATCAAAGTACCTAATGTGCCTTATTATGGCATGCAAGGCAATGTGGCTTACATAAAATTGGCTGGTTTCACAGAAGGTGCGGGCGATGAAGTGCGCAATGCCTTAGAGGAATTAAAGCAAAACCATCAAGTAGAAGGTATCGTGCTGGATTTGAAAGGAAATGGTGGCGGATTATTGCATGAAGCCATTGCTGTTTCAAACGTATTTGTGCCTAAAGGAGAAATTGTGGTAAGCACAAAAGGGAAGGTAAAGAATACGAATAGAGAATATAAAACGCCTCGAGAAGCTGCAGATACTACAACACCATTAGCAGTACTTATTGATGGAGGCACGGCTTCGGCTTCAGAAATCGTTTCTGGAACCATACAAGATTTAGATCGAGGCGTAATTATTGGGCAAACCTCTTTCGGGAAAGGACTTGTGCAAAGCACAAGGCCAGTCGCCTATAACTCTCAATTAAAACTCACCACTTCTAAATATTAC
>JAHQVX010000010.1 GCA_019634125.1 Saprospiraceae bacterium
CCGATATTTTCAAAACCTTAACCCAAGACGGATATGCTGAAGATTTTAAGTAAGGAAATCAATCAGTTTTTCAGTTCGGTGACGGGGTATCTCGCCATCATCGTATTTATGGTATTAACGGGTTTAATCGTTTTTGTTTTCCCAGAGACCAGTGTCTTGGACTATGGTTATGCGAGTATGGAGCCGTTTTTTGAAGCAGCACCTTGGGTGCTGCTTTTCCTCATCCCTGCCATTACAATGCGCCTGCTTGCCGAGGAACAAAGTGCAGGAACCTTAGAATTACTAGGTACAAAGCCCATCAGTCCATTCGCTATTTTCGGCGGCAAGTATTTGGCGGCTTTTCTGTTGGTATTATTTGCCTTATTACCCACCTTGCTCTATCCATGGATCATTAGCCGGCTGGCAGAGCCAGCCGGAAATATCGATATTGGAGCTATTGCCGGCTCATTCGTAGGCTTAGCCGCACTTGCAGCTTGTTTTACTGCTATTGGTCTGTTTGCCTCCGCACTCAGTAAAAACCAAGTGGTAGCCTTCATTGTAGCTGTGCTCCTTTGCTTCGTTTGCTACTATGCCTTTACCTCGCTGAGCAATACACCAATTTTCGTGGGAAAAAGCGATTACTTCATTCAACAACTCGGACTTGAAAGCCACTACATCGCGCTAAGCAGAGGCGTGATCGATAGTCGGGATATCTTTTACTTCATCACCATTACCCTCATTTTCTTGGCGCTCACTGCATTTACCATGAAACGTAAACAACTGAGTGCTGGCTTTGGCGGACCGAAGCAATGGCTGCCCATTTTAATCGCGCTCGGCGTTTCCATGTTGATTAACTTCTCGAGCAGCTCCCTTTTCCGATTCGACCTCACTGAAGAAAAACGCTATACCATTTCTGAAAGCACGAAAGACATCCTCCGAAATGTAAATGAGCCCGTAGACATCTACGTTTTCTTGCAAAATCAGAATCTATCTGCTGATTTTAAGCGCTTACAGAAAAGCACGCGCGACCTTATGCAAACCTTTAAGCGCACCTCTAGAGGCCAGGTGCAGTTCACCTTCGAAGATCCGTTGAAAGGCCTTGGTCCGCAAGAACGCCAACAAACCCTCATCGATTTACAACAACGCGGTGTTGTTGCCACGAATGCGCGAATCAAAACAAAAGATGGCTTTACCGAAAACCTCATCTTCCCCGGAGCGTTGATCAATAGCGAACGTGGGCAAATTCCAGTTAACTTTCTTTTAGGAGGTGGCGGACGAGATGCCTTAGAACGATCCATTGAACTGCTAGAATACAATTTTGCCAATGCCGTGAATAAAGTCACCGGCAGTGATTACCCCGAAGTAGCCTTTATTCAAGGACATGGAGAATTGAATGCCTTGCAAACCAATGAACTCAGCAAGGCATTGGCGCAAAACTACATTCGACCCAAACAGCTGGATTTACCTTCGATAGATACCATTCCTTCAGCCACGGATTTAGTCATTATTGCCAAACCAACGAAAGCCTTTTCCGAAGCAGACAAGTTCAAAATTGACCAATATGTAATGAACGGTGGAAAAGCCTTGTGGATGGTGGATATGATGAAAATGAAATTAGATAGTTTGCAGCAACGTTGGGGCGGAAGCAATGTAGCGGTTGATTTTGAGTTGAACTTAGACGATATCTTGTTCAAGTATGGCGTGCGAATTAACCGAAATTTAGTGCGCGACCTCCAATCAAAGCCCATTCCGATTGTTATTGATGAAAATGGGCAAACCGAGTTACTGCCTTGGACTTTTTTCCCGCTTTCAGCGGGAAAAAACGACCACATTACCGTTAAAAACATCACGCCGGTGAGCTTAGAGTTTGTCAGCGGGATCGATACCTTGCGCAATCCGAATCTCGAGAAAACCGTTCTCCTCAGTAGCTCCGTGAATAGTGGCTTAGTGGCGAATCCGGTTTTGGTCGATTTAGAAGAATTACGCAATCCCCCGCCCAACGCCGCATTTGCTCTCCAAAATATTCCAGTAGCCGTACTCTTGGAAGGCAGGTTTTCTTCTGTGTTTGAAAACCGCCCAACACCTGTAGAAGATTGGTCGACGCCGCGAAAAAATAGCTCCCTAACTACTCAGCAAGTGGTTATTGCAGATGGCGACTTAGCTGCCAATCCAGTTCTACCCGACGGTCAAACACTGCCGTTAGGCTACGACCGAAGCCTCCGAGAAACCTTTGGAAATCAGGAGTTTTTACTCAATGTGATCGAATACATGGTGAACGAACGCAACGCCTTGGAGGCGAGGAATAAAGAAGTGAAATTGCGCTTGCTCAACCGCACAAAGGTGGAGGAAGAGAAAAGCCAATGGCAGTTTACTGCCATTGGGCTGCCCATTATCTTCTTCGCTATGTTCGGTTTCCTCTATAACTTTATACGTAGACGAAGATTTACGTAACATGAAAAACCTCCTGCGCAGGTATTTAGAATTTAATCATTGGGCCAATTCCCAATACATCCAATCCATTAGTAACGATGGTATTACCAACGATAAAATCCATTGGTGGATGAGCCATAACCTCAATGCCCAACACACTTGGCAATGCCGACTCCAAAACAAAGCTACCAAGTACAAGGTCTTCCAAGTGCATCCGATGAATGACTGGCAGGCCATTGAAGACGATATTTACCAAGAAGGTTTACACTTACTAGACACCATTGATCTTGATCAAGACTTCAATTACCAAAGCACTTCTGGCACCAAATACCAAGACAAAGTCAAAGATGTTTTCCTCCACTTTGTAGACCATAGCAGTTATCACAGAGGGCAAATTGCAGCAAAGTACAGAGAACTTGGGCTCGAACCCTTACGCACCAATTTTATTCACTGGACAAGAACACAAGTGTAAATGGACAGCGTAACACCGAAATCGTTGAAAGCATGGCGGAAATGGCTGGAAGAAAACCACCATCAAGCCGAAAGCATTTGGGTTGTCTTTGCCAAGAAAAATACCGGAATCCCAAGTATTTCGATCTCCGAAGCCATCGATGAAGCCTTATGTTTTGGTTGGGTAGATAGTGTGATCAATTCCATCGACGACAAGTACTACAAAAACCGATTTAGCCCCCGTAATCCCAAGAGCAATTGGAGTCGAGTGAACAAAGAAAAAATCGCTCGGTTAGAAACGGAAGGCCGTTTAGCACCAGCCGGCATAGAAATGGTGCGAATAGCTAAGGAAACAGGCACGTGGACAGCATTAGACGATGTGGAGAATGGAATTATTCCGCCTGATTTACAAGTTGAATTCGACAAGTATACTTCGGCTGCCGATTATTTTGACGCCTTCCCCAGGTCGGTAAAGCGCGCTATATTGGAATGGATTCTCAACGCGAAACGTCCGGCCACCAGAGCCAAGCGAATTGCTGAAACTGCCCAATTAGCTCAAGAAAACAAGCGCGCCAACCAGTGGCCCAAACAATAATTAGTTTTGAGCCAAGCTCATATGTGCTTGTAAGCCGCAATCTAAGAAATCCTCAAACTCTGTCTCTGAAGAAAAGCCTACAGGAGAGTTCAATAATTCTTCGTCAGGACTCAATAATGCATACAAAGGTTGTGTGTTCTGATCAAAAGAAGTGATTTCAAAATCTGACCACTTATTCCCGACTGTACGAATGCGCTTCTCGGTCTTTTTAGAACGATATTGATCTTCTTCTGGTAACGCTTTCTTTTCATCCACATATAAGGAAGCAATAACGTACTTGTCCATGAGTTCCTTAATGTTGTCTCGCACCCAGACATTCTCTTCCATTCTACGGCAATTCACACATGCCCAACCGGTGAAGTCAACTAACAACGGCTTGTTCTGCGCCTTAGCGGCAGCAAGGGCTTCATCATAATCTTTATACGCTTCAAACTCTTCTAAAGGATCTTCACTTGGTGGGTTAATACTATAATGTAAAGGAGGCGGAAAGCCACTGATTAATGCTAGGTTTTTACCAAAAACACCAGGTACTAAATAACCTGCAAACAACAGAAAAAAGAGACCAAATGCTATGCGTCCCAGGCCAATCTTTGGCTTCTTCGTATAGCCTAATTTGATGAAACCAAATAGGTAAAGGGCTAATCCCAAGAAAATGATAACCCAAAGTCCTAAAAAGATTTCACGTTTTAGCAGACCCCATTGCATGACTAAATCTGCATTGGATAAAAACTTTAGGGCCATAGCCAATTCAATAAATCCAAAAGAAACTTTTAAGGTTTCCATCCAGCCACCTGATTTCGGCATAGAGTTGAGCCAACTTGGGAAAATAGCAAATAACATAAACGGTAAGCCTACGGTTAATCCAAATCCAAGCAATACAATGGTTAACTCTCCAGGCCCGTCTTTAAGTGTGTCGGCTAAGGCCGTTCCTAAAATAGGGCCTGTGCAAGAAAAAGAGACTAGGACAAGCGTTAGCGCCATAAAGAAGATACCAATAATACCACCCTTGTTGGAAGCTTGGTCTACTTTGTTTACGAATGCACTTGGCAAGGTGATTTCAAATAAACCGAAAAACGACAAGGCAAAAATGATGAAGATGGCGAATAGGACCAGATTCAAACCTGCTGAGGTGGCGAACTCATTCAACGTATCCGGAGCAGCGTTTGTAAACCAAAACGGCAAGCTTAAACTCACACTAATCAGTGTAATGAAAAGGCCATATAAACCGGCATTGAAAATTCCTTGTTTTCGAGTTTTACTCTGCTTAGTGAAGAAGCTGACCGTTAATGGAATCATAGGGTAAAGACAAGGCATTAACAAGGCAAATAAGCCCGCCCCAATTCCTTTAAGAAAGGATAGCCAAGATGATTTCTTCTTGGCTTCTTGAGTCGTGCAATCACTTTTTGGTTCACCTGGAGTAATCCAATCACCTCCTTTTGGAGTATCATCAACGCTTCTTCCCAATAAAACACTCACGTCTAATTCTCCAAGTGCTACTTTGGAGTCAGAAAGTTGAACAGCAAATTCTTCAGGTGTAGGCGGCAAGCAGCTTTCATCATTACACGTTTGGTATTCAATTTCCCCAAGTGCAAACTGATTGGCATCGGTGATTTTAATTCGTTGTCTGAATTCAGAATCGCCAATGAGTTTCTTGACGTTCATCTCAAAAATCTTATCGAAGCCTTCCTTCTCTTTTTCAGCGACTTCAACCACATCGCCAATCAATTCATAGCCTTGCGGATCTGTAAAGGATAATTTTGTTGGAACAGGACCTCCTTGTCCGGTTTCTTTGGAGTAGAGGTACCAACCGTCTTCGACGGTTGCTTTTAAGACCACATCTACCTCACCTTCGGTATCGGTGGGTTGAACTTCAATGGCCCAGCTTACTGGATCAACAAATTGTGCATGTAGACTTTGTGCGAATAAAAAGGCAGCAACAATGAACAACAACTTCTTCATAAAATTTTTCTTGTGCAGTTTGACTTTCTTAAAACGTAGAACTTACAACTATCGTTCAAACAACAAAGATAAATTTCATTTGTTGCACAAAAAGAGAAATCCCGCCGTCCGAAATCGGAGCAAGCGGGATAACGTTGTTACTATGAGGTATTATATAATACTCTACATCAGCGAAAATGTTACATCATTTAAGCTTAAATTAAATTTTTGTCGTTTCGGCGGCAAGCATTGCTCGTCATCACAACTCATATACATCACGTGTCCGTCAATAGATTCAAGGCCTTCAGGCACTTCAATGGTTTGAACAAATTTTACTTGTTTGCCAAATTTTATGATCTCCATTTCGAATAATTCATCAAAGCCTTCTTTCCGATAATCCGAAAATTCTTCCGCAATGGATGTAGGTTTTACACCCGCATCAAAAAAGGTGATTTTTGTCGGCACTGGGCCGCCACTTTCCATATATTGAGAGTAGATATACCAGCCAGTTTGCATGGTCGCCACTAAGGTCACTTCATACTGGTTGCCTTTCACATGCTTCACATTGCCTTCCCATTTAACCGGGCTTTGTTGGGCAAATCCACTCACTGCAAAAAACAGCAAGAAGGACAGTATTCCAAAGATTTGTTTCATCGTAGTTTGTTTTCATTAGTATACACTGTTTCACCTTAAATGGTTCAGAACAGGGTAAATCAGTAATGCAATTAGACACAACCAGTGCAAAAGCCTTGCCAAATTAGTTGGCAAATAATAATATGTGTTGGCTAGCAATAAGCAAACGCCTAATAAATATACGCTCATTGTTTTAAATCGTTGCTCGGGAAAAGCAAAAATAGCAGCGAGCATACCTAGGGTAAAGAACACCCCGATTAATAACAAAACCCGGGAACTGGGTGGAATACGCTTGCGACGGGCGAATAAAATGCCAAAGAGAAGTGTAATCAGCAATAAAATAAATAATAGCGGCAGCTCTTGAAACAGATTCCATTGGGCCGGGAAGGTTAAAAATGTCGATTTCACAGTAGCTAGCCAGTCTTCAAACCAGTGGAGTTGATTGGTCATAAACAAACAAATCGCCCAAACATACCAAGGCAATAAAAATCCGAAGAGGGCTAAACCATAATACCGTTTCCGCGGAATCGACAGTAGTGGAATCGCCAAAACAAAGGCCACAAAAAAGCCGATATATGGAAGAAACAACAAGCTACCGACTCCAATGAGCGCGCCCACATCAAAGACGTTGGTTTCGATGTGTTCTTTGACTGTGGCTTTAAATAACTTATTGTAAATAAGCAATGACAATCCAAACAGCCCAATAGGCAGCCCAATTCCTTGCAGCTCCGCTCCAAGGCAAGTCACCAGCACAACACTCATCGCCACCAAATTCGTTGGCTTACTCATTAAATGGTGGCGATTCGACATACCATTGGCCAACAACGCCAAGAAAAACACCAAAATACTCGCCAAAACGATAGATACTAATCCGGCAAAAGGCTGCGGGAGAAAGGTAGTTAAGAACTCATTTTGCAGTACATCAGGCGCTGATTGCAGTTGCACGACTACCCAGATGCTCTTCAATACCAGCAAATAAACCAACAAGTAGATGGGCCAGTTGAGTCGGGCTTTCTTAAAAATGTTTATTATCAAACTTTGTTGGTTTACTTTGTTGAGGTAAAAATAAGCTACTTACGCACCATGCACAAAACTGTTTTATTGACCGGCGGCACTGGACTTGTTGGTCGACAACTACAAAATGCCCTCGTTGAAGGCGGGCATCAGGTACATATTTTATCTCGAAGTCGACGCACGAGCAACAGTGCCCTTGTCCATTTTTTCCAGTGGGATGTGGCGGCTGGCACCATCGAAGATGGTGCCCTCAAAGGCGTTACCGACGTCATTCACCTCGCAGGAGCCAGTATTGCTGAGCGGTGGACAAGCAGTTATAAAAAAACTGTGATTGATAGTCGAGTAGAAAGCGCTCAACTCATCTTAAAGCACTTGAAGGCCAACGATCAGCGTGTTGAATCGTACATTTCTGCCAGTGCGTCTGGCATATACCAACCCAATACAGGCGGCGTGATTTACGAAGATTTTGGCTTAATCGACAAAGGGTTTTTAGGGGAAGTGTGTACCAAATGGGAAGCTGCAGCCGACGAATTTGATGCGGTGGCCGATCGGATTGTTAAGCACCGCATTGGTATCGTGTTAGACAGCCAGGGCGGAGCCCTGGCTAAAATGCTGCCGCCTATAAAGTTCGGATTAGCGCCGTACTTCGGGTCGGGCAATCAATACTACAGCTGGATCCATATTCAAGACCTGGTCAATCAATTCGTATTTAGCTTAGAAAACGAGTTAGAAGGCGTCTACAATGCGGTGACGGCTTATTTAACGCAAAAGGAGTTAAATCAAGCCCTAGCTGGTGTTCTAGGGAAGAAGGCGCTGGCTTTGCCAGCGCCGAAATTTGCCCTCCAACTCGCCATGGGAGAAATGCATCGCATCCTCACCGATAGCCTACAACTCTCCAACCAAAAAATAAAAGAAAAAGGCTTCCAACCCGGTTTTAATACCATCGAGGAAACCTTAATAAATCTATTCGAGTAAAAAACTCGTTTACTGAAGGTGTATTCCGCACTCGCGATTCGCGAAAGCCTTAACCGGATCGAAATAAAATGTATTTTTTGGTAAGTCGTTCTCTTCAATAAATGCATCTAACTCCTCATCTGTCCAATAATAGAACGGGCTGACCTTAAGGATTCCATCTTTACTTAAACTCAAAATATCTTTCTTGTTTCGGTATTCTGTCTGCCTTACACGAATATTCGTGAACCAAAGGGCAGGCTGATGCTCTTCTAAAGCTCTTCGGAAAGGCTCTAATTTCACTGCTTCCGAAAATTGAGCGTGCCCATCTTCATTCACATCATGCGCAGAAAAATACAAATCATCCGTTTCTGCCTTAGACAATAATGACTCGTAGCGGTGTAAGTTCAACGAAAACCGTTCTTTAACCTCACGAGCATGAGCGTAAGTCTCATCGCCACTGTAGCGCGTATCTACCCAAATTACTTTAATGTCTTTGTCTTTGTTGTAAAAAGTACTCAACAAGACGGCAGAGTAAATCCCAAAGCTCGTAGTTACAATACGGTTTTCAGTAAGGGTAAATGCCCACTCAATGATCTCATCGTAAGATTTACCTCTTAACTGCTCATTGTATTTATCAAGATTCGCCTTAACGTGCTCTAATGTAGTCATACCAAATTTTTAATTCCTACAATTTTGGTAGGAGTTGCAAAGATAGACTTATTTCAGTCTTATGCAAAAAAGCGATTGACTAAAGCTGGGCAACATCAGCTAACGTGTTGTTTTTGAGTACCTTAAGCGTGCTGTCACGTACATCTACCATAAGTTTATTGATGGAACATGTGGCTTCGTCCTTACAATCATCGCATTTCTTGTAATAGTTTAAACTCACGCAAGGCACTAAGGCAATTGGGCCTTCCAGTACGCGAATAATATCTACCATTCGAACCGAAGATGGGGCCTGCAGAAGAAAATAGCCGCCATACTTGCCTTTTTTAGATCCTAAGAACTCATGTTTACGGAGTGTGGTGAGAATACTTTCTAAAAACTTGATCGAAAGGCCTTCCGCATCTGCAATTTTAGACGCTTGAACCGGACCCTCTTCGCCGTTCTTAGCGATGTAAACCAGTGCTTTCAGACCATATTTTGCGCGCTTAGTAAGCATTTCACGAAGATAGGCGGATTTCCATCAATACACATATTCGATTTCCTTCGTATTGTATTCTACCAATGACTGTTTCACTTCTACCATCAATTTCCCAAACTTATTCACGCCAAGTATTTGCCCTTCAATCATCTGACCATTAACGCGATAAGTGCACCGCTCTTGGTATTGAAACAAGTGCTTCAAATAACGGGCACGAATACCTTCCAGTCGACCATGCATCAATTCAAGATACCAATATTCCAACCGTTCTAGTAACAGGGACAAGACTTTGTCCAACTGAAAATCTTGACCAGAAATACGTTTCATACTTGTAGCTCGAGTTAATTCTGGCGGAAAGAATGTCTGGTTCACATTCAATCCGATTCCTACCACTGAATAAGCCAATGCTTGCTTCTGGATGGTGTTCTCAATCAGTATTCCAGCCACTTTATGCCCGTCAATCATCAAATCATTGGGCCATTTAATGGCACATTCAGCTGCCACTTGCGCCGCCATGCTTTCCTGCAAAGCAACAGATACCGCCATATTTAGGTTAAATTGATGTTGAATTGGTATCCAGTGTGGTCGAAGTACCACACTCATTAGAAGATTTTGACCTGCTGCACTATCCCATTCATTGCCTTGCTGGCCTTTGCCTTTAGTCTGATGAGCAGCCAAAATGACAGTGCCTTCAACTGGCGCACTCTTTGCAATAAGTTCATTAGCATAACCATTTGTAGACTCGATTTCTTGGAAATAGTGGAAAACCTTCCCTATAATTTCGTTGTTACTAGTTATGTTCACTGAAGAATTGATATTTTTGTTTAAACCTAAAAAATCGTATTGATTAAAGAAAACGTGCTCACCACCTCATCGGCTTCCTCCATGCTCTCCGAGCTTATTGTTGGAGCCATTCAAGATAAGAAAGGTAAAAAAATAGTCCAATTAGATTTACGAAACATCGAAGAAGCCTCGGCAGATTACTTTGTGGTTTGTGAGGCCAACAACCCTGTGCAAGTCAGAGCAATTGCGGAAAATGTGATTCGAGAAGTCAAAGAACAAACCGGTGAAATTGCTATTGGAAAAGAAGGAACTACAGTTGGAGAGTGGGTTTTAGTCGATTTTTTTAATGTTGTGGTTCATGTGTTTTATGAACCCATTCGTCAAGTATATTTGTTAGAAGACTTGTGGGGCGATGCCAAACGCAAGGAATACGAGGATTTTGAATAGAATTTTGGATTGATGTCGGAAAAAGAAAACAAAAGAAATAAAACGCCGAATAAAAAACCATTTAACTTTTTTTGGATTTATGGTTTACTCGGCCTTCTTGTAGTATCGATGTTTGTATATGACAGCGCTGATACCTCTGAGAAGATCGACGAAGCAGTGTTTTTCGACCCTATGTTGAAGAATGGTGATGTCGAAAATATAGAAGTCGTTAACAAAGAGTTTGTAGAAGTCTATCTCACAGAGGAAGCACTTTCCAAACCAGAATATGAGAAATTGAAGAACCCAAAGCTGAATTTCAGCGCGAAAGGGCCTCATTATAAATTTTACATCGGTGACCAAGCGGATTTTATCGCAAAATTGAATGAAGCACAAGCCGATGTTGCACCGAAAGATCGAATTGCTTGGAAACCAGACACACGAACTGGAATTAGTGGCTGGATCTGGTTGTTATTCCCATTACTCCTTATTGGATTTTGGATCTACATGTTCCGTAGAATGGGCTCTGGTGGTGTAGGTGGAGGAAGTCAAATATTCAACATTGGAAAATCGAAAGCGCGACTGTTCGATGAGAACGATCAAGTGAATATCACCTTTAAAGATGTAGCTGGCCTCGATGAAGCCAAGGAGGAAGTCATGGAAATCGTTGACTTCTTAAAGCATCCAGACAAGTATAAGTCACTTGGTGGTAAAATCCCAAAAGGGGCATTATTGATTGGCCCTCCAGGTACTGGTAAAACACTGATGGCGAAGGCGATGGCTGGAGAAGCAAAAGTGCCTTTCTTTAGTATTTCTGGATCTGACTTCGTGGAAATGTTTGTGGGCGTTGGTGCATCAAGAGTTCGTGACTTATTCAAACAAGCCCGTGAGAAAGCCCCATGTATCATTTTTATCGATGAGATTGATGCCATCGGAAGAGCTCGAGGAACTTCTCGAAACTTAGGCGGCAACGATGAACGAGAAAACACCCTCAACCAACTATTAGTGGAAATGGATGGGTTCGACGGCGATAAAGGCGTGATCATTTTAGCAGCGACGAACCGACCAGAAATCTTAGACAAAGCATTACTCCGCCCAGGTCGTTTCGATCGCCAAATTGGTATTGACCGCCCTGATTTGAAAGGCAGAAAAATGATTTTTGGCGTGCATACCAAATCGATTAAGATTGGAAGCGACGTTGATGTTGAGAAGCTTGCCGCACAAACGCCTGGTTTTGTGGGTGCTGACATTGCCAATATTTGTAACGAAGCAGCACTCTTAGCTGCTCGGAAAGGGAAATCTGAAATCAACATGAAAGATTTCCAAGATGCCATCGATCGATCGATTGGAGGGTTAGAGAAGAAAAACAAATTGATTTCTCCAGATGAGAAACGCATTGTGGCTTACCATGAGGCAGGTCACGCGATTTGCGGCTGGTTCCTAGAGCACGCACATCCGCTTGTTAAAGTCACCATTGTTCCTCGAGGAGTAGCTGCGTTAGGTTATGCTCAGTATTTACCAAAAGATCAATACCTCTATTCTACCGAACAGTTCATGGATGAAATGTGCATGACACTTGGGGGACGAGCTGCCGAAGAAATTGTTTTTGGCTCTATTACTACTGGGGCGCAGAATGATTTAGAAAAAGTGACGAAACTCGCCTATGGTATGACCGCCATTTATGGTATGAATCCGAAAGTAGGGAATGTATCTTTTAATGATTCTCAAGGTGAATACAACTTCCAGAAACCTTATTCTGAAGAAACTGCTCAGCTGATTGATGAAGAAGTCCGTCAGCTCATTGATCGGGCATACAATAGAACGAAAGAACTTTTGCATGAACACCGGGATAATTTGGAAAAGGTAGCCCTAGCATTACTGGATAAAGAAGTGTTGTTTAAGGACGACATGGAAGACATGATTGGCAAACGACCTGTTGACTTAAAAAAGGAAGCTGCTGAACATGCCGCTCGGAATGGTCAGTTAGGCGCTACAGAAGACTTGTTAGAAGAAGCTACTGAAGCTGAACCTAAAGAAGACTAGCATTGTGCTGATCTCGTTGGAACTTCCTACCTTCGCAGCTGTTTATGTCTAAGATATACTTTGCATCAGACTTTCACTTAGGTGCGCCCAATTATGAAGCCTCCCGCGAGCGGGAGGCTAAAATTGTACGGTGGTTATCATCCATCCAACACGATGCTAGCGAAATTTATCTCATGGGCGATATATTCGACTTCTGGTTTGAGTACGCCACCGTAGTTCCAAAAGGATTTACACGTTTCTTAGGCAAACTTGCCGAACTCAGCGATGCAGGCATAAAAATTCATGTATTTACCGGCAACCACGACCTCTGGATGAGTGGATACTTCGAAAAGGAGTTGGGCATTCCCGTAAATAAGGAGCCGGAGGAACGGATGCTACTGGGAAAAACGTTTTACTTAGGACATGGAGACGGATTAGGCCCGGGGGATCGGTTTTATAAATTCCTCCGACGGGTATTTCATCACCCGTTGTTTCAAGGCTTGTTTCACTTCGCGCACCCAGACATAGGCATGCGCATCGCGCATGCTTGGTCTAGAAAAAGTAGAGCAGATGGACATGAGGAACAATTTTTGGGAGAGGATAATGAATGGCTCGCGATTTATGCCAAAGAATGCCTCGAAAAGAAACATTACGATTTCTTTATCTTCGGTCATAGGCACCTGCCATTAGACATTCAACTGAATGAAAACGGGAGTAGATATATTAACTTGGGCGAGTGGATTAACCACTTCACTTTCGCCGTCTTCGACGGCGAAAACCTTCAACTTAAAACATTTGAAGGCTAGCCTCATCTTTTTCTTTGTTGGACTTTACTCCATCGCTTTTTCGCAAAATGTAAAATCCATTTCCGTCGACAATCTAGGCGGAATTTACCATATCACAGCCACCGACACCTTATTTAAATTCTCCCCGAATACGCCTGTAGACTATAATTACAGCAACAAAACGTTGGGCGCAATCGGAGCTATTAATACACAAAACCCACTTAAGATTTTAGTGGGCCATCCTGGCTTATCTACTATTGTGGTTTTAGACGTAACACTTAGAGAAACCAGTAGAATCTTTCTACCCGATTTGAATATTTTCTCCGATTCTACTGCGTTTTGCCTCACACCAGACAATAACATCTACCTCTACGACGATTTCGAACAACAAGTGGTTACCGTGACTGAAACCGGTCAGGAAATTCAACGAAGCCCAACCCTTCTGCAAGAAGTAGGTTATATTCCTCAGGTTCAATCCATGGTCTTTGAAAACAATGTGCTCTACCTAAACGACCCAAGGTATGGCTTGCTTATGCTCGACCAATTTGGGAAATATTTACGTACACTTCCTTTAAAAGGCTTAAATGCGTTTCAAGTGATTGGAAACCGGGTATACTATGTCGAAAATGGCCAACTTATCAGTTATAATAACCGCTACTTCGACAAACAAGTGATCTTAGACTTACCTGAAGCTACCCAACAAATAAATATCGCAGACAAAAAGGTCTATGCGTTACGACAGGGAACCGTCTTAGAAATCAGTCCCCAAAAACCTTAAGACTTACAATGTGCTTTCAAGTTGTTGAAGCAATTCCTCTCCTTGGTCTTGCCGCTTCATAATATCAAAAAAGGCAATAGCTTTTACTAGCGGCATGAAATGCAGCCCTAAAAGTAAAATATACGTTCCTATACCGCCAACAATGCCGCCAACTAAGTAGATCAGTATCCACATCCAAAAGCGCTTCTTTCCAAAATTAAAATTGGCCTTAAAAGCATCGAGGGTTCGTAACTTACTAAAGACTTTAAAATGCGGTGCAAGACCGAATAAGGCTAATAAAGGATACGTTCCGAGTGAAAGAATTAAAGTCAAAAGCATATACACAATCATAAACAAGGGCATCATTGCTTCTATAGCACTTTCATCTCCAGATAAAGCAGGAGGTAAAAAGAGTAATAGCACCGGAATGAAAATCAACATATAAAAGGCAAAATAGACTAAGCCTACTTTTAAGGTTGGACCAATATGATTGAATCCTTTGAAAATATCTCCCACTTCAATTTGCTCGCCATCTACAAGCTTCTTAGCTACCATGGCATAGCCAAAACTCAGTGCAGGCAAAGCAATTACTCCAATGAGCGTAATTCCTAAAGCCATCGAACAAAAGAAATACACTAAGTTCATGATCCATAAAGTACCTAAGTTGGTTTTGGTGTATTCAAACGCTCGGGAAAGGACGTTTCCCAGGTCTAATTCGTATTGTTTATCTGAGGAAGAGAGTTCAACAATCTCATCGTGGTACATGGCAGTGGCTTTGGTGATTGTGTAAATGTATTCTTAATGAAGAACAATTAAAAATTCTAAGTTTGTTGTATGGCAGAAATAGAAGCACAATTCAATTTTTTATTTGAACCAGAGTTACTGGCCGAAATCAATGAAGTGGCTGAAGTGGGCACCTTCGAGGCAGATACGATCATTATGGAAATTGGCCAACGTATCGATGCACTGCCATTGATCATTTCAGGCTCTATTAAGGTCATGAGCGAAGATGAAAAAGGCAATGAATTATTGTTGTACTATCTAGAAACAGGAGACACTTGTGCTATGACCATGCAATGTTGTACGGGTACAAAGCGAAGTAAAATTAGAGCGTTAACCGAAGAAGTCACCACCCTAGCCATGGTACCTGCGCAGAAATTGCATGAATGGATGATTAAATACCAAAGCTGGCGTTCTTTTATACTTGAAAATTACGACCATAGGCTTTCGGAAATGCTCGAAGCCATTGACAATTTAGCTTTCCATAATATGGAAGAGCGCTTATACAAATACCTCCGCGATAAAGCTATGGTCACCCATTCTGCAGAAATTAAAATGACGCATTACCAAATTGCCAACGACTTAAACTCTTCAAGAGTGGTTATCTCGCGCTTACTCAAAAAGCTGGACCAAGACGGCAAAGTAAAACACCATCGGAACCTTATTGAGGTGTGTGAGTTCATAAAGTAAGTCGTTGTAACCTAGGTTACTGTTCAATTCGAAGACTTTACGCATTTTTACAAGAAATTAACAGCATGGAACTCCTTTATTCTTCGTGGCCGTGGTATGTCAGTGGGCCTTTAATCGCTTCAACCATGTTCTTGCTTATACTTAGTGGTAAAAAATTCGGTATGAGCTCCAATTTGAGGACGGTATGTGCCATCGGTGGAGGCGGGAAAGTCGCAGATTTTTTCCGCTTCGATTGGAAAAGCCAAATTTGGAATTTAGTAGTGGTTGCAGGAGCGATAATTGGTGGTTTCATAGCACACCATTATTTAACACCCGACCCGAGCATTGCACTCAATCCGGTTACTGTGGACCGATTACAGTCGCTGGGGTTTGAAAACGCGGGCAGTTCTTACCTCCCCCAAGAACTTTTTAGTCTGGATGGGCTTTCCAATCCAAAAAATCTGGCCATTCTATTGATTGGTGGTTTTTTAGTAGGATTCGGGGCGCGATATGCAGGCGGATGTACCTCTGGCCATGCAATTAGTGGGCTTAGTAATTTACAATTGCCTTCACTGATTGCCGTTATTGGTTTCTTCATTGGCGGGTTGACGATGATCTATTTCTTGTATCCTTTAATTTTTGGTTAGATGAAATACCTCAAATTTTTATTGATCGGTGTATTCTTTGGAATTGTATTGTATAAATCGGAGGCGGTATCGTGGTATCGGATTTATGAAATGTTCCGATTTGAGAGTTTCCACATGTATGGCATTATAGGCAGTGCGGTTGGATTAGGCGTATTGGCCATTCAACTCATCAAACGTAATCGACTAAAGAGTTTCGATGGTGAGGCCATTCACATTGCCCCTAAGGAAATGGGGCTTACCCGGTATTTACTGGGTGGATGTTTGTTTGGTTTAGGCTGGGCGTTGGCCGGGGCTTGCCCCGGCCCCATGTACATCCTCGCAGGGGCAGGATATTGGCCAATTCTTATCGTGCTTTTCGGCGCAATACTCGGTACATTTACCTATGGAATTGTGAAGAAACACCTTCCGCACTAAATGAAACAATACTTACCTATACTCGACTGGCTTGGCCAGTATAAGAAATCACACCTCTCAGGAGATCTTTTCGCGGGTATTACAGTGGGTGTTTTGCTTATTCCCCAAGGAATGGCCTATGCGATGATAGCAGGTTTACCTCCTGTTTTTGGGCTTTATGCGGCATTAATACCACAACTCATTTATGCGTGTACAGGAACGTCGAGGCAATTGGCCGTTGGGCCGGTAGCTATGGACTCGTTGTTGGTTGCTGCGGGGCTGGGCGCATTGTCTATCTCTGGCCTATCGGATTATATTTCCATGGCGATTTTCCTGGCCTTGTTTACAGGAATCATTCAGTTGATTTTTGGTTTATTTCGAATGGGGTTCTTGGTGAATTTTATTTCTAGACCAGTAATCAGTGGCTTTACATCTGCCGCAGCCATTATCATTGGCTTAAGTCAGCTCAAACACCTTTTAGGCACTGAGATTGTTCGAAGCAATCAAGTCCATAAGCTTATCGGAAATGCGTGGAAAACAGTGGGTGATACGAATATGTACGCACTCGCAATTGGGGGAATGGGCATTTTGATCATTTATGGCTTAAAGCAGTGGAATCGGAAAATACCTGGTTCGTTAATCGTATTAATTCTTGGAATACTAGTGGCGTATTTCACTGGTTGGCAAGAACAGGGACTACAGGTTGTTGGAGCGATTCCCAAAGGCCTTCCGGCCTTTGGCACACCGCAAATCGACGCGAGCCGTATTGCTGAACTCTTTCCCATTGCACTCACTTTAGCTTTAATTGCCTACCTCGAAGCCATATCCATTTCCAAGTCCCTAGAAGAACGCCATGATGACTACGAAGTCGAACCCAACCAAGAGCTGATTGCTCTTGGCTTGACCAATATCATCGGATCATTCTTCCAATCCTATTCTACTACGGGCAGTTTCAGCCGATCGGCCATCAACGATGAAATGGGCGCACAAACAGGCCTGTCATTGATCATCAGCGCACTTGTAGTAGGCATTACCTTGCTGTTTCTCACGCCGCTTTTCTATTATTTACCCAATGCCATTCTCGCCGCCATCATCATGGTTGCAGTCATTGGACTCATCGATTTCAAGTACCCGAAAGAACTACTGAAGTACCAGAAAGATGAATTCTTCTTACTGCTCTTGACCTTTCTAACCACCTTACTAATCGGCATTAAAGAAGGCATATTGCTAGGCGTACTTCTATCCTTATTGCTTTTCGTTTATCGTACATCCATGCCACACACCGCTACGCTTGGACGGGTAAAAGGCACCGATTATTTTAAAAACATCAATCGCTTCAGCGACGATGTAGAAGTAGATGATGAACTATTGATTTTTCGCTTCGATGCCCAATTGTATTTCGGGAATAAGGGCTACTTTAAACAGCAACTGTACAAACACATAGAGGTCAAAGGAAAAAACTTAAAAGCGGTCATTATAAACGCTGAATCCATCAACTATATTGATAGTACTGCCCTGAAAATGCTGCACCAAGTCTTAGACGATTTAGAAGCGATGAATATTCATTTTTACATTGCAGAAGCCAGTGGTCCTACTCGGGATATTCTATTTAAAACCAAATTGATCGACCGAATTGGGAAGAATAATCTCTTTGTAGAAACGAGCGAGGCTGTAAATCATTTTTATGGCCGTTATGAATCCTCCATAATTAAAGAAAAGGTTGCTCAACAAACTAAAAAGAAACCCTCGTGACTTGGGTTACGAACGCTATCAATAAAACTTGATATTTTTGTGCTTTGAAATAGGACTATGAAGATAGAGCAAATTTATACTGGTTGTCTGGCTCAAGGAGCTTATTACATTGTTTCTGATGGTGAAGCTGCGATTATTGATCCGCTTCGTGAAGTGCAACCGTATATTGATCGTGCCGCGAAGGATGGTGTGATTATCAAGTATATATTCGAGACGCACTTCCATGCCGACTTCGTGAGTGGGCATGTGACTTTAGCCGAAAAAACAGGTGCGCCTATCATCTATGGTCCCAATGCCAACCCCAATTTCGAAGCTATTATCGCTGAAGATGGTCAACTCTTCCAACTGGGTAAAGCCACTATTAAAGTATTGCATACACCGGGGCACACCATGGAGAGCACAACGTACTTGCTCCAAAACGAAGCTGGAGAAGATTACGCCATTTTTACTGGAGATACGTTATTCCTCGGAGATGTAGGTCGTCCCGACTTAGCTCAAAAGGCCGCAGAACTAACTCAAGAAGATCTGGCTCGAACGCTTTACCACAGCTTACGAACGAAAATTATGCCCTTAGCCGATGAAGTCATTGTTTATCCAGCGCATGGCGCTGGATCTGCCTGCGGGAAGAACATGATGAAGGAAACTGTGGACACTTTAGGCAATCAAAAGAAAATGAATTACGCCCTTCGGGCAGATATGACGGAAGCCGAATTCGTGCAAGAAGTTACAGACGGATTAGAAGCACCTCCTGCTTATTTCCCATTGAATGTGAAGTTGAACAAGGAAGGCTATCAGAGCATCGACAAGGTCTTAGAAAAGGGCTTGCGTGGCCTATCTCCAGAAGCCTTTGAAGTAGCAGCAAATGAGGCCGGAGCCCTAGTCTTAGACGTGCGTCATCAAAACGACTTCAAAGCTGGTCATGTTCCTCAATCTATTTTCATTGGCCTGAATGGTGGTTTCGCGCCGTGGGTAGGTGCTTTAGTGAAAGATGTCTACCAACCACTTATTCTTATTACGCCTGAAGGCCAAGAAGAAGAAGCTGTTACTCGGCTGTCTAGAGTTGGTTTCGACAACATTCTTGGTTATTTAAAAGGCGGCATAGAAGCTTGGAAAGCCAGCGGAAAAGAGATAGATACCATCGACACAATTACGGCTGAGGCATTAGCGCAAGAATACGAATCGATCAAAGGTCAACTATTTGATGTGCGCAAGCCCGGCGAGTACAACGCTTCCCATATAGAAGGAGTACACCACACGCCACTGTCAGAACTCAATCAACATTTAGCGACTTATCCTGAAGCTGGTACGGCTTTTGTACACTGTGCAGGAGGGTATCGATCTGTGATTGCAGCGTCTATCTTGAAAGCCAGAGGCATTCATAACATCGTTGATATTGCTGGCGGGTATAACGCCATGAAACAAACAGATCTGCCCCAGGAAGATAGCGTTTGTTCGAGTTCAACGTCTTAAATGAAAAACGGGAATAATACTTTTTTTGCCAAATTACTTCTAGCCTGTGTGCTTTGCACGTTAATAATTTTAGGGCTTTCCGTGCTGATCAATTACTTTGTAACCTGAGTTACAGTGGTTTTCTTAAGAAAAGCGTATTCTTAAGTATCAAACTACCAATCATGAAAAAGAATATGGGAAACATCGACCGAGGTATCCGTTTACTAGTCGTTTTAGTTATTGCTTACTTATTATTCATTGGCAAACAAGTTGACATTTCGAGCTTATTAGGCACCATTTTAGCGGTGGCCGGAGCTGTTTTCTTACTGACTTCATTAGTCAGTTGGTGTGGCATTTATTCCTTGTTGGGTTTAAGTACTTGCCCAGTGAAGGCAAAGGAATAATTGCGATGTAAGCCTTTAAAACCCCCCGGCTTTGCCGGGGTGGAACTATCTTTAACCATGCTCAACCACATCGAGAACTTCTATCACTCCCTAGAAGAACCAAATAAAAGCTGCTTCCTAGCCCTCCGGCAAGTCATATTAAATCACCATGAGGACATTACCGAAGCATGGAAATGGAAGCTGCCTTTCTTTCTATTTAAGAAAAAAACCTTTTGCTATATCTGGATAGATAAAAAAACACAGCACCCTTATATTGGGATTGTTCGTGCAGATCGCTTTGAGCATCCAATGCTCATTCAAGGAGATCGTAAAAAAATGAAGGTCTTACCTGTGCATCCACAAGAAGACCTTCCTATTCAAGTTATCGAGGAAATATTATCGTTGGCGCAAGCCCAATATTAATTGGCTAATACATACGCTTTATAGTACTCGTCCCAGTTCTGCTCTTTATACGATTCCGAACCATAGTAAGAAATCACAGGCATAAACTTCTCTTTATTCTTATACCCTATAAACGAGTCAACTACATCCTGATTTTGATCTAAAACCACAAAAGTTGGGTAAGGCGGTTTTCGTCCAACCAGCACTTCTGCTAATTCGTGGTGCCCACGCCGATTCGCTTTCTTAAACGCGTATTCTTGGCCTTTATAAGAAAGTACCTCCTTGCTTTCCCCATCGAGCTTAATCATGATGAAATTTTTGTTCATATACTTCGCTACTTCTGGATCTGAAAACGTATCTGCATCCATTTTTCGGCAGAACCCACACCAATCAGTGTAAATATCTACAAAGACTTTTTTGTTCTTTTTTTCAGCCAAGGCAATGCCTTCTTCCCAAGAGTGCCACTGAATGGCTTTCTTATTCTTCTTGGTTTGGCTAAGTGCTCCAAGGGAGCTTATCAAAAATGCTAAAAGTAAAATTCGCTTCATCGGGGGTATTAAGTGTTGATTTAAATGCAAACACTACGCCAATTTTTTATTCGGTTGGAAGAAAAATGGCTGGAGTAAATGCGCGACTATAATCAAGCCCAAACAACCAATAGGATTCAACCATAAGAATTGGAGTTTTATATGGCCCCATTCATTCAAAAAATAAAGCCATACAACCAGTGGCTCCACCAACAAAATAGCCACTAAAACCGGCCAACCTTTGATCTTTGGAAAAAGAAATGCTACGGCAAAAACACCTAGAATTACGCCATAAAATAGGGAGCCAATGATGTTTACCGCTTGAATTAAGTTTTCGAACAAACTGGCCTTTACCGCAAAAAAAATGGCAATACAACCCCATATAAAAGTGAATACTCGGGAGGCGTTTAAATACTGCTGATCTGAAATATTGGGGGCGAATGACCGCTTATAAATGTCAACTACGGTAGTAGTGGCTAGCGCATTGAGTTCTGAAGATGTAGAGCTCATCGCAGCTGATAAGATCACTGCTAACAACAAACCTATTAAGCCATGGGGCAGGTAGTTGAGGATATAATTGATAAAGACGTAGTCTTTATCGTTGGATTCAATATCCATGTCGCTACTATCGATTTGTTCCTTAACCGCTTTTCGCAATTCCAATTCCGACGCATTTGCAGCTTGAATAGTAGCCATTGCGGCTTTCTCCGCGGTTTGATCACCCCCATCTCTGGCTGCTTTCCAGGAGAGTATCGCCGATTGCTTTTCTTCAAAAATTGCATCGTATTGTTGTTGTTGTTCGGTATATCCGGGCTGTTGCTCTAAATAAGCTTGCGCTTCTGGATTAAAGTTCAGAGGACTTTGGTTGAACTGAAAAAACGCAAAAACCATGATACCGACCAGCAAAATGAAGAATTGCATGGGCACTTTGAATAAGGCATTAAACATGAGTCCCATCTTGGCTTGTGCTGCATCCTTTCCCGAGAGGTAGCGTTGAACTTGGCTTTGGTCGGTTCCAAAATAGGATAGAAACAAGAACGTACCGCCTAACAAAGCACTCCAGATGTTGTACCGGCTATTCGGATCAAATTGGAAGTCTACGACTTCCAATTTCCCCATTTGCCCGGTCAGGTGTAAAGCCTCTCCCATATTCATTGGCAAGGCCTTTACAATCATGAAGAATGCCACGAACATACCCAGAAAAATAACCGCCATCTGTTGCTTCTGGGTTTGACTCACCGCTTCAGTACCGCCAATCAACGTATATACAATGACTAAAATTCCTATAATGATGTTCGTGTAGGTTAAGTTCCAGCCCAAAATAGAAGACAGAATGATGGCTGGGGCAAAAATGGTAATTCCTGCTGCCAAGCCTCGCTGAATCAAGAAGAGAATGGCTGTAAGCACTCGTGTAGGTAGGCCAAAACGACCTTCAAGATATTCATAGGCCGTATACACATTCATCTTAAAGTACCGAGGTAGCACAAAAATGCACAAGATGATCATGGCTATGGGAAGTCCAAGGTAGAATTGAACAAAACCCATTCCATCGTTATAAGCTTGACCAGGTGTGCTTAAAAAGGTAATTGCACTGGCTTGTGTGGCCATAATACTTACACCTACTAACCACCACGGGCTTTTTCTTCCACCCACCAAAAACTCTTCTGCAGTCCTTAGTTTTCTTGTCTTCCATAAGCCATAAAGCACAATGAAGACCAAGACACCAATGAGTACAATCCAGTCGAGTTGTGCCATTAGGAGAAATAGGTTTGGAAACCGATAAAAAGAAGAACGATCAATAAATTAATCCCTAAAATCAATAAGTAGATATTCTTCCAGTTTTTAAGAATTGGTGGCTTATTCATGATCTAAAGCTAACAAGTTGGCAAACAAACGGTAAGCACCCGGCACACCAGCAGGGAGCTCTCTAAAAAAGGACAACCCAGTGTATACATAATGGCCTTCGCCGACAGGTGCTACCAGCAATGCTCCTTGCTTAGGGGTTTCTCCTACATCGTATCCCTCAAGAATCGGTGTAAATGCATCGTCCCATTCATTCGCGAAATACAGCCCACGTTCTTGCACCCAACCTTCAAAGTCGGTCGAGGTAATCTTATTCGGACGATTCAATACTGGGTGATTCGGCGCCAAAAACGTTAATTCCGCATCTTCTTGAGAGATTCGGTCTCTACTGAGCTGCAGTGGAAATGGCGCAATTTCGCCTAGTCGACGAGAAGTATTGTACTGCACGATAACCGTTCCGCCATTTCGAGCAAACTCCCAAAGATCATCTGTAAAATATTTGAGTTCGGGCAAGGTGTTAAAAGCACGAATACCCAGAATGACGACATCATAATTCGAAAGGGTTTCGCTTGTCCATTGGCTGGGCTCTAGTTCATCGACTTGTAGTTTTAGTTGCCGTAAACTCTCGGGCACGACATCACCTGAACCTTGAATATAGGCCACTTCCACGTCGGGCACCGTGATTTCTACTTTTTCAATTACAGCCTCCGCAGTGGTAAATACGACTTGGTCTGGAACATGTTGGTAGGAAATGGGTAAATAACTTTTCGTGTACGTATCCCCATCAAAAGTAGCTGCTGCTTTGAGTTGGCTAATCGTTTGACTTCTTGGAGGCAATACATCGAATGTAAGACTTTGTTTACCGCCTTTTTGTTCAATGGAATAGGGTTTAGCTTGGCTGATAATCCATTCTAGACCTGCATCGAGTTGAACTTGTCCTTCGGCGTTATCGACGAAGCTGGTGACTTCAACTTCGATTTGTCCCTTTTCGCCGTTGGCGAAAAGGTAAACCGGCGCTCCGATATTAACGGCCACTGGCGGCACAATATGGAAGGGCTGATAAATTTCGCCTACCGCAGGGTCTACTTTTTTATACTGAACGGGCTCGTTGAATTGAAACTCTGCTTCGCCAATTCGAATTCGGAATTGCGCTTGAAACTGCGGCTCGGCCTCTGGCCGGCCGCGATCCTCTTGCGCGACTACCGAATACATCCCTAAGCTACTTTGCGCTGTATTCAACCAATATGGACTGGTTAGGTCAAGGTCTTCCGGAAGCGTAATGGTTTTCGTTTCGCGCCATCGGGCATTACTGTCCACTGTTTCTAAGGTTTTATTCATTTCGATACTTGGTGCAAAACCGAGTCCAAATAGATTAACCGCAGCTTCGCTGCGGTTCGTGAGTTCGAGGTTAACATCAATAGCCTGACCAGCCACTCCGTAAGGGGAACTAGTGGTGGCTTCAAGGTAAATTCCTGCTACTTGGCGAATCAATTCTTTGGTTTCGGCCAGCTTTCGGGTTTTGAGTGCCGAATCGGGTAATTCCTGGATAAGTTGGTAAATGGAAACTAGTTGGTTGAGCGAAGCCGAAGGCTTCGCAAAATCGTAATTGGCAATGGCTTTAGCCAGCGCGGTCTCTATGGATTTCCCCGCTTTCCCAACGCGATTCCAACTCAAGTCCACCCCTTCAAAGAGGTCGGTCATATTGGGCTTACCTTCCCCGCCAATGAGTTGCACCCACTCTTCTTGACTGCCCCGGGCTGAGGCGGAGCCGAAGCCCTGACAAGCATGCTTGCTCCGACTTAATGAGGCGATTTCATTATTTGATAACCCTTTTAAAGGATAGTATTCGCCCACATCTACTTTAATCATATCGCTTTTATCCGCTTCCGCAAAAGCTTCCCGGCTGCCATAAAACCACCAACTAGTGTTGAAGAAAATCCGTTTAGGTTGCCAAGGCTCCACATACTTTAACTGCTCTGGAAAAGCAGTTGGATCGCCAGCTAGCTTAAAAGCCTCTAACCCAAGGATGGCAGAAGTGGTGTGATGACCGTGTGTTCGCCCATTACTATCATGATCGAAGCGATTAATTAGAATATCTGGTCGATGCTTTCGAATGGCCCATACTACATCACTTAATACTTCTTCTTCCTCCCAAATGGCTCGGGTTTCCGTGGCTGTTTTCGAATATCCAAAGTCATTCGCTCGGGAAAACCACTGGTTTCCCCCATCTACTGAGCGTGCTTGGAGAAGCTCTTGGGTGCGCAACAAACCTAACATCGGTCCTTTCTCTGTACCAATTAAATTCTGCCCACCATCTCCACGGGTTAAAGACAAATACACCGTGTTCACTTTCTTATGATTGGCCAACCAAGCAATCATACGCGTATTTTCATCATCAGGATGGGCGGCGATATACATGGCAGAACCCGTATTTCCTAGTTTTTGAAGCGCTTCGTAGAGCTCAGAAGAATTCGATTGTTTACTGACTTGTGAAAAAGAGAGTCCCGAAATACAAAGGAAGATGAGTGTTTTCCAAAACCGCATGTAGTTCTTGATTTTTTAGTTCGAATTGCAAAATACCTAAAATAGGCTGAAAGAAAGATGGTGAATCTACTGTGTTGTTACAGCTTAAAAGCGGCGGGTGATATTTAAACCCAATAAGGTAATAGGGCCTTCCCCAACATCCCGGCCGTCTGATCGTACATTAATTTCGTAACCGAAGCCAGCAGTGGGCGTAAACTTCCAATTTTCACCCAGCTGAGAGGCATAACCAGCAATTAGCGTAGGTTGAACGACAGTAATATCTGTCGTTCCAGTTGCTACTACTACTCCGTTATCTAAATCTGTCCAATCAATTGAATTCAACCAAATATCACTTCGAACACTCCCAAAAAAGCCAGAATTATCAGATTTTAAATAATAGCGGTAGCCAGGTGTAAAACCGAAGCCGCTTCCTTCTTCTAAGTCTTGTTCCCCTTCATCCCGCTCATTAATGATGTTAATACCCGCTCTAAAATCAATCGCATGATGCGGAGCAAATCCATATTCACCTCTTAAGCCAATTTGATGCCCTGTAGGATACCACTGGTATTCCGCACCTGCAGCCCAATAATTCCCTTCTTGTGAAAAAGCGCATACAGCGAAGAACATACAGCTGATCAAGCCTGTTATTTTTTTCATTAAATAAACTTACCAAAAAAACGAAAAGCACTTCAAAATAAAAAAATGTAAGTAATGCTAACATTTATAAAAGTTTTGCTTTTATCTTCGCAGCGCCTAATTCAACTTGAACGTTAATTTCTATGATCAACCCTGTTACTGCGCTGAGTCGCTTGTGGAACTTATTAAGCATCTACAAGAAAGAAGTCTATCAAATCTATTTCTATGCCTTGCTGAATGGCTTAGTCAACCTTTCATTACCTCTAGGCATACAAGCCATCGTTATTTTCATTCAAACGGGGCAAATCTCCACCTCGTGGATGATCCTCGTTTTATTCGTCTTGCTGGGAATTGCCATTACCGGATTCTTACAAGTCATGCAATTGCGTATCGTGGAGCACATCCAACAAGATATTTTCGCCCGCTCTGCCTTTGAATTTGCTTGGCGGCTACCGAAGATAAAACTCAAGGAACTGGATCAAATTCACGCTCCGGAATTGGTCAATCGCTTTTTCGACACCTTAACTATTCAGAAAGGTTTGCCGAAAATCCTCATCGATTTCTCATTAGCGATTTTCCAAATTGTATTTGGGCTTTTGTTATTGGCGATTTACAGTCCCTACTTCATTATTCTAGGCGTAAGTCTTCTTGCCTTACTCTTTGTTATCTTCAGAATCACTGGCCCAAAAGGACTTAGAACCAGCTTAAAGGAAAGTGGTGAAAAGTATAAATTGGCGCACTGGCTAGAGGAAGTGGCCCGAACCAATAAAAGTTTTAAGATTAATTCAGACAGTCGTTTGCACATGAATAAGGCCGACGCGATTAGTCACGATTATATCAATGCCCGTGAAAGCCATTTCAAAGTATTGATTAGTCAGTTCCGCTTTATCATTGGATTTAAGGTCTTAGTTGCTGCTGGTCTATTATTATTGGGTGGGTTCTTGGTTTTTCAAGGTCGAATGAATTTAGGTCAATTTGTTGCCTCAGAGATTGTTATCATTTTGATCATTAACTCCGTAGAAAAGTTACTGCGAATTATTGACACTATTTATGATGTGCTTACCAGCTTAGAGAAGATTGGATACGTCACCGACCTCGATTTAGATGAGCACAACGAAGTCATGATTCCAGATTATGAACCCGGGCTGTCTATACAGGCTAACAATATCGAGTTTGCCTACAAAAACCAACGTATCCCGCTTATTGATGATTTAAGTTTTTCCATAGACGCGGGCTCCAAGGTGCTATTAAAAGGATCGGGGGGGTCTGGAAAATCAACCTTGTTAAGGCTCATTGCAGGAATGTGGGAACCGCACAGTGGAGATATTTTAATTAATGAGGTGTCTATTGCCCACGCTTGCAAGACCGACCTCTACCCCAAAATCGGGTTCTACCTACCCACTAATCAAATCTTTGAAGGCACAATTGCTGAAAACATTACCATGGGGCGCGACATTCCAGAACAAAAGATCTATGAGACGATCGAATTATTGAACCTAAGGTCTTTCTTGTCTCAGCAACCCAGAGGTATAGATACATTACTCGATGCAGAAGGGAAAACGCTACCAAGAAGTATTATTCAAAAACTATTAATCGCTCGAGCAATCATCCACGAACCAGAGCTGTTGCTCATGGAAGAGCCCTTGGTCTTCATCCCTGAAAATGAGAAGAAAGCGATCGCTCAATATATCATGTCGCCAGAGCGACCTTGGACAGTCGTACTTATCCCTGAATATACTGGTTGGGACCAGTTTGCAAATGATTCTATCACCCTTTCAAAAGCCAGTTAAATGTTGAACATTACTAAAAACAGTATCAATAAATACGTTCAACCCGAAAGCTATACTGTGTTTGAAAAGTTGAACGAACGAAACATTTCGAAATGGCCGATTTACGTCGCCATTTTTCTAGGAACTATCTCTTTTCTTGCTTTGTTTTTGCCTTGGACACAGAACATCAATGCGAAAGGCTATGTGACGACTTTGAAGCCGAATCAACGGCCACAAGCCATTCAATCTGTCATTTCTGGAAAACTGGAAGACTGGTATGTGCAAGAAGGAGACTATGTGGAAGCAGGCGATACCATTGTTTTTTTATCGGAGGTGAAAAGCGAGTACTTAGATCCCAATTTAATAGAACGGACGAATGAACAGGTGCTGGCTAAAGAGAGCAGTGTAGGCGCATACGGATCGAAAGCACAAAGCTTGCAAATGCAGTACAATGCTATGGTTGAAGCTCGAAAGTTAAAGCTACAGCAGACAAGAAATAAGATCACACAAGCGCAGTTAAAACTAAAAAACGATAGCCTGGACCTCATTGCCTTTAAAACCGATGCGCAAATTGCACAGAATCAACTGACTCGATCGCAAGAATTATATGACAAAGGGTTGAAGCCTTTGACCGACTTAGAGGCCAAGCGATTGAAGTATCAAGAAACTCAAGCAAAAGTGAATTCGCAACGCAATAAGTTGGATACGCGTCGCCAAGAAATCGCGAATCTGAGAATAGAGCTGCCCGCTATAGAAAGCGAGTATGCCGACAAGTTAGCCAAAACACAATCGGAATTATTTTCTGCCCGTTCGGCACAACTCGATGCACGAGCGAGTACTTCCAAATTGAAAAATCAGTTGAGTAATTACGAGCAACGACAGAATTTATACCATGTTGTTGCGCCTCAATCGGGTTATATAACAAAGGCAATAAAAAAGGGTGTTGGCGAAGTCATTAAGGAAGGCACTGATATTGTGACCATCGTGCCGGGCGAATACGACTTAGCGATGGAAATCTACATTAAGCCCAGAGACCTGCCTCTTGTTCAAGTTGGAACAAATGTGAATTTATTATTTGATGGTTGGCCTGCAGTAGTGTTCAGTGGTTGGCCCAATCAGAGCTTTGGTACGTTCTCAGGCGAAGTAGTTGCTATTGATCGAGATATAAGTGAAAATGGCTTGTACCGAATGTTGATTGCACCTAACGATCCAGAAAAGTTATGGCCAGAACCTATTCGAGTAGGCTCAGGGGGAAAAGCCTTTATTCTTTTAAATGAGGTGCCTATATGGTATGAACTATGGCGTCAGCTAAACGGCTTTCCAGCAGATTTTTATGAAGAAAAAGATGCTTCGGATCCTTTGAAGCGCAAAGCCCCATTAAAGCAAGTAAAATAATGAAACGAATTTTTCTAGCGAGCTTTCTCTTGTTGTCGATCAGTCTTAAAGCACAAGAAGAAAACACCATTTTAGCTTTTGAAGACTACATGAGCATTGTAGAAGAATACCATCCTATTGCTCGACAAGCGGGCTTAAGAGATGACTTCGCGGCGGCGGGTCAGCTCGAAGCGAGAGGTGGTTTTGATCCGCAAGTGAAAGGGGATTTGGATGAGAAATACTTCAAGGACAGTCATTATTATCGGTTGTTTAAAACAGGCGTGCAAATTCCGACTTGGTATGGGGTAAGTGCGCAAGCAAATTTTGAAAACAATGATGGTGCTTTTTTAAATCCAGAAGGCACGACTACTGGGAGCGGGTTATGGAGTGCGGGAGTAGAAGTGAATTTATTGCAGGGTTTACGCACCGACGAGCGCCGTACGGCGCTCGCAAAAGCACAACTCATGCCCGATATGGCTCAAAATGAACGCCGATTACTACTGAACCAAGTCCTCTTGCAAGCTGGATACGCCTATTTAGATTGGCAAACCATTTCGGCCAATAAAGCCGTCCTTCAGCAAAGCTTGCAAATCGCCGAAGAGAACTTCAACGCTACTAAACTATCCTTTGAACAAGGCGACAAACCCGCCATTGATACCTTAGAAGCATTGCTGGTTATTCAAAGTGCAGAAAACGACCTCCAAACCAATGAAGTTGAACGCATCAAAGCACAACAGCAATTAGAAAACTACTTGTGGTTTGAAAACAATGCCCCGCTTGAGTTACAGCCGGGCACCCAACCTGAAGCCCCCGAGGCCACTCAAATTGAGCTGCTTAACCTACAGTCGGATGCCGACTTAGTACTGCAACACCCAGAACTTCAGCTAAAAACAATTAAGCAACAAGAACTGGAGATCGACCTGAATTTAAAACGCGAGAAATTGAAGCCGAAGCTCAGTGTAGCGTACAATCCACTGCTGGAAACCGATGAGAACAGTTTGGCTCCAAGTTATTCCCTTTCCAATTACAAGTGGGGCGTAAAATTGAGCTCCTCCTTATTCCGTCGGGCTGAACGGGCAAACGTGCGACAAGGAGAATTGAAACTCCAAGACAACTCGTTAGATATCGAGAATAAGCGCAACGAACTCTTAAATAAAATTCAAGCTAGCCGAGCCACAATAGCCCAGCTCAGTGAGCAAATTGACTTACAACAAGCACAAGTTGATAATTATGAGCGACTATTACTTGCCGAACAAGAAAAGTTCCAATATGGAGAAAGCTCGGTCTTCTTGCTGAATAGACGCCAAGAAAAATTCATTGAAAGTCAACTTAAACTGAACGACTTAGAACGGAAGCTCAGCATTGCAGAACTGGAGTTCTTATATCATTCTGGGCAATTGGCTCGGGAATAGTGGATTCAATTAACCC
>JAHQVX010000116.1 GCA_019634125.1 Saprospiraceae bacterium
ATCGGCTCAGCATCAGTTGTCGAGGCCTTTATTGGAGGGGATGGAGTAGGGTCTAGATGGTCTAAGGTGGGCAGTCGATGGAGCGATTGGCGGAGTGGGGGTTTACAGGCGATTAATCCTTTAGTATAGGCTTTTTGTGGGTTGTTTAGGAGTTGGTTTGTTTCGGCTTGTTCCACGAGCAGTCCTTTCTGCATCACCAAAATCCGATCAGCGATATACCGAACAGCATCCATGTCGTGTGAAATGAAGAGCACGGCTAAGCCGTGCGCTTTAGACAAGCGCTTATTTAAATCAAGAATCGACCTCCGAACATGGGCATCTAGGGCAGTTGTGGGTTCGTCGGCAATGAGGAGTTTGGGCTGAGCGGCCATGGCCATGGCAATCATGACGCGTTGTTTTTGGCCGCCAGAAATTTGATGGGGATAGCTTTTTAGAATACGTTCAGGGTCTTTAAGTTCGACTTTCTTCAGCCATTCCACAGCGCTTTCAGCGCTGTGGTCTCCCGCCAACTTCAAGACTTCCCGCAATTGAAACCCGCAGGTATAAACGGGGTTTAACGCAGTCATCGGCTCTTGAAAAATCATAGACAACTCCGATCTACGTAAGGCATTGAGCTGAGGAGGGGAGAGGGAATGGATCGGTACGGCTTCACCGGTGTTTTTATAGTAGGTGATTTCTCCCGATTCCACGATGGCATTGGAGGCTAGTAAGCCCATAATTGAGAGGCTAGTCAATGATTTTCCAGACCCCGATTCACCTACAATGCCGAGGATTTCCTGCTGATGAAGGGAAAAACTGAGTTGGTGCAGGACAGTAGCCTCGCCGAAGGCGAGGCTTAAGTCTTTGACCTCTAAAATCTTGTCTGCTTGCTGTTGCACCATTTTGAAAGCAGTCAAATTACTATATTTATACACCATGCCCAAACAAATTGAAGATTTAGTAGACCATTATTGGGGCGCAATTAATTACATCGCCAGCCTTATCAAAGCCTCCGAAATTAAAGCAGGCCTCATCCTGTCCTTTTATGGTATTGCCCTCGGTTTTATCATTGATAGTATCGGAACGGTTTATGAAACCATCGAATCCAATACCGTATTTTCCGTTTTATCTATGATTTGGTTTGTTCTTGTTGGAGCTTCCATTTTTTTCAGTGTACGTTGCTTCATGCCGAGATTGGAAACGCAATTCGACGAGAATGTCTTTTTCTTTAAGGATATTATTTCCAAGTATGGCGATATCCATAGTTATAGTCAGAAGCTCTATGAAGTGAGTACCGAAGAAGAGGAGTTGTTTCGGCAACTCGGCCATCAGATTTATATTAATTCCAAGATTGCCAGTTTGAAGTTTGAGAACGTAAAACGCTCGTTGTACTGCTTAGCCTGGAGTTTTGCGGTGATTATGGTTTTCTTGATCTACTATTTCTTTTTCCAGTAGCCTAAAAAAATGGCCATCGAAGATGGCCATTTTGATATTATGTGTTCCTTAAAAATCAGTGAGACATACTGGATTCGAACCAGTGACCTCTGCCCTGTCAAGGCAGCGCTCTAAACCAACTGAGCTAATGTCTCATTGCGAGCAGCAATTTTACAATGGATAATTGATAATTGAAAATGATTTGGCAGAAATGTTTCTAGGTTTGGGCATTAGCCAATAGTTGATTAGTGAGTAGTTATTTATTAAAAGTGCGCTTACGTTTTAAAGACTAGGATGCGTGACTATGGACTTCAGTCCATAGCATGGTGAATTCGATTTGACCCTAGGCGCTAGTGATTCGTTAATTATGGAATAGGAACGCGGAAAACTCGGATGCTGGGGATTTGCGCTGATGAGTTCTTTAGAATCAAAATGAAAATCTAAATAAAAATGGTAACTGGGTCACCAGTTGACTAATTCACTGATTCACCAATAACTAGCCACTAGCCACTAGTTGACTAGTTCACCAATTTACCAATTCACCAATTCACTGATTTACCAATCCACCAATAACCATCTGCGCAGCAGACTAATTTTCATTACTCCACAATAGATAGTGCTTAATAAAATCAGCCAGATCTCCATCTAGGACTTTATCGGGTTGACGAGTTTCATGATTGGTTCGATGATCTTTTACTCTACGATCATCCAGAACATAGGAGCGAATTTGAGAGCCCCATTCGTTTTTCATTTTACCAGCTTCTACCTTGTCTTTTTCAGCGAGTTGGCGTTGAATTTCGAGTTCGTACAGCCTTGATTTGAGCATTTGCAGGGCTTTATCTCTGTTTTTATGTTGGGAACGTTGTTCTTGGCATTCGACAACGAGTCCGCTGGGTAAGTGACGTACCCTTACGGCACTTTCGGTTTTATTGACGTGCTGTCCTCCCGCGCCGGAGGCGCGAAAAGTGTCCCACTCCAAATCTGCGGGGTTAATTTCCACTTCTATGCGATCGTCGATCATAGGGTGTACGAATACACTAGCAAACGAAGTCATTCGTTTGCCTTGTGCATTGTATGGGCTAACGCGGACTAATCGATGAACGCCGTTTTCTCCCTTCAACATCCCGTAGGCATAATCGCCCGCAATTTCTATTTCTACTGATTTAATGCCTGCTGTATCTCCATCTTGATAGTTAAGGGTAGTGGCCTTGAAGCCTTCCTTCTCCGACCACATCTTATACATCCGGAAGAGCATTCCTGCCCAGTCGCAAGCCTCTGTACCACCAGCACCTGCATTGATTTCAAGAATGCAACCCAACTCGTCTTCTTCCCGGTTAAGTGTGCTCTTGAATTCTACTTCTTCCAATGTTGAAAGGGTAGAGGCATAAGCTTGATTTACTTCTTCTTCCGAGGCTTCTCCAGCTCTTTGGAATTCATCTAATACCTCCAAGTCATCTATCTGACTTTCAAGGTCGTCAATGGATTTCACCCACTTCTTATTGCCTTTCAACTGGCGCATAATGGCCTCAGCCCGCTCTGGGTCGGTCCAAAAATTGGGATCACCAGTCTGTTTTTCGTCTTGTTCTATTTCGTTTCTTCGTCGAGCGACGTCAAAGATACCTCCCTAGGGCATCCACCCTCTTTCGGAGATCTTGGATTTGATCTGTAGTCATAAATGATGTATAGGTCGGTTTTAGTACTTCTCTATATAATCGAAAATATCATCGAGTTGTGCATCGGTTAACTCCGGAAAAGGCGTCATCACCGATGGATCATAATCTTCTATTTCAACCGCACGCGCAATGCCTTTATCGTTTGCATCTTGCCAGTTACGTACGTAGAGGTAGAGATCTGCTTTATTATTATCCCAATGCTCTGCTAATACGCCCTTTAACGGTGGGCCAATGAGCTTTTTATCGGGTTTGTGGCAGGCGGCACATTTCATTTTAAACAACTTTTCACCAGCTGGATTCGAACTAGCTTTTTTGGTAGTGGCTGAAGGGCTTGAAGTTGGTGTACTTGAAGCAGGTTCTTTGCTCCCACTTCCTGAACTGCATGCTACAATAAAGAGTGCAATTAAAATAGAGAATACGAATTTCATGTTATAGGGTATGCGAATAAGTTAAAGCTGCATAGATTAAGCCGAGCACTAATGCTACAGCTAACCACGGTTCAATCTTTTTCATAAATGATCAATTTTAATCAAAGTTAATAACCAGCGAGGAATTAAATGTCAAATTTTATTCCTTGTGCTAAAGGCAATTCCGTACTCCAGTTAATGGTGTTGGTTTGACGGCGCATGTAGGCTTTCCAAGAGTCAGAGCCTGATTCTCGTCCACCGCCTGTTTCTTTCTCCCCACCAAAAGCACCTCCAATTTCCGCACCACTGGTTCCAATATTGACGTTGGCAATACCACAATCACTACCATTCGCACTTAAGAACTGTTCAGCGTTCTGAAGGCTGTCTGTGAAAATGGCTGAGGAAAGGCCTTGAACAACTTCATTGTTTACTGATATGGCTTCATCCAGGCTGTTGACTTTGATTAAGTATAAGACCGGGGCAAAGGTTTCGTCGTGAACAATAGGGTAGTTGTGTTCCACTTCAATAATAGTTGGTTCCACAAAGTTTCCAGCACGGTCGATGACTTCATTGCCATAAATCACTTTTCCACCTGAGGCTACAGCTTGGTTGATGGCATTTTGGTAGTTTTTGATGGCTTGCTCATCGATAAGTGGACCCATGAGTGTGTTGCTGTCTAAAGGATTGCCAATTTTAGTACTGACTTGTTTGTAGGCATTTACTAATGCTGCTTTAAATTCATCGTATACAGCTTCGTGAACGAGTGCTCTTCGTGTAGAAGTACATCGTTGCCCGCCTGTTCCTACTGCTCCGAATACAACGGCAGGAATTGCGAGTTTCAGGTTCGCGCTTTGATCTACGATCAAAGCGTTGTTCCCGCCGCACTCTAAAATCGTTCTGCCCCAACGGCCATTTACCACTTCCGAAACATGACGCCCAACCGCTGAAGATCCTGTAAACGATACCAATGGAATTCGCTTGTCTTCAATAAATGTTGAGGCGATCTCTTCATTCGAACCAATAACTAAGTTAAATATGCCTTTATAGCCTTCTTGCTCCAATACACGGTTGCAAATGTTTTGAACAGCAATAGCAGTCAATGGCGTTTTGGGAGAAGGCTTCCAAATGTTGACATTTCCACATACTGCAGATAAAAACGCATTCCAACTCCATACAGCTACAGGGAAGTTGAATGCAGAAATAATTCCACAAATACCATAAGGGTGCCACTGTTCATACATTCTATGCATCGGTCGCTCACTGTGCATGGTTAAGCCATATAATTGACGAGAAAGCCCCACTGCAAAGTCTGCAATATCAATCATTTCTTGTACTTCACCATCGCCCTCTGCCTTTATCTTACCCATCTCTAGAGCGACCAAACTGCCAAGTGCATCTTTATTTTCTCGCAAAGCTTCACCCATGAGGCGAACTAATTCACCCCGTTGAGGAGCAGGTACCATTCGCCATTCCTTAAAGGCTTCCTGACTTTGCTCTACCAGTTGATTGTAGGTCTGCTTTGAAACCATTTGAACAGATGCAATTTTCTCGCCCGTACTTGGGTTAAATGAGTCAATTACACCTACAGATTCGGTGGCCCAGTGATCTCCTCCTAAACAGGCACCTGGATTAATGTCTTTTACTCCTAATTGGTTTAATATATCTGCCGTTGATTGCATGTTTAAATTTTGCTGCAATATTGAAACTTATCTCAGCACTTTCCAAATTTAGTTATTGTTACTCGCACAGCATGTTGAAAGGCCAAACCAAAAGCTCATGATGGGAGTCTTATGATTGTTAGAATTGTTCCTTGAAAGATTGTTTTTGTGGAAGACTTCTAGTATTCTTCACTTTAATTCTCTAAATTTAGAGTAACGTTGGTATACTTTGAGGTTGAAAATCACAAATATAGAGCTGATAAAGGGTTGCGCTAAAAATAAGCGGAAGTACCAAGAAGAGTTATACAAATTGTATTTCGCTTCTATGCTAAACCTTGGTCGGAGATTTACTCGAGACGAGGACAAACTCGTGGAGTGGATCAACAATGGATTTCTCAAAGTATTTAAGAAAATACATACGGTCAACAACCCTGAAGCACTACCCGGTTGGATTCGTTCTGTTGTTTACCGAAGTATTTTAGATGGAATTCGTTCCGAAAAACGATACCTCACTCACGTTATCGTTGACTCAGACTACAAATTAAACGGCACATATGATCTGGCAAGTGGCTATGATTACGAAGTTTTGTTGAAGCATGTGGAATTACTCCCAGATTCTTCCAAAAAAGTTTTCAAGCTCTTCGTACTAGAAGGATTTTCTCACAAAGACATTTCTGAACGGATAGGTATTTCGGAAGGAACGTCGAAATGGCACCTGAACAATGCCCGAAAGAAATTGAAAGAGATTTTGATACAAAATAAAATTATAGCCGTTGGATAGTGGTGGACACAACTCTTTAGAAGAAAAAGCATGGCAAGGAATGGAAGCGCTCTTAGATCAGGAGCTTCCAAAGAAATCTTTGTCTATTCGCCCTTTCTTACCATACGCCGCTACGTTATTCATCGGAGCAGTGGCTGGTCTCTTGGTTTGGAATTCCAATATTGACGCACCATATCAGGCGGTTAACAAAGTTCCGAAGGTATTATCGTTGGACAATATGCTACTACCTTCAGATTTTAAAGTAGACGCCAATGAACTCCCGCCATTATATATTCCTGGAATTGACTTAACCGAATCTCTGGAACAGGCAGTGTACATTGAAGCACTTCCACTTGCTCAGTCTTCTACATACGCACCATCAACAATTGGAAGTCAAGAACGTCCCACAAAGTTGTTCGGTTCTGTTTCACCTGTTGTTCAATCGAATATACTGCCAGAAGGAAAGTCGGCGAACTCCATATCAGAATTACATCGTCAAATCAATGGCATTCCTGATGAGTTGAACTTGTTAGCACAAGCGGATAACCGCAGAGTGAATATTGATTTCGAGCCTACTTTACCTAAGTATGAAATTGATGTATTAGGCGGCCATCAGCCCAAAAAACCAATGCAACAAGGTATTGTTATACCTATTTCTTCGAGTAGAAATGCCTTGGTACAATCTAGTAAGGGCATTGAAATGGAAGGGGCTGCTGGAGTCAGTACCAATGGATTTGATTCTTATGGCTTAGATGTTGGCATTGATTTTACGAAGAAGGTTGCTGGAAACTTGTCTGTAGGAACAGGTATTAATGTTAGTAACTATGACGATACCTACAAAGGGACTTACCAAAGCGTTGTTCCACAACGCTTAGAAAACGCTAGCAAGACCATTCAACAATTGAATACTAGAAGTGTGAACAGAAGCTTCGTTGAAGTGCCCGTTTACCTTGATTATCAAGTCAATGACCTGACTAACTTCCGGGCTGGTATCACGGTCACTTACAACAATAATGACCCGAGTGCACCTCGAATGACGCAATCAGAGCTCTTAGAAAGCGACTTAGACAACAGCACCAAGCATTTTGCCTCACAGCTCTATCATGGAACTGGTGGATACATGGGGGAAGCCGTTGTTGGCGCCAATGTTCAGTTAAAACGAATTGCTGTTGAAGGAGAATTAATACAAGGTGTACTTTCCAATTCTACGCTCGACCAGCGTTCTATAGCCCGTCTTAAATTGTCTTATACTTTCGGTAAGAAGTAGGCTGTTCAAAAAAAAGCGCCACAAGCACAGATATATGCCTGTTCTTTTTTAGTTTTGCGCCGTTATTTTGTAACGTATTTTTGATTTACAGAACAAGAAATAATGGGTAAAACCATACGCCTTAAGAAAGGCTACAACATTAAAATAGAGGGAGCAGCAAGTAATACATCTATTACTGATTATGTCTCTCCCACGTATGCCATCAAACCGACAGATTTCTTTGGCATTGCACCAATTCCTAAGCTAATTCCGAATATCGGCGATGAAGTAAAAGCCGGCGATCCGTTGTTTTACGACAAAACCAACCCAAGCTGGGTCTATTCTAGTCCGGTGAGTGGTGAAGTTGTTGAACAAAAAAGAGGTCCTAAGCGTAGAGTAGAAGAAGTCGTAATCATGGCGGATTCGAACCAACAATATAGAGACTTCGGTCGATTAGATGCGAGTGCTTCGAAAGCAGAAGTGGAGCAACGACTATTAGAAAGTGGCTGTTGGCAGTTTATTCGTCAGCGTCCGTTTAACGTCACTGCAAACCCTGCAGATACACCAAAGGCTGTTTTCATTAGCGGATTCGATACATCGCCCATGGCTCCCGATTATGCGGTAGTAATGAAAGGCCGCGAAGCGGACTTTCAAGCCGGAGTAAACGCATTGAGCAAATTTGCTTCTGTACATGTGAGTACACCAACTGGCGCAAGCATTCCAGCCTATCAAAACCTCAGCGGAGCTGAGGTGCATAGCTTTTCTGGACCACATCCAGCTGGAAATGTAGGCGTGCAAATTCACCACATCGATCCTATCAAAAAAGGAGAGGTTGTTTGGACAGTTAACCCACAAGATGTACTTATCATCGGGAAATTGATGAATGAAGGCATTTTTGACGCCACACGTATTATTACTGTAGGTGGACCTACAGCCATTAATCCTGGTTACTTTCGAGTAAAACAGGGTGTGAATGTTAAAGACCTGATTGGCGATGCAGAACACTCTCGAGTGATCTCTGGCGATGTACTTTCAGGAACTAAAATTAACAACGATGGTTTCCTTGGATTCTACGATACACAGCTCTCTGTTGTTGAAGAAGGAGACAGTTACGAAATGTTTGGTTGGTTACTTCCATCTTACCCTCGACCAACGAGAAGTAGATCACTTATTGGTAGCTTCTTACGGAACAAACCATTCAAAGTAAATACCAATACGCATGGGGAGCATCGAGCATTCGTAGTAAGCGGACAGTACGAAGATGTATTGCCGATGGACGTGTATCCAGTCCACTTGATTAAAGCCATTCTTGCCAACGATTTTGATGGTATGGAAGGACTCGGCATCTACGAAGTAGTAGAAGAAGACTTAGCGCTATGTGAATTTGTTTGTACCTCTAAACAGAGTGTCCAAGCAACTCTGCGCGATGGATTAGATTACATGAGAGAACAAGCATAAACGTTGAACTGACACATTCAAATGAAGAAATTTTTCAGAAATTTATTCGATAATATGCATCACAAGGCTGGAGATAATCCATTCCTGAGAACTACTGTTGATGCATTTGATACCTTCATGTTTACTCCAAAAGAAACCACACATGGTAAAGGAGTACATATTCGTGACGGTATGGATTTAAAGCGGACTATGATCATGGTCGTGCTTCCATTGACTTTACTTTATTTATTTGGCGCCTGGAATATCGGCCATCACCACTATTTAGTAGCAGGAATGGCGGAAGAAGCGACCTTGCTTCAAAAGTTCTTGTACGGCCTATTACAAATCATCCCAACATTTATCGTCGTACATGCAGTTGGATTAGGTATTGAGTTTTTATTCGCTGCTAAGAAAGGCCACTCTGTAGAAGAAGGCTTCTTAGTTTCTGGTGCCTTAATTCCTTTAATCATGCCTCCAGGCACTCCGCTTTGGATGACAGCTATTGCGGTGGCTTTTGCAGTTATTTTCGCAAAAGAAGCATTTGGCGGAACAGGAATGAATATTTGGAATGTGGCTTTAATGGCTCGTGTTTTTGTATTCTTTGCTTACCCTGCGGCTATTTCGGGAGATGTAACTCCTGTACTGGATGATACCGGAAAACTGCAAAGCAAAAATTACGTATGGATCGAGAATGACCACAACTTATTGCACAATGCCTTTGGGAATTTCTTCAAGGTCAATGAATATGATGCTGCCTACGCTGATATGATCCTTTCTCCAGATGCAATTTCTGGAGCTACTCCTTTAGCAGTTGCTGCAACGGGATTAGAAATCGATGGGAAGGAATATGTAGGTTGGGAAGCTGTACAACAGATGTGGACGACCAAAGAACTACTTTTTGGGATTATTCCTGGTTCGGTTGGAGAAATGTTTAAGCCACTCATCTTATTAGGTGCCATCTTCTTGGTCTTGATGGGCGTAGGAAGTTGGCGAATTATGGTCAGCTTTGCTGTAGGAGCCGCTATTGCAGGAATTATTATGAATGTAATGCCCGGTGCATCGGACTTTATGAAAGTACCTTTCCAATATCAATTCTTAATGGGCTCACTCTTATTTGCATTGGCCTTTATGGCTACCGATCCGGTTACAGCCGCACAGACCAATATGGGTAAGCTGTGGTATGGTTTCCTCATCGGTTTTGTAGGAATGATTGTACGTGTGATCAACCCAGCCTATCCAGAAGGATGGATGTTAGCGATTTTATTTATGAATACGTTTGCTCCTTTAATTGACCATATGGTATTAAGTAGAAACATTAAAAGAAGAATGGCTCATGCAACAAACTAACTGGTATACCATCGTATTTGCCGCTATTATGTGTTTAGTAGTAGCTGCAGGACTAGCAGGTATGAAAGATTACTTGGCCCCGCAACAGAAGGCCAATGAGTTGTTGTTTACAAAAACTCAAATTCTCCAATCGGTCATGCCTGTTGATGCATCTACAGATGTAGAGGCCATCTTCAATGAGAATGTGAAAGGCTTTGTTTTAGATAACAAAGGCAATATCAAAGAAGAGAGTACAGAAAAAGCATTGCAAGTCAACATCATCAAAGAGAATAAAAAGAAAGATGATGATAAACAATTGCCATTGTTCGTTTTCACGAATACAGAAGGTGCTAAGAATTATATTCTACCTACCGTTGGTGGTGGACTTTGGGGCTGGATTTCTTCTTATGTGGCCTTAGATGATCAAGTCACTGAAATCGTTGGGATTCGTTTCGACCATGAGACGGAAACTCCAGGTTTAGGTGCGAATATTAAAGACGATCCAAATTTCTACCTTGACTTTGTTGGTGAGAAGATTATGGATGCTTCTGGGAATCTTCAAGCAGTTACCGTTAAGAAAGGAAATGGAGATCCACTGAACACTGACAAAGCAGATTATGAAGTAGATGCCATTAGTGGTGCTACGATTACTGGCGATGGAGTTACAGTGATGTTAAAAGACGACTTAGAAGACTATTTACCTTATTTCACAAAAATTAAAAGCTAGGCTATGGCTGAAGTACTCGAACAAGAAGTAAAAGTAAAAGCGCCCGCAGAGCCGTTGTTCTCCAAGAAGAACAGAAGGCTAATCACAGATCCACTTAACGACAATAACCCAATTACCGTTCAAGTATTAGGGATTTGTTCTGCATTGGCGGTTACGGTGAGCATGAAAAATGCCTTCATCATGACCTTGGCAGTAATCTTTGTAATCACCTTATCCAATTTAATTGTTTCGTTGATTCGAAATGCGATTCCTTCTCGAATTCGATTAATCGTTCAACTCGTTGTTATTGCAACACTAGTAACGATTGTAAGTGAAGTGCTTAAAGCGTATGCTTTTACCAGTTACAAGGAATTATCGGTATACATTGGTTTAATTATCACCAACTGTATTGTGATGGGACGTTTAGAAGCCTTCGCCATGGGGAATAAGCCTTGGGCAAGTATTCTCGATGGTATTGGAAATGGCTTAGGCTATGGAGCTATTCTAATTATCGTTGCATTTTTCCGAGAGTTTTTTGGAAAAGGGTCTTTATTTGGGAAGCAAATTCTTGGCGACTGGTACGAGCCAAATGGTTTATTAGTCTTACCAGTATCGGCATTATTCGTAGTAGGTGCATTGATTTGGATTCACCGTGCTTGGCGTAAAAATTTAGTAGACATCTCATAATTAGCAAACAATGGATTTATTTAATACTTGGCTAAACGCCGCTTTTGTTGAGAACATGGTTCTGGCGTACTTCTTTGGGATGTGTTCTTATTTGGCTGTATCAAAGACATTAAAGACCGCTGTTGGACTTGGGCTCGCAGTTATTTTCGTATTAACTGTTACTGCGCCAATCAACTGGCTTATTGAAAATTATATTTTAGGAGAGACCGGGATTTTCGGTATGGATTTAACGTTCCTTCGTTTCTTAGTATTCATCGCAGTAATTGCTTCGATGGTACAATTAGTAGAAATGATTACTGAACGATTTTTCCCTGCGTTATACAACTCCTTAGGAATTTTCCTTCCTTTAATCACAGTAAATTGTGCCATTCTTGGTGGATCTTTACTCATGCTTACTAAAGAATACAATTTCGCACACTCTACCGTTTATGGTTTTGGTGCTGGATTTGGATTTTTCTTAGCGATTGTTGCCTTGGCAGCTATTCGTGAAAAATTAAGGTATTCGAATGTTCCTGCTCCATTAAGAGGATTAGGAATTGCATTCATTATCACTGGATTGATGGGCATTGCTTTTTTAAGTTTATCAGGAATAAAACTGTAATCGAACATGGTTGAACTGTTAATTATACTTTTTGCTTTAAACCCAATTGTTGCTGCTTTAGCTGCTTTCACATTGGTGATTATGGCACTTACTTCTTTATTGTTATTCGCTAAATCACAATTGGTACCTTCTGGTGATGTGAAAATCATCATTAATGGAGACTCGGACAATGCGGTATCTTCCGGTCGAGGGGGTACATTACTAACTACGCTTTCTGAGCAGAGTATTATTTTGCCTTCAGCATGTGGTGGTGGTGGAACTTGTGCCATGTGCAAGTGTCAAGTTATGGAAGGTGGTGGAGAAGTACTTCCTACTGAGTTAAACCACCTAACACGAAAAGAAGCGGCTGAAAACTGGAGACTTGCTTGTCAAGTAAAGGTTCGTGAAGACATGGAAGTGAAAGTCCCAGAAGAAATCTTTGGAATCAAGAAATGGGAATGTGAAGTGGTATCTAACGATAATGTAGCTACATTCATCAAGGATTTCACCGTTAAGCTTCCAGAAGGAGAAGAACTCGATTTTGAACCAGGTGGATATATTCAAATTGATGTACCAAAAGGCGTGTACAACTTCAAAGACATGAAAGTGGATGAGGAATACAAAGCGGACTGGGACAAATTTGGAATGTGGGATCTAGTGACTAAGGTAGAAGAGCCAGTATTTAGAGCGTATTCGATGGCGAATCACCCTGCCGAAGGGAATATTGTGAAGTTGAATATTCGTATTGCGACTCCGCCTTGGGATCGTGCCAAGAATCAATGGATGGATGTTCCTCCAGGCTTGTGTTCTTCTTATGTGTTCACCAGAAACCCTGGTGATAAAGTGATGATTTCTGGTCCATTCGGTGAATTTGAGATCAATAGAACAGACCGAGAAATGGTGTACATTGGTGGTGGTGCTGGTATGGCCCCGCTTCGTTCACAAATTTTCCACTTATTCCACACGGAAGGAACAGACCGAAAAGTTACTTACTTCTACGGAGGTCGTTCGTTGCGTGAATTGTTCTATACGGAAGAATTTGAAGCGATTGAGGAGAAGAGTCCGAACTTTAAGTATGTGATTGCATTAAGTGATCCACTTCCTGAGGATAACTGGGAAGGACCAACAGGCTTTATTCACCAAGTGTGTTTGGATACTTATTTAAGCAACCACCCAGAGCCAGAGGAATTGGAGTACTACTTATGTGGTCCTCCGTTGATGTTGGCGGCGGTAATGAAAATGCTCGATGAATTGGGCGTTCCAGAAGAGAACATCCGATTTGATGATTTTGGATAAAACGAATAAAACCCCAGCCTCCGGCTGGGGTTTTTTCTATTCATGTAATTTTGTGTTATGAACTATATCTTCCCCACAATCTTCTCGCTTTGCCTGCTTTTTGGCTGCAAGCAAGCTAGCCAAAAACCAGCCAAAACATCGGAAGCCTATTCCATGGTCTTCGGTCAAACCATGGGAACTAGTTATTCTATCAAGTATCAAGGCGCACAGAATTATAAAGTTCAAATCGATAGCCTCCTAATCGCAATAAATGCCTCCGTAAGTACTTACGAACCAGAAAGTACGATCGCTCAAATCAATAAAGCACAACCCAATCAAACCATTCCTACGGATAGCCATTTCGACATGAACTACGAAGCAGCCCGAAAGATTTTGGAACGCACCAATGGAATCTACAATCCAGGCGTCATGCCCTTGGTGAACTATTATGGCTTTGGTTTCGAGAAAGTAGAACTCTCCAAAATTGATACTCAGAAAGTCACGGATTTACAGAAGCTCGTTCGTCCAACTTGTTTTACCTGGGAGTCAGGCAGTATTACGAAACATTGCGATGGAGCGATGTTAGACTTTAGCTCCTTGGCTAAAGGCTATGGGGTCGATGAGGTCGCCCGTTTCCTAGAATCAAAAGGCATAGTGAACTACCTAGTAGAAATCGGTGGCGAAACCTATGCAGAAGGTGTAAACGAACGAGGTAGTAACTGGACAGTGGGTGTGCGCAAACCAACTATTGATACCGACGAGCGCCTTGCTATACTCCAAGCATTTCCGCTTGATCAGCAAGCCATGGCCACCTCAGGCAATTATGAGAACTTCAAAGCTCTGGAAGGCGGTAAAACCATTGCGCATATGATCAACCCGCAAACTGGATTCCCACAAGCGCTCGATCATGAAGTGCTCAGCTCCACCGTGTTTGCTCCGAATTGTATGATGGCCGATGGCTATGCCACAGCCATCAAGATCATGGGACTGGAACGCGGACTTGAGCTGGCAGAGAAGACAGCCGATGTAGAGGCGTTTTTAGTCTATGTAGATGCAGCAGGAAACTTCAGGTCGCGAAGTACTACAGGGCTCGATATGAACTAAAATCCAATAACTTTAAACGATCAAAGCAGTACTATGAAAATCTTCTATCTCGCGATCTTTTGTTCGTCTCTTCTTTATGTAAGCTGTTCGCCTTCAGCGAATTCCGATGAAAATATTGATTTTTCCGACTTTTCGGAGGACTTTGTCGATGAGATGTGGCGGCTCAATCCCATTTCAGCCACGTACAATGGCTTTCATGCTTATGATGATGAGTTACCCATTCCGAATGCTGCACGACGTGCTGATTTAGCAGCGGCCTATCAAAAGCAGTTGGATCAATTGAAAAAAATCGATTTTGAGGCCTTAAGCAATTCGGATAAAGTAGATTATAAGCTGATTGAAAATCAACTGGAAAGTAATTTATGGTATAGAGAGGCATTTAAGAGTTATGAATGGAATCCATCGAATTATAATCTAGGTGGTGCTTTCTTTTATGTATTTAAAGATGAAGCAAAATCGCTGGATGAGCGTTTAGCGGTCATCGATACCAAGTTGACGGCCGTTCCTGAGTATTACGAGGCGGCAAAAGCCAACATTAAAAACCCCACAAAAGAGCATACCGATTTAGCTATTGCTCAAGTGGCTTCTTCCTTAGATGTCCTTAAGAATTCGGTATTAGATAGTGTGGCCATTAGTAGTATTTCTCCAGCGTTAAAGGCGTCTATCGAAACCAAGGTTAGCCATGCGGAAGCGGCGGTGAACGACTATGTCGCATTTCTGAAAGAAATGCGTGCATCAAAAGCAGACAATGATTTTAGAAGTTTCCGAATTGGCAGCGCCTTGTATTCCAAGAAATTCGATTTGGATATCAATTCCGGATTAAGTGCAGAACAGTTGTTCGCCAAAGCCTTGGAAGCAAAAGGTGTGGCCCATACAAAAATGCAAGAGTTAGCGCTTAGATTATGGCCAAAGTACTTTCCAGGTACTGAAAAACCCGAAGGATTAGAAGCGGTGGCGCAACTTATTAAGAAGATTAGTGAAAGCCATACTTCCAAAACGGGTTTTGTTGAGGAAGTACGTCGACAAATACCTGAACTCGAGGCCTTTGTGAAAGAGAAGGATCTGATTTACTTAGATCCCAACAAACCATTAGTAGTCCGAGAAACGCCAAAATACATGCGTGGGGTAGCAGGGGCTTCGGTTTCTGCGCCAGGGCCTTACGACAAAGATGCTGAGACGTATTATAATGTGACGCCTATCGATGATTGGAGCGATGAACAAGCAGAAAGCTATCTCCGAGAGTATAACGATTATATGCTGCAGATCTTGAACATCCATGAGGCCATTCCTGGGCATTATACCCAGTTGGTTTATAGTAATGAATCACCGAGTTTAATCAAAAGCCTATTGGGCAATGGTGCTATGATCGAAGGTTGGGCCTGTTTTAGTGAGCGAATGATGTTGGAAAACGGATATGGTGATGGGCCCACGAAAGATGAGATGATGCTTATGTATTACAAGTGGAACCTGCGTATTATTTGCAACGCCATACTCGACTATGGCATCCATAATTTAGACTGGGATCGGGAAAAGGTGATGGACTTACTGGTGAATGAAGCGTTCCAAGAAGATGCTGAAGCAGAAGGAAAATGGAAGCGTGCTACCCTCAGCCAAGTACAATTAACAAGTTATTTCACTGGTTTGACAGAGATTTACGACTTCAAGGAAGAAGAAAAAGCTCGACTCGGAGACGCCTTTAGTATTAAGGCGTTTAATGAGGAATTCCTAAGTTTCGGCAGTGCACCCGTTCGATTGATTAAGGAATTGATGGCAGATGGATAATGCGGAGAAAAAGAAGCTCAGAGTCTCGAAGAGACTCTGAGAGGGGAAAAATTAATGTCCTAATCCTGGAACTGAAGGAGTACCATCTGGACACAGTTCGTCGCATGGCCATTCTACAATATACCATGGAGCGTTTCGTGGTCTGATAATACATCCACAATCATCTCTTGGGGGAAAAGGGAGGCAACATTCAGCGTTTTCACTCATTAAGGGGGCAGCTGTGGCTTCAATAGAAGCTTCGCTTTTAGAAACGGTAATCGCTACAACAAGAAGCAATGCCGCTACACATAAAAAACGGACAACGTTCTTCATAGTAAACTTATTTTGGTTAAAAAATATACTCTATAAAAGAGTGACTCTCTTTAAATCTACTATTCTTTAGAGGAAACAAAGTGATTTATTTATATTATTTTAAATACTTTCTTGTAAGCTTGCTGGCACATGTGCTCTTATTGCGCGCACTTTCAGTGCGCTGCTCAATGAGTTATGCACTTGTAGTGCATTGAGATTTAACAATGAGCTTTGCTTCGAATTTTGTATTTTTCTGATACATAGTGAATTTAATTATTTTTTTCGCACTGCAAGTGCTCATCTCCTACCACGCGCACTGAAAGTGCGCGCGATTAAGGGTCTCCCGGCCCGGTTCAACTACTATAATCATGTATATTTAAAAATAAGATTGGAAAAAACGGGTCAGCAGACCCTGGTTTCATTGTTTTGCACAGGGCAGGACGCCCTGCGCGTTTAGTGTAGACTATATTGGCGAAAAAGGATATGTAAATGTTGTGTTGGTGGATTAGGATTACAAATCCTAGACTTAGTAGCGCACGGATTGCAAATCCGCGCGAGCGGGATTCGGATTATAAATCCTAGATTTAGTAATGTACGGATATGAAGCACGGATTGCAAATCCGTGCGAGTTGGTTTAAATAAAAATAGAAGACTGGTTACATCAAGAGAATATTGTCTATAAACCTCCGAACAAATTAAACAACATTATGAAAAATTCAATTTTCTATTTACTACCATTTCTTGTGTTTGGTATTTTTTCTTGTCAAAGTGATGAGTTCATTCAAAAGACTAATTATGATTATAGCTTGTATAAAAAAGCTGTTATTGATGGCAAGAATGTTAAGAATACCGTCCTCTATCAAAACTATAATGGTTCTGAAAAAGCTGAGATCTGGTTAGGGAAATTCAATGACATGCTACTAAACACAAAGCTCAATGAAGAGCAAACCATGTTTTTACAAATTTTTAAAAAAGAAATCTCTGCATCGTTGTTCTCTTCAGAAGATGAAGCCTATTTTTCTTCATTGGAAGCAGAAACTTTAGCAAAAGCTGAAGGTCTGTTTGAAGAGCATGAAATCACTTATTTATTCTATAAATTAAAAAATATTCATAATCTGAATGCTGAAGAGTCAAGCGCTTTGCAGAATGCAAGAACTTCATCATCTTGCGAGTGCAATACAAATAGACAATGTATTGCGATCACCTCAATAGGACCTGGAGGAGTTACGGTGGACTATTTAAGATGTATTCGAGATCATTGCCAACCTGTTAGGTCTTGTGGTTTTCTAGGATTATCTATGTGTCAAGGCGAATGCTTTGAAAGAGGTACTGGTCCTGGAGGGAATACATAATTAAACTTCGCTAAATAGTTAGTTTGAAGCACCCCGTCTCGGCAAGTCCGGGGCGGGTTTTTTACTAATTCTAAGTCATCAAATTCCCATCATCATCCCATTTTGCGATGTTCGCACGCGTTTCTGGGTTCACACATTTAGCGATCCATTCTGGGTCGTATTCAACACCGTGTTGCCTTAAGACTTCCTCAGGAACTCCATCCCAATCATTCGGTGAATTCCCTACATAACCCAAATCTTTTAAGCCTATTTCTGTAGTGTAGAAGCCAGTGAGGACCAGGTTTCTGAAGCGTTCGAAGAATTTAATACCTGCTTCCATTCCTGGCTTATCGCTTTCTTCGAAAGCGATATCATCCACAATCAACAGCTGTTCCGCATCGGAAAGCGCAGCAAACGTTTTCTCGAATCGTCCAAGGCTTTCTTGGTCTAACCAAGCCAATCCCCCACGAATAGGCGTTTGATGATGCGTCATGTCTTGAACAATAAAATCTATAAAGGCGGGCACACCGGCATTTGTCGCACTGCCGCTGACTTCGTCAGCAGGCAGAACGATATCACACAACACCGCCACCGTCTCTAGCTCGTGGGCGCTGAAAAATCGTTTCGATAAAAGTGCTTGGTCACGTTCTAATTCCTCAGCAGTACGCCCAATCGTCAATTCCGGAACAGCGTCCACTGCGCTAGAACTCGAACCCTCCGTTTTACATCCACTGAGGGCTAAGCCAGTACCCGCCGTGCCTAACAAGAATAACTTTAATGATTCACGTCTGTCCATACTTAAATATTTTGTTGCTTTACCTGATCAATGATATAGTCGCTCATGCGCCAAGCCAGCGCTAAAATCGTCCATGTCGGATTCTTATCGGCCTGACTCACAAATGGTCCACCATCAGCCACAAATACATTATCTACATCATGGAGTTGGCTGTACTTATTCGTCACCGAAGTCGTTGGATCATCGCCCATTCGCGTAGTACCTACTTCATGGATAATTTCCCCTGGTTTGGATAAGCCGTAATTGCCTTCTTTCCCGACCTTTCCCCAAGTGATTTGCCCACCCATATTGTCGATGATTTCCTCAAAGGTCTCTTGCATGTGCTTTGCCTGCTTGA
>JAHQVX010000117.1 GCA_019634125.1 Saprospiraceae bacterium
AATCTTAGAATTTTAGTCATGTCAAAAGTGACACTTATTTTGCCTTTGGCCGGGCTGAACACTTGCGCCAGCGAGGTAGACCAACTTACGTAGATCTGCAACCCTATTCCCGTGTGTACTATTCGGCCTAAACATTCAACCAAAAATATAGCAAATCATATAAGTTTGTACCAACACGCATAAATACCGTGTTATTTCATGTATATGGATATCGGCCAACAACTATTATTCTTTTTTAGCAGCTTGGGAGTGTTCAACGGCTTCATCATAGCCATCTATTTTTTGTTTTTTGCCCAACCCAAACGACTGCAGTCTCAATTATTAGGGGCTTTGTTGCTCGCCCTTTCTACCCGGATTGGAAAATCTGTCCTCCATTTCTTTGTAGACGATTTATCCAAGGAAATTCGCCAGATAGGGCTTTCTGCATGTCTGTTTATTGGACCGTTCTTATACTTCTACGTCCGCTCTACCCTCAATGATGAACAACGCTTAAGAAAACAAGATTGGTGGCAAATCATTGGGTTGTTCCTGCTCATGCTCATTGTAGGAATGGTGTACTCCTATCCTACCCATCCTGAATTGTGGAATACCGTTATCGTTAAAGGAATTTACTATACTTGGATCGCTTATATCCTATTTTCTGCTAGAGCATTAATTAATCACTTTCGAAAATCTAAAGATCCACAAAAACCCCGGCCAACTGAAAAATGGTTAATCACATTTTTTCTGGTCAATGTGCTCATCTGCTTCATCTTTAACACGACCCTACATTTTGGATGGCCTTCCTACATCTATGGGCCAATCGCTTTCTCCTTTGGATTCTATGCCTTGCTAATGTTCTTATTATTCGCTCCTAAGCGAAAAGAAATCCTACAAGGTAAAAAACCGAAATACTCCAATAAAAAGCTCACCGACTCGTCCGTTATTGCCTTAACGGAACGATTAACGGAAGTCATGATGGTGGAAGAAAAATTTAAAGACCCTGATCTGAAATTAGATAGCTTATCGAAAGCACTCGACACTTCCCCTCATAAGCTTTCGCAATTACTCAACGACAATTTGGGAAAAAGCTTCACTGCTTATATCAACGAGCATCGTGTTCGAGCAGCTTGTGCTATTCTAAAGACCAACCATCAACTTAGCTTGGAGGGCATTGGACAAGAAGTCGGCTTTCGGTCGAAGTCTTCGTTCTACGCCGCCTTCAAAAAACAAGTAGGCAAAACACCGAGTCAGTTCCTAAAACAAGAAAAAGAAGTTTGAATTTATAGATTCGAACCCCTCTTTCAGGCCTGTTTTCAGCATTTTACAACGTTTCCGTTAGTATTGTGAAAATCTTTTGACTATGAGGATGCTCATCCCACTTTTCACATTTTTATGCTTTGTTGCCACATCGTTCAGTCAATCTGAAAAGGAAGCGGTCATAAAACCGTTGAACGACTATATGATTGGAACGTCTTACAATTATCCAGAACAAATAAAGCGCGCATTTCATGACACCTCTTTTTTGTATTTGACGCGAAAGGCAAATTCATGGATAATAAGTCCGGAAGATTATTCTACCGGTTTTGGAAGAAGAGCCCCTGGAGTATTTAATGGTCGCGAAGCTAAACTAACGCGCTTAGATATTTATCAAGACGTAGCCTATGCAGAGATTGAAATCGTCATTCGAAGCATTAATGCCCGTTTCATCGACTTGATACTGTTAAAGCGATTTGGTGAGGAATGGAAAATTATCAGCAAAACCGCCACACGATTCCCACTAGTTCTTGAGTATACAGGCCCTCGACGCGAAACTGTTTTTGAAGGCTTACGAAAACCTTGGAGCATGGCATTTATCTCGGAGGAAGAAGCTTTAGTTGCTGAAAAAGATGGAGACTTACTTCGAATCAACCTAACCTCCAAATCAAAAACTACCATCGAAGGCTTCCCCTCTGATCTATTCACTCCCTTAGCTCTCGATGTTTCGAAATATCCAAAGGGCAGTTATCCAAAAGATGCCGATGGAAGAACCGTACGCTTTAATGCTGGAATTCTGGAAGTGCTTCTTGATCCAGATTTCAAGGAAAACAGCTTGGTTTACGTTTCCTATGTGTCTCAAAAAGGCGATCAATATGCCTTAAAGGTCATTCGAGGAAAATTGGTAAACAATCGATTGACCGAAATTAAACGGCTTCTAAATCCGGGGCCTTATAAAGCGGGGCTCTTTCATTTCGGAGGTGGAATGACATTCGGAGCAGACGGCCTTCTATACATCACTGCTGGCGAACGCTTGTTTTATGAATATGAAAAAGAAGGCTTAGCGATTGCTCAAGATGTGACCGATGCACGAGGGAAGATCTATCGAATTCACCCCGACGGGAGTATTCCGTTAGACAATCCAGATTTTGGATCAAAGGCAGTGCCTGGGATTTTCGCGTTAGGAATTAGAGCCGCACAAGGTATCACCCTTGAACCCGGAACTAACAAACTATGGTTTAGCGAGCATGGCACTATTCAAGGCGATGAAGTGAATCTCTTGGAAGCTGGGGCAAATTATGGCTGGCCGAACGTCACGAGTGGAAAATATAGATCGCCCAACTATGAACCTGAAGCCATCGACAATGCAGCCTTTACCGAACCGATTCATTACTGGCTTCAGACTGTAGCACCAACGGGATTAACATTTTACACCGGAAACCATTTTCCGGAATGGCAAGGGAATTTAATTGTACCCGGCTTATCGCGAGGAAGTTTATGGCGCATTGTATTAGAAGGAGAAAAGGTAAAGACCGTAGAAGAATTATTTATGGACGATCATGTTCGGCTTCGCAAGGCAGTTATGAGTCCAAATGGTGGGCTCTATTTACTCACAGACGAGGAGAATGGGCGAATTCTGAAAGTGACTAGGTAAAAGTTGGCTATTGCCCGCACTTTCAGTGCGGGCTAAATTGTTCGCGCACACTTACCTTTGCACCTATGAATATACGTACTTCCGAACAGCTCTTTGCACGTGCACAACATTTCATTCCCGGGGGAGTAAACTCCCCCGTGAGGGCCTTCAAGTCCGTTGGAGGAACACCCATTTTCTTTAAATCGGCCCTAGGCGCCGTTCTCACTGATGTAGACGGCAACGACTATATCGACTATATCTCCAGCTGGGGACCTATGATCCTAGGTCATGCCCACCCAACTGTCACTGAAGCCATTCGCGAAGCCACCCTTGGAAGTACAAGTTTCGGAGCGCCAACAGAAGCCGAAATTGAGTTGGCCGAACTCATCGTTGACCTCGTACCAAATATCGATATTGTTCGTATGGTCAATAGTGGTACCGAAGCCTGTATGAGCGCAATTCGGGTCGCCCGAGGCTACACTGGAAAATCGAAGATCATCAAATTCGTAGGCTGTTACCACGGCCATGCCGATAGTTTCTTAATTAAAGCAGGTAGTGGCCTAGCCACCTTAGGCACACCCAGCAGTCCCGGCGTTACCCCAGGCACGGCAGCCGACACGCTAACGGCAGAGTACAACGACCTCGCCTCGGTAGAGGCCTTGTTCGAGGCCAATAAAGATGAAATCGCCGCTATTATCATCGAGCCTATAGCAGGAAACATGGGCTGTATTCTCCCAGAACCGGGATTTTTGGAAGGCCTCCGTGAACTATGCGACAGTACAGGTGCACTCCTGATCTTCGATGAAGTGATGACCGGATTTCGACTTGCCCTTGGTGGTGCTCAAGAAGTGTTGAATATCAAAGCGGATCTTGTCACATTCGGGAAGGTGATTGGCGGCGGAATGCCTGTTGGGGCATATGCAGGCCCGAAGGAAATCATGGATTTTGTCGCACCTGTTGGTCCGGTATACCAAGCGGGTACGTTGAGTGGAAACCCACTCGCCATGGCGAGTGGGTTGGCTACCCTGAGAACGTTAAAAAACAATCCCAACTTCTTCTCCGAGCTCGAAAACAAATGCCTCGCCCTTAAAGCGGGCATTGGAGAAGCCCTATCAGCCAACAACATCACACATCAAATCAACCAATTCGGCTCCATGATTAGTGTGCATTTCACCGAAGAAAAGGTGCGGGATTACAACTCCGCAGCAACGGGCAACAACGACACCTTCAAACACTTCTTCCACCACATGCTCAACGAAGGCTGTTACCTGCCACCATCCGCCTTCGAAAGCTGGTTCCTCAACAATGCGCTCACTGCAGAACAAATAGAACAAACCATAAGCGCTACAAGCCGCTTTACAAAATCATAAAGAGTTGATTTTCAAAAGTGAAAAGTGGTACGTTTTTTGATAATTCAAATAACTGTGTAACTTTACACTTCATTTCTTCGGGGGAAGAGATATATTAATTGAATTTTAACTTATGGGGACAAAACTACACTACGCTGTTGTAGTGTTAGCGTTCGTATGTTGTTGGGGAACAACATTTGGACAATCGCAAGCTGAGCGGCTAACTATTACTAAGGACTACAACAAGCAACGATTATCAGCACTTCAACAACAACTCTCAACCGACTTCCAATCGAGGAAAACGAATGCGTGGAACCTAGCTGCGCAAAGAGGTTGGGAAACGATCATTGAAGAGCCAAATGGCGGAATTTCTGAACTTGTAGACGTAACACCTGACGGACGTCCGGTTTACTTCTCTACCGAAAACGCCTCTGCAGCTCAAACTACTCGTACAAATACACTTTACAACGGCGGAGGCTTAGGCTTGAACGTCGAAGGACAAAATATGTTCATGGGTATTTGGGACGGTGGAGCTGTTCGAACATCACACGAAATTTTTGGAGGCCGAGTTGCTCAAAAAGACAACGCAGGTTCTATTAACAGCCACGCTACACACGTTTCAGGCACTTTAATCGGTGGCGGAAATGTAGAAGGCGGACTCGCCCAAGGAATGGCCCATCAAGCTTCACTCGATTCCTACGACTGGAACAACGATGAGGCAGAAGTTGCTGCTGCTGCTGCCAATGGCCTACTCGTTTCGAGCCACTCTTACGGAATTAACGCCGGAACATCTGCAGTATCTTACTTAGGCTACTACGATGCTAACGCAAGAAACTTTGATGAAATCATGTACAATGCACCTTATTACCAAATGGTGTGTTCTGCAGGAAACGATCGAAACGATAATATTAATACCGGCGATAACGGTTACGACAAACTCACAGATATGTCGTTATCGAAAAATGCTATCGTTGTAGGAGGTGTAAATGAAGTGCTGAACTACACCGGACCTTCAAGCGTAAATATTTACTCAGCAAGTAGCTGGGGACCTACGGATGACGGCCGAATTAAGCCAGATATCATGGGAAAAGGCGTTAATACCTATTCCTCGACTTCTGCTTCTAATAATAGCTACGGAACCAGTTCAGGAACCTCTATGGCTACGCCAAATGTTTCAGGTACATTATTACTCCTTCAGCAACATTACAATAATGTAAACGGCAATTTCATGCGCGCTTCTACTTTGAGAGGCTTAGCATTACACACTGCCGACGAAGCTGGAGATCACCCAGGTCCAGATTACCGATTTGGATGGGGTTTACTCAACGCACAAAAAGCAGCTGAGACCATTACCAACAATGGAACAACTTCTATGATCTCTGAAGAGCTTATCACAGAAGGAAGTTCGTTTACAACTACCGTAAATGCTACAGGGAACGAAACCTTAATGATTTCGATTACTTGGACAGATTTAAATGCTGATTTACTTCCACAAATTGAAGACTTAGCTACTCCATCATTAGTGAACGATTTAGATATTCGAGTAACTAAAAATGGGGAAACCTTCTTCCCTTGGAGATTAGATCCAGGAAACCCTGCAGCCGCAGCAACTACTGGAGATAACCTGGTAGATAACATTGAAAAAATTGAAATTCCAGGCGCAACTGGAGAATACACCATTACTGTAACACACAAAGGCAGTTTAGCTGGAAGTTTACAGAACTTTTCTTTAGTGGTTACTGGAGGAAGTACAGCAATCGTTCCTTGTGATGCAGTAACTCCTTCTAATTTACAAGCAGCAGGTGTAGAAGATGTGTCTGCAACCTTAACTTGGGATGCAGTTCCTGGAGCTGGTTACGATGTACGCTATAAAAAGACAGCTGATGCAACTTGGATCGAGCCAACGGTTTCGAACAACTTTATTACACTTGAAGGATTAGACGTAATGTCGGAATATGAAGCGCAAGTTAGAAGTAAGTGTGACAGTGGAACATCTGCATGGTCGGCTTCAACATTATTTACAACGAAAGACTTAATCATTACGTTCTGTAGCTCGCAAGGCAGTAGCACGGCTGATGAATACATTAGTAGAGTGCAGTTAGCGAATATCGACAATAGCTCTGCTGGCGGAAGTGGTTACACCGACTTCACTGCAGTAAGCACAGAATTATTCGCAGGTCAAGATTATACGATTACGATCACACCAACCTGGACAGGAACCATTTACAATGAAGCCTACAGTGTATGGATTGATTATAACAACGATGGTGATTTTGACGACAATAGTGAGCAAGTATGGTCGAAAGCCGCTTCTAAAGACACACCAGTAGGTGGAACATTTACAGTGCCTGCAGGCATTGAGTTTGGATCGAAAAGAATGCGGGTATCAATGAAGTACAATGCCATTCCTTCATCTTGTGAAACGTTCTCTTACGGGGAAGTGGAAGATTACACAGTCATTATTGGTGAATTTGTAGATACCGATGCACCTTCTATCCCAATGAACTTAACAGCAACCGATATTACGCAAACATCCTTGCTACTCTCTTGGGATGCTTCAACAGATGTTTCTGGTATTGCTGGTTATGGAATTTTCATGGACGGTGCCTTCATTGGTTCAGCCGTAACCACTTCTTTATTAGTAGAGAACTTATCTCCAGAAACCACCTACTCATTTGAGGTAGCAGCTAGAGACTTAGCCAACAACATCTCTGCGAACAGCGCACCTTACGGAGTAACTACATTAAGCGACAACGCTTGTCCAGATAACGATGGCGATGGTGTTTGTAATGCTGATGATATTTGCCCTGGAGGCGACGATAATATTGATTTAGACAACGATGGCATTCCTGATTTCTGTGATACGTGTGAAGAAATCACGCTTGACTTAACTGGAACGATTAATTCTTATGGTGGTTCGCAAGATAATGGAAGTGCAGAATTAGTAGATGGCAATACATTGAAGCTATCGAACAATGCTTGGAAATACATTGATTTAAACTACACAGTGACTTCGAACACGGTGGTGAGCTTTGAATTTAGAAGTGATATCCAAGGAGAGATCCACGGTATTGCTTTTGACAATAACAATTCAATTTCTTCCAACTATACCTTTAAAGTACATGGTACTCAATCTTGGGGAAATCGCACATTTGATACGTACTCTGGAAGTGACTGGATGACGTTTACGATTCCTGTAGGCGATTACTACACTGGTGTATTTGATCGTTTTGCATTTGTGATGGACCACGATGGTTCTCCGAAGAACGGCGATGCCTACTTCCGAAATGTAAAAATCTTCGAAGATGCGAATGGCGACTTGGTTTGTAATGATGCCAATGCTACCAATGCAGAGGATGAAGTAAGAGGTGGTCAGGAAGAAAACGATGCAGAAGGCACGCTTACTGAAGTTCAGTCGATCAAGATTTATCCAAACCCAACAGCATACAGTGTATTTGTAAGCGGCTTGGAGCTTGGAGCAGAATTCGAGATCTATAACATGAGCGGTGCTCGAGTATTAGTAGATAATTACGAAGGAGAAATTGTTGTAAGTGATTTACCAAGCGGTCAATACTTTATTCGCGTGATTGGCGAGAAAGGGATTGCTGGTCGATTCACGAAGCAATAAATAAAACATTTCAACTCAGACAGGAGAAAGCCCCACCGCCTTTGGCGGTGGGGCTTCTCTTTTAAACCAAAACTACACGTAAAACACATCTTTACCCCCTACTTACGCGCAGTCCGATTGTCGATTAAGCGTGCTGCTTTAACCAACTTAATAAACTCCGCTCGATAGCCTTCTTCGTCGTCTCCCTTGGACTTCTTGGCCAATTCGATTACAGCATCATAACTGGCTTGCCCTTTAAACTCCGAATCGCGAAGCAATAAGCCAAATTGAGCCACAGCTATCGAAAACTGAGCGTCGTTATTGATTTCTTCTAACCCCGGACGGACAATGTGCTCAAACTTCACACTCGTAGCGGCATCAGGTTGTTTATAGCGCAACTTGACCGTCATCCACTCGTCGCTTTTTGATGCTTTTGTCTCATCGGTTTTTTGATATTTTAAGGCGTCTACTGCCTTTACATAATCTGTGGTCACGCCCCGAGGCACCACTTCATAAATGGCTGTTACACTATGTCCAGCCCCCATATCGCCTGCATCTTTTTGATCGTCATTGAAATCTTCGTTGTTTAACTTGCGGTTTTCATAACCAATGAGTCGATACGCCTCTACTTGCTTGGGGTTAAACTCCACTTGGAGTTTAACATCTTTAGCAATCGTAAATAGTGTTCCTCCAAACTCGTTTACAAACACCTTCTTCGCCTCCATGAAATTGTCGATATAGGCATAATTGCCGTTGCCTTTGTCGGCAAGCACTTCCATTTTATTGTCTTTATAATTGCCCATTCCGAAGCCGAGTACACTTAAAAATACCCCTTGATCGCGTTTTTCCTCTATGAGTTCTTGCAAGCCAGCATCACTGCTGACGCCTACGTTAAAGTCGCCATCTGTGGCTAGAACAACCCGATTATTTCCTCCTTCAATAAACGATTTTAAGGCGGTTTTGTAGGCGAGCTTTATGCCTGCTCCTCCGGCGGTGGAACCGCCGGCATTTAAGTTGTTAATCGCTTCTTTCAGCTTCATCTTTTCAGCACCTGAAGTCGGTGGCAACACCATCCCTGCAGCTCCTGCATACACCACGATTGCCACCTGATCTTCAGGCCTTAATTGATCCACTAATAAGTTAAAAGCTGATTTTACCAAGGGTAACTTATTCGAACTGCTCATAGAGCCCGAAACATCTAATAAAAACACCAAATTTGATGGAGGTAACTCCGCTGTATTGATGCGTTTTCCTTGTAAGCCAATGTGTACCAACTTTAAATCTGGATTCCAAGGACTATCAACTACCGTACTGCCTACTTCAAAAGGATGCGCACCTGTTGGCTCTGTATAGTCATAGTGGAAATAATTGATCATTTCTTCTACCCGAACCGCACCAACAGGTGGCATTAGGCCATCGTTTAAAAAACGACGAACATTACTGTAGGCAGCGCGATCAACATCAATAGAAAAGGTAGTCAACGGCGCATCAGCAACCCGTTTAAACGTATTCTCT
>JAHQVX010000118.1 GCA_019634125.1 Saprospiraceae bacterium
TAGCTTCATCTAGTAATGAAGCATTCGCGATAGGCAAGCCAGTTAAATCACACACCATGGTTTGGAAATTCAACAACGCTTCTAACCTTCCTTGAGAAATTTCAGCTTGGTAAGGCGTATACTGTGTGTACCATCCAGGATTCTCGAAAATATTTCGTTGGATAACAGTTGGAACGTGAGTGTCGTGGTAGCCTAATCCAATGACCGATTTTAAGACTTGATTCTTGTTGGCTAATTCCGCCAAATGCACTAACAATTCTACTTCGGTTAATGCCTTGGAAATGTTCAAAGGCGTTCGATCTAGGATAGAAGCAGGTACAGTTTGTTCAATAAGGTCGTCAATGGAGTTGGCATCTACTTTTGAGAGCATTTTTTCTACATCGGAATTCGATACACCGATATGCCGATATTCAAAACCTGTATTCTTGATCATTGTTTCAATTAAGCGGTAGCAAATTTACCGTGTGGAAACGGTTTTTGTTCCAAAATGAAATGCACCATTTTTTTTCATGTTGATAGCCTTTTTTGCCTTGTTACTACTGATATTTAGGCGCATTCGAAACCTCAAGCTGTATTGATGGTGTACATGATACAACAAATTTTATCTTTGCGCGGTGAGTCAAAAAGAGAAACGACATATTGCTATTTTGGGGTCAACTGGTTCCATTGGAACGCAGGCTTTAGAAGTTATAGAAGCCAATTCCGATTTATTCCAAGTTGAAGTATTAACCGCAAATTCCAACGCACAACTTTTAATCCAGCAAGCCATTGCCTTTCAACCGAATGCCGTGGTCATTGCGGATGATTCTAAGTATGCTGAAGTAAAAGATGCGTTATTCGATCATGGCATTAAAACATATGCCGGCTCCGATGCGTTGAGTCAGGTCGTTCAGATGGATGAAATCGATATGGTCTTAACTGCCTTAGTAGGTTTTTCGGGGCTTCAGCCAACAGTAGCAGCACTTCAAGCGGGAAAGCATATTGCACTTGCTAACAAAGAAACATTGGTTGTTGCTGGTGAATTGATTACTCAATTAGCCTACGACAATAGAGCCTTGTTATTGCCAGTGGACTCAGAGCATTCGGCCATTTTTCAATGCCTCGTAGGTGAACAACACAACCCGATCGAAAAAATTATCCTCACGTGTTCTGGTGGACCTTTTCGCGGTAAAACCACAACAGATTTAGTGAATGTGACCAGTGCTCAAGCTTTAAAGCATCCGAATTGGGACATGGGCGCGAAAATCACGATTGACTCAGCTAGTCTAATGAATAAAGGACTGGAAGTTATTGAAGCGAAGTGGTTGTTTGGGCTTAAGGCAGATCAAATTGAAGTTATTGTACATCCCCAATCTATCATCCATTCTATTGTTCAATTTGAGGATGGCAGTATGAAAGCTCAAATGGGACTGCCCGATATGAAGCTGCCGATACAGTATGCTTTAGGTTTTCCCAAGAGAATAAAATCAAATTTTCCCCGTTTTAAGTTTTTTGACTACCCAATGCTTACATTTGAGGCCCCAGACACCGAAACGTTTCGGAATTTAGAATTGGCTTATCAAGCATTATCAACGGGTGGAAGTAGCCCGTGTAGTTTGAATGCAGCGAATGAAATTACGAATCGAGCTTTTTTGGAAGGGAAAATCGGATTTTTGCAAATGGCAGAGTTGAATGAACAATGTATGAGCGATATAGCGCTTATTGAGCAACCTTCCTTAGAAGACTATTTCGATGTAGATAGGGAAACAAGAATTTTAGCAAACGAATTAATTAAATAAATGTTAGATGGATTAGTGATGGCAGCGCAATTAATACTTGCGCTAACGATTTTGGTAACGATACATGAGTTGGGACACTACTTAGCTGCTCGTTGGTTTAACGTTCGAGTAGATAAGTTTTTTGTGTTTTTTGATGCTGGTGGGAAGAAATTATTTTCTTTCAAGCGAGGCGATACGGAGTATGGAGTAGGGTGGTTGCCTTTAGGGGGCTATGTGAAAATCGCGGGAATGATTGACGAAAGCATGGATAAGGAATATTTAAATTCTGAACCGCAGCCTTGGGAATTCCGAAGTAAAAAACCTTGGCAAAAATTAATTATTATGCTGGGCGGAATTGTTTTCAATATCATTCTCGGCTTTTTGATCTTTCTAGCGATCAATACGTTTAGCAATAAGTATTTGGCCGTAACTGAAATTCAAGATAAATACTTCATTACCGAATACGGAAAGCAACAAGGCCTTCAAGAAGGGGATGTAATCCTAGGAGCGAACGGAAAGACATTCAAGCGGGAAAAGGATATGAATATGGCGTTGGCATTTGGTGGCACCCTTGATGTGGAAAGAAATGGTCAACGTGTAAATGTTCCTGTACCATCAGAGCATTTCACCAATGGAGACCTTTTCGACTTATATTCTAAAATCAATATTGGAAAAGTAACTCCCGGGAGTAACGCAGAAGAGGGTGGTTTAAAGAAAAAAGATCAAGTGTTGGCTGTAAATGGACAGACCATTCAACGGTATAGTGATTTTGTTGACATTTTAGAAGCCAATAAAAATGGAAGCGTGAATATTCTAGTGGATCGAAAGGGCAAGGAGGAAACTCTAAATATAGCGGTAGATGAAGCTGGAAAGATCGGTTTTATGGTGGATTCTTTTAGCCTTGATCGATCAACTTATAGTCTAAACAAATCGAGTTTTGGAGAAGAATTGAAGTTTGCCTATGACGATGCTTTTAGTGTAATGTTTGTAAATGCGAAGGCATTTTGGAAGATGTTAACTGGAAAAGTAAATGCCAAGGAAAACTTAGCGGGTCCGGTTAAAATTGCTAAGATTTTCGGGGCAAATTGGGATTGGGGCCGATTTTGGGCATTAACGGCTTCTTTGTCAATGATATTGGCCTTTATGAATGTATTGCCTATTCCAGCCTTAGATGGCGGGCATGCGGTGTTTGCCATTATTGAATGGATTCAAGGCAAGCCAGTGAGTGATAAGATCCTCGAGACAGCTCAAGTGATCGGATTTTTCATTGTGATGGGATTAATGGTATTTGTGTTGGGCAATGATTTTGGTTTATTTGGGAAGTAGGCCTTGCTTAGCATTTTAGGAAAAAGTATATTTGCCATCCAATTCTGAGAAGCCCAGGTGGCGGAATTGGTAGACGCGCTGGACTCAAACTCCAGTTCTTTCGGGAGTGCCGGTTCGAGCCCGGCCCTGGGTACTTTGAAAATCGCTTGTTGAAAAGCGTATAAAAACCCCGCCTTTGGCGGGGTTTTTGTTTAAGTTTGATCATTATAACAACTATACATGAATTTTAATTTAAAAAATCTAATCAAAGCAGGCTTGTTCGCAGTTATGGGCTTGTTTTTCCTTCAGAGCTGTACTGTAGAGCAAGAAACGCATTTTAATAAGGATATGTCCGGTTCAACCTCAACGGTGATCGACCTTACAGAAATCATGAGCATGGCTTCTGCATTTGGTGGTGAATCCGAAGAAACCGATGAGTTTATGCAATTTATTGAGACAGGGGAATTCCCAGATAGCCTCTCGCAAGGTTTGGACTCTGTTATCATGCTTATGGAAGATGCAGGAATGAAAAACTTCACCCTTGAACCAGAAAAAGGAAAAGGACTGCGTATGTCCTTCGATTTTGATGATATTGAAGTACTTAGCGGAGCTAAATTAATGGATGTACTCAGTCAAGAACTTGGCGATTCTGAAGAAATGCCAGAAGAGTTTATGAGTATGATGCAAGGCACTTCTGGGTTTGAATGGGATGGTAAATGGCTGGAACTCGATATGGGTGCAGGGACTTATCAAGCCATGATGGATGAAATGATGAACGATCCAGAAATGGAAGGTGCAAGTAACGAAGAAATGCAAGCGAGTATGGACATGGTAATGGCTATGTTCGGTAGCTCCATGACGTACAAGCAAACCTATACATTCGCTCGAAAAGTCAAAGAAGTAGAGTCGCCATTTCCATACACCAAAGGAAAGAAATCGGTGACAATGGAGATGAACTTAGGTGATGTTATGGAAGTCCTAAAAGAGGGCGATCCGGAAAAGTCTAAAATCCGAATTAGACTGAGATAGACTGAGGAACTTTAAGGTATTTACCTTTTTTACGAAGCCGCATTTTGATGACCCCAAGTGCGGCTTCTTTTATGATACTACTGTCCATTTTACTCACGCCCCGTTGTCGATCCATAAATGTGATCGGTACTTCCGCCAAGGAGAAACCGTGTGAGTATGCTGCATACTTCATTTCAATTTGGAAGGCATAACCAATAGAATCTATCCGATTCATATCTAATTGCCTCAGAAAGCCTTCATTGTAAACTACAAAACCAGCTGTAGGGTCTTTTACTGGTAAACCCGTGATCAAGCGGGCATACATAGAAGCACCGTAAGACAGAATTAATCGATCTAATGGCCAATCAACTATTCGTCCTTTCTTAATATACCTGGAGCCTACTACTACATCATAGCCTTCCTTAGCTTTTGAATAGAGGCGCTCCAGGTGTTTCGGATTGTGGGAAAAATCCGCATCCATTTCAAATACATAGTCGTAATTCCGGTGAAGTGCCCATTCGAAGCCGGCTAAATAAGCTGTGCCAAGACCTAACTTGCCTTCCCGTTCTAATAAATGAATTTTGCCAGGAAATTCTCGTTCAGTCGCACCTACAATTCGAGCTGTACCATCTGGAGAATTATCATCTACTACCAACACATGAAAATGGCTGGGTAACTCCATTACACGTTGGAGCATTTCAGCAATATTTTCTGCTTCATTATAGGTTGGAATAATTACGAGTAGTTTCTGCAAAGGCCTAATTCAATCTCAAAAATAAAGAATGGAAGCTGTTATGCATCCAATTTTTTACGCATTTGCTCTAGGAGATCGGTTTTTGCCCAACTTCCAGAGCTCATCATTAAAAATACTTTCCCGACATCGCTTTGTTTCAGCGCGATTTCTTGTAGGCGAATTTTATCGTTAATGACTTCAATTTTGTCATTGTTAAATGCCCGTTGTACTGCCTTAACGGCCAAATCGGGTAGTTTTTTAATTTTTAAGGCATGTTCATCGAAGAAAATAAAAGCTTTGTCGGCTGCATCTAATGCTCCAGCATATTGGGGGATGAAATCAGGGTTTAAACTGCTGTAGGTATGTAACTCAAAGAATGCCACCACTTCTTGATTGGGGAAGGCCTCTTTCACGGCTTTCACCGATGCGGTCACTTTAGATGGTGCGTGCGCAAAATCTTTGATTAATACCGTGTCTTTTTGGTTGTAGATGACTTCCAATCTTCGTGCTGCGCCAGTGTAATCAGCAATCAGCGAATAAAATTCTTCATCAGAAATATTGGCTGTAGTTGTACAGATTTTCCGCGCAGCATCTAAATTATTCATGTTGTGTTTTCCGAAAATGGACAATGGAAAATCTTTCCCGTTATGATGAATAATAGAAGCCAAACCATCCACAGTATAATTCGGAATGCTGTATGGGAAGGCATTTAGTTGTTCTGGCCACTGTTTAATCAATTCAACGACTTGGTCATCCACGGCGTTGTAATACACTGTAGCGTTACTCTCTAAACTGTTTAAGAATAATTCGAATTGATGTTTATAGGCTTCGAAGGTAGGAAATACATTGATGTGGTCCCATGCAATTCCATTGATAACTGCAATGTTGGCTTTATAGTGAATGAACTTCGGGCGAAGATCTATGGGCGAGGATAAGTATTCGTCGCCTTCAATAATGGCGATTTGGGTATCCTTATGGAGTTGTACCATTTGATCGATGCCAGGAACTTTAGCTCCAACAAGGATGTCGAATTTGGCGTTCAACTTTTGGAAGACATGGGTAATCATGGATGTAATGGTGGTTTTACCATGACTTCCACCAATAACGATTCTCGTTTTATCTGCGGTTTCTTTATAAATAAATTCTGGGAAGGAATAAATGGGGATTTTGAGTTCTTTCGCTTTCTTGAGTTCCGGATTATCGACTTTGGCGTGCATTCCAAGGATAATGGCTTCAATAGATGGGTTTAATTTTGCGGGGAACCAGCCTTCTTCCGGAGGAAGAAGGCCTGCATCTGCTAAATTTGAACGAGCTGGATCAAAAATTACATCATCGGAACCAGAAATGGTATGACCTTTGTGTTGTAAACAAATAGCCAGCTGGTGCATTATGGCGCCGCCTATGGCAATAAAATGAATTCGCATACAATAAATCGATTTCTAAAACGTATTATTAATTAGTTTGTCGAAACAAAAACCCGTTATGAAAATTAAAAATATCCTAGCAGTTCTCGGTATCCTTGCTGTTTTTGCTCTTAGCTCTTGCAACAAAGGAGGCTGTCCTAACAAATTAGATGTTGAACAACCTGAAGTAGAAGTTGTAGAATAACTTTCACACATACTGAA
>JAHQVX010000119.1 GCA_019634125.1 Saprospiraceae bacterium
AATGGCTATTGGCTAGTGCCTAAAAAATATAGTCTAGAAACGAAAAATCCCCAGCCTGTGGCTGGGGATTTCTTCTGTGACCTCGGCAGGATTCAAACCTGCAACCTTCTGAGCCGTAATCAGATGCGCTATTCAGTTGCGCCACGAGGCCAAAATGGGCTGCAAATATAAAAAAATGCTCCCTAATTCCTAGAATACACCAGCTATTTGTAAAATTAACACTTCTTTAATGTACACTTAAGTTATCTTTTCTCTATATTTGGCCACGGAAGGGGGATTCAACATAAAAAAAGTAGTTCACTGAAATCGGTGAGTTTTTAACTTCCTAGTTTATTCTTTGACTACTTTCTGATTTTATTCCCATTTTTACGTACGAATTAATTAACCCAAAATCAAACGCATGAAAAAGGTAATCTTTTCAGCTGCACTATTATTAGGTGCAATTTCTTATGCTACTGCTCAAAACACAAATGACACTTATCAGAACGGTAGCGGCAACAACGCAGATGTAATTCAATTTGGTGACTTAAACGATTCTGATGTAGATCAGGATGGTATGAACGTTCCAATTGGAGGACTAGACAATGATGCACAAGTGTATCAAGATGGTGGCGCAAACAGCTCAACCATTTCACAATTAGGTGATGGTAACTATTCCGAAAATGTACAACTTGGTGATGTCAACACGGCTATCGACGACGTAGGAGTTGGTTATGCTGAAGACAACACTACCCTTACCTTACAAATAGGTGACGGTAACTACTCTTGGCAAAAACAACGTTTCGACAACAATTTCGCTACTACCTCTCAATTTGGCCTTGGCAACACGGCACTTCAAGACCAAAATTCTGGTCCGAATCAGTCTGACGGAAACTTTGCAACGTCAACACAATCAGGCTTTTTAAATTACTCCACCCAAGTTCAAGACGGAAGTCGTAATTATGGAGAAGTAGTACAAGATGGTCTTTTAAATTGGGCAGATCAGTACCAAGAAGGAAATGATAACGAAGCTTACATTTTCCAAGGTGATGCTTTCAATGAGGCGTATCAAACACAAATTGGCAATGAGAACTTCGCAATTTCTTACCAAAACGATTTGAGCTCTGGTGGTGGAAACTATTCAGACCAATACCAAGAAGGTAATAAGAACAGCGCAGTCGTTGACCAAGGATTTTTCCCAGCAGCTGACAACACAGCTCTTCAAGGTCAGTTAGGGAACAGAAATGAAGCAACCATTATCCAGGCAGGTGCTGATAATTTTGCTGTACAAGCACAAATTGGCAACAGAAACGTAGCTAACGCATTCCAAGATGGAACACTTAACTATTCTGAGCAAGGTCAGCTAGGTAATAGAAACGAAGCTGATGCTCTTCAAGAAGGTGATGCCAACTACAGTTCTCAAATCCAAGAAGGAAACAGAAACGAAGCATCTGTTGCACAAGACGGAGTATTGAATGTAAATATTCAAGACCAGTTTGGTAATAGAAACTCTTCTGAGACTTCTCAAGAAGGTTTATTAAACGTTTCATTAACAGAGCAAGTAGGTATCGACAATACTGCCGAAGCAACTCAAGTAGGTGCATTCAACGGTAGTGATGTTTTCCAATTTGGAGCCAACAACGATTCAATGGTATCTCAATCTGGAATCGGAAATTCTGCAGATGTAGACCAATTTAGCTTTGGATCAGGTAACATGGATGTTATCACACAAATCGGAATTGGAAATACTGCAACTACTTTACAAGTTAGCCCATAATTTTAGTAAATTTATATTCCCCCCGCCTCTGGCGGGGGGAATCTTCTTAACACACCAAAAACGAACGCTATGAAAAAAGTATTTCACATTCTTCTCGCAGCAACATTCATTGCTTTCGTACTTCCCGCTGCTGCTCAAACCGACTCTCAACCTGAAGTCATCACTGTAGAAGAAATTGCCCAAACTGGCTCTATTTCTTTTGCCACACAAACACCTTCTGCCCTACCGCAGAATAACGAAATTTTTATTACTCAAATAGGTGACAACAACAATTCATCTATTGCAGCAATTTCTAGCACTTCTACCATTACTGTGAATCAATTCGGTAACACCAACTCAGCCGAGCTGTTCATCGATAGTCCTTCTATCATCAGTTATGATGTTAGTCAAATTGGGAACCGCAACCAACTACTAGAAAGCACTCCATTCTTCAGCTCTAATTCTGCTATTAATATCCAAACAATTCAAACGGGGAACAACAACCTCATTGATAAGTTTGGCTCGAATGAACTTACTGAAAACATGACGATCACTCAAACTGGCGACAACATGACCATGATCGTTCGAAGTTTCTAACCATGAAAATTCCCATCAAAGAGCTTTATCTTCTTTCGATAGCTCTTATGTGTTTTTCCAACCTGAGCTTTGCTCAGGTTGAAGCAACCAACGAAATTCAAAGTAAAGTTCTGTTCCAATTGGTAGAGCAAAATGTGCGCGTACAACCACTACTCCGAAATGCTACTCCATTCGTAAAAGGACTTACCTACGTAGTTTTAGTAGAAAAATCTGGCGATACTAACTCTTCAAGTGCCTCCAAACGTGGGCGACTCGTAATGCAACCTGGAGATATTGCCAACCTTTCGGCTAGTACGCAAAATCTCCTCAAAGGAGAAAAACTAACCGTAGATATTCTTGTCTACGAAAAGGATACTATTTTAATTCACCAAAACTCAAAAGAATATCAGCTCAAGGAAGTAAATTCCCAAAGAGAAGCTGTAAACTTCTTCGATGAACGAATTAGTGGTATTGTCATCGACAATACCAAAACCAAACTCGGAAACGACTTTTATAACGAATACTATAATCGGTACCAACAGCTCTACAAAGACAATAAGGAAACAGCCTATGTAGAAGAAACCCCACCGATTGGAAGAACCACTCTAGTTACCGTTAAAATAGGTAATCGGGAAGTGTTTAAAGCACGTACTCAACCTGGATATGATTACTTAGATAATCTAGTTAAGCAAGCACTGGCAAGAACAGAGCTATACTTAAAAACCCAAAAAAATAATATAAATAGTCTCAAAATCTACTAAATTCATGATATGAAAAAGTTAATCCAAAACATTTTCCTACTATTTTTCGTATTGTTTTTCGCACACACAGCGGCCGGACAAGCTTTAGTATACACCCCAAAAAACCCAAATTTTGGAGGTGATACTTTTAACTACCAACAGTTGTTAAACTCTGCCAATTCACAAAATGATTTTCAGGAAGCTAGTGGATTTGATGATGACCAATCAGACCTAGATCAATTCACGGAAGATTTAAATCGACAGCTCTTAAATTCGATTTCTAGGCAACTGTTCACAGATACATTCGGACAAGATGGACTTCAGCCAGGAAACTTCACCTTCGGCTCATTATCTTTAGAAATTTTTCCTTCGAGCGAAGGTTTAGTCATTAATATTCTTGATACGCAAACTGGAGATCAAAGTCAGATCATTATTCCAGATTAATCCTAAACGACAAGCATGTCACGTATTACTCAACTAATAAGCAGCTTCAGCTTACTCCTACTAATATGTAGTTGTGGCACGTATTTTAATCAACCTGTTAAAATACAGCAAGCCCGTCTTGGAGAGTCTACTACTTTCACCGATAGCTTGCTACAACTCCCGCCACCAGTACAAAAAGTTGAAGCCTCTGTATATCGATTCCGCGACCAATCAGGACAATATAAGCCAACAGAAACAGGTTCTACTTTCAGCACAGCTGTTACACAAGGTGCCACTTCTATCTTAATCAAAGCCATGGAAGATTCAGGCTGGTTTATCCCTTTAGAGCGGGAAAACTTTGGAAATTTAACAACTGAACGGCAAATTATTCTCTCTACACGAGAACGGGAACAACGCAAAAATCCAAATGTCCCTCAACCAGAACTCCCACCTTTATTATTTAGCGGTATCTTACTTGAAGGAGGGATCATCTCTTATGATGCGAATATTATTACAGGAGGTGCAGGAGTGCGTTATTTTGGAGCGGGTGCTAGTACCCAATACCGACAAGATCGAGTAACCGTCTATTTAAGAGCCGTTTCTACAAGCACAGGCCGGGTACTAAAAACCGTCTATACTTCGAAGACCATTCTTTCTCAAGCCTTAGATGGCGGTTTTTTCCGTTTCGTTAAGCTACGTAGGTTGTTAGAGGCAGAAACAGGATATACACACAACGAACCGTCGCAATTAGCAGTAACCGAGGCCATTGAAAAAGCTGTAGAAGCCTTGGTTATTGAAGGAATCATTGACGGACTCTGGCCCGCACAAGGTAGTGATACAGAAATTCAACAACTCATAGAAGACTACAATATCGAAAAACAAATTGCAGCAGACACAAAATTGTACGATAGATTTTTTACTGAACGAAGAACTGCCAATGCTTTTAAAATCAACGCTGGTGCTTCTTTATACGACGGGGATTTCTCTAACTCTGATATTAACCCTCGTGCTGAAATCGCACTCGATCAAGCTCTATCAGACGCATTTCGCTTAAGAGCAAACATAGGAATTAGTCAGCTATCTGTTGAAAATGGCTTTCAGCGTGATTTTAATGATGTGAGTATTGAAGCATTGTACAATATTTTGCCGTATGAACAGCTCACTCCATACATCTCAGGAGGATTAGGCTATTACCTTGAAAATGAAAGTTTCGGTTTCGATTTTAGCGGTGGTAATTTTTTCAAAGGCCAATATGGCGTTGGCTTGGAATACCTGAGCACGCCTAAATTAGGAATAATGGGAGAAGTAAAGCACCATATTGTTTTCTCGGATGAGGTAGACGATCTAATTAACGGTAGACGAGATGATCACTACTTTTCATTAGGGATCGGAGCAAATATTTACCTAGGAAAATTAAATTCGGAGAAGACTATCTCTACCCCGCTTCCATAAAACTTTAGTCATGAAAAGAACATTTGTATATATCACTTCACTTTTATTTGCAGTTACGCTAGCCTGTGATGAAGATACGGTTGCAGCACTCGGTTCTGGAACACTGAATGGAATAGTAGTTTCGGAAGCTACTGGTCTACCTATCGAAAATGCACAAATCAAGCTAACCCCGGGAGTAGCCTTTGGTTTTACCGATGCCGCTGGTTTATTTTCTTTAGAGGGAGTTCCAGAAGGCGACTATTCAGTGGAAGCTACAAAAGATGGCTTTTTGGCTCGCTTTGTATCTACTACTATTCTACCAGACCAAACATCTGATGTCTTAATTGAACTTCAACGAGATGATGCGAATAATCGCCCGCCATCTGCTGTAAATCTGTTGACCCCCACTAATAATGAGCAAAATGTGCCTGTTCTAGCTGAATTCCTTTGGAATTCAGCAGAAGACCCAGATGAGACGGATATTTTATCCTACCGACTGATTATTTCGGAAGTTGGACAGGCGAATGAAATTGTATACGAGAACATCTCAGACACCACGTTTACAGCCAATGCCTTTGATTTAAACTTCGCCACCAATTATACCTGGCAAATCGGGGTAAGTGATGGGGTAAATGATGAAGTACTGAGTTCCGCCTTTGTTTTCCGAACCAAAGATTTCCCAGCAAGTGAAATTCTATACGTCCGCCAAGAGAACTCCAACTTTGTAATCTACAGTACAGATAAAACAGGAGCCGTTGATAGTACTTTCCGAGTAACTGATCCAAATATTAGTAGCTGGCGGCCGCGTAAAAATCCAGATAATTCGAAAATTGCCTTTTTAAGGAATGTAGGTTCGGAGACACACATCTTCACACAGCGCCCAGATGGCAGTGAACTGACTCAAGTAACAAGCATTCCAGTAACCGGTTTCCGAGCGTCTGAAATCGACTTTTCTTGGTCAGGAAATGGCGATCGATTGATCTACCCGAATTTTAATAAGCTCTTTGTCATCAATGCGGATGGAAGTGGGCTAGACGAGCTCTACTCTACTTCACCAGATCAGTTTATTACCGAGTGTGCCTGGAGTCCGGCAAGTGATGACTTAATCGCCATTAAAGTCAACGACTTAAATGGTTACCAAGCCTCTATATTAACTATTGATGACTCAGGTAATGAATTAGAAACGATTTTGTCTAACGTAGACGGCGCTGCTGGTGGCTTAGATATTGATGATACCGAAGAATTCCTGATTTATAGTTACGATGTTTCTGAAGAGGAAAATCAGGACTACCGCCAGTTTTGCACGAAATTATTCCGCTATAGTTTTGATGACCAAGCCAGTGAGCTCGTATCGCCTGATGGCTGCCCGGGAGATGGCACCGTGGATGTAGATCCTCGATTTAGCCCAACTAGTGCACAACTTATTTTCACGAATCGCTCGAATGATAGTTCTATTGGAGATATTGTTGTAGCTGATTTCAATGGCGAAAATAGAGCTGTTGTAGTTGAAAATGCGATTATGCCTGATTGGAATACAGCTCAATAATTTAACTCAGACTTTGTTGTATAAAGAAACCCCTCCCGCCTTTGGCGGGAGGGGTTTTATCTTTTAGAAAACAATCCGAATTACTTCTTCTCTGCTTTCTGCATTTTCTCCTTAAGCTGGTTCAGTACATCTAAATCACCTAAAGTACTCTTCTCGCTAGTTTCATTGATATCCTTCATCTTCTTACGAGTCGCTTTACGTTCATTACGTACTTCCATATCCTTCTCATCTTTCCATACACCAGTATGAGAAACGATAATTCGCTTGTCTTTACGCTCAAACTCAAGAATCTTCACAGAAATCGTCTCTTCTACTTTAGCCATGGATCCATCTTCCTTCTTCAAGTACTTCGTAGGTACGAAAGCCTCTAATCCGTATGGAAGCTGAACAATGCCACCTTTATCTTCTTGTGAAATTAAAGTAGCCTCATGAATAGAACCTACTGGGAATACTTGCTCGAAGCTATCCCATGGATCTTCCTCAATTTGCTTATGACCTAAGGTCAATTTTCGGTTTTCTTTATCAATTTCAAGAACAACAACTTCTAAATCCTCACCAACTTTAACAAACTCAGCTGGGTGGTTGTAGCGTTTTGTCCATGACAAATCAGAAATGTGAACCATTCCACCAATTCCTTCATCCAACTCTACGAATACCCCGTACGGCGTTAAGTTTTTCACTTCACCTTTATGGCTACTCTCAATTGGGAATTGACCTTCAATTTGGCTCCATGGATCCTCAGAAAGTTGCTTCAAGCTCAACGACATCTTACGCTCTTCGCGGTCAATAGTAACCACTATTGCTTCGTGCTCCTCGTTCATTGTGAAGTAGTCGCGGGAGTTGATCGGCTGGTTGCTCCAAGACACCTCAGAAACGTGAATTAAACCTTCAACACCCGGAGTAACTTCTAAGAATGCTCCGTAATCCTCGATGTTCACAATCTTTCCTTTCACTTTTGAACCTTCTTTAATATCTTCGCTCAATACGCTCCAAGGATGTTCTTGAAGTTGCTTAAGACCTAAAGAAATTCGTTTTTTGTTATCGTCGAAGTCAAGTACTGCTACTTTAATCGTTTGGTTTAATTCCAATACTTCATTCGGGTGGTTAATACGCCCCCAAGAAATATCAGTAATGTATAATAAACCATCAACACCACCTAAATCGATGAAAGCACCGAAGTCTGTGATATTCTTAATAACGCCCTCAAGTACTTGACCTTTCTCTAATTTAGAGATGATATCGGCACGTTGAGACTCAAGATCGCTCTCGATTAATGCTTTATGAGAAACTACTGCGTTCTTAATGATTGGATTCACCTTAACAACTTTGAAATCCATCGTTTTACCAACGTAGGCATCATAGTCTGTAATTGGTTTCACATCAATTTGTGAACCAGGCAAGAAGGTTTCCATCCCAAATACATTGGCAATAAGACCACCTTTAGTTTTAGAAACAACTTTACCCTCAACAACAGTATCTTCATCGTGAGCTTTAACAATATCTTCCCATGCACGTAATAATTTCGCGCTCTTTCTAGAAAGCACAAGTTGCCCTTTTTTGTTCTCTTTTGAAACAACATATACTTCTACTTCATCACCTGCTTTTAGATCAGGGAGGTCTCTAAACTCAGATCGAGATACTAAACCATCCGATTTAAAATCGATGTTTAATACAACGTCAGAGTCGGTTAATGCGACAACTGTACCTTTAATGATTTCATTATCATTGATATCATTTAAAGATCCATCGTAAAAGCTTTGTAAATCTTTGATTTCCTGCTCACTGTATTGTGTAACGTGACGTTTGTCTACATTCCAGTCGAAATCGTCGTGAGCTTCTTGTATTGCCTCAGCAGGAGCTGCTGCTGCACTTTCCTTCACCTCAGTAGCTGCTTGGTTTTCAGCTTCTTGCGGCTCTAAATTTTGTTCTTCAGCCATTGGCTTGTTTTTAATTTATTACTTAATAAAAATCCGTCGCCCTTTCTCCATCATTGAGAAATGGGCTGCAAAGATATGATTTTCCCTAAGAAAATCAGTACGTTAGGAGAAATTAGTAGCGTACAAGGATATCGTCCAAACCTTTGCGCTCAATGTTAGGCACAGTGCAGTCTTCCGTAGGATAACCCACCGGAATCAACAAGAACGCTTTTTCGTTCTTCGGACGTTCCAATACTTCGGCCAAGAAATTCATCGGACTTGGGGTATGCGTAAGCGTAGCTAATCCAGCATTATGCAAGGCAGCCAACAACATTCCAGTAGCAATGCCTACCGACTCATTCACATAGTAATTATTGGTTTTTTCACCTGCCTCAGTGAGGTCATAGCTCTTCTTAAACACAATGATTAAGTAGGGGGCAATTTCTAGAAATGGCTTTTCCCAATCTGTGCCGAACTTCTTCAGATCTTCCAACCAACGTTCACTCATCCGACCATTATAATTGGTGTACTCCTCTTCTTCCGCTGCTTTTCGAATGGCCGACTTTACCTCCGAATTGCTAATCAAACAAAATGTCCAAGGTTGCTTATGAGCGCCAGAAGGTGCAGTAGAAGCAGCTTTAATACAATTTTCCAAGACCTCTACAGGCACATCCTTATCTGAGAAAAATCGGATAGATCTTCGTTGATCGAGTAATTCATAAAAAGCCTGACTTCGTTCAAGCATTTCTTCCTCTGGGAAATGCAAGTGGTTATGAGGAATATGGTCTTCAGAATGTGCCACGGTGGTGTTTTACTGGATAAAGCTAAGCAATGTATTTAAAAATTCTTCAGGTCGTTCTGCATGCACCCAATGCCCAGCATGTTCAATGGTTTCAATACGTGCTTGAGGAAATACGGCTTGAATCGAACTATGATCAGCGATCGAAATGTAATCAGATTGCTGACCAGCGATAAACAATGTTGGCCCTTCGAAAGTCCTGTCCGTAGAAATCCCACCAATAAGTTTATTGTAATTGGCTTCCAAGGCCTCCAAATTGAATTTCCATCGAAAGCCCGGAGTACTTCGGACTAAATTCTTCAATAAAAATTGTCGAATGGCCAAATTAGGAACTAATGTCGAGAGCATTTCATCAGCCTGTTTTCTTGAGTGTAATGTGGCCACAGGTAATTCATTCATCGCCTTAAAATACGTAGTATGGTGTGCACTGTATGGGCGAGGCGCAATATCCACGACCACAAGTTGATCGATCAGGTTTGGCTGAGTCAAGGCCAATTGCATAGCGGTTTTCCCACCCATTGAATGTCCTACAACGATAGGTGCTTCAATTTGCTGACTCGCAATGAATTGACTGACATCTAAGGCCATTAACGAATGGTCAATATCCGCCACGTGTGGGGACTTTCCGTGATTTCGAGCATCGAGCGTAAAAACTTGATAGCCGTGCTCGGCAATTTTCTTCACCAGGCTTTGCCAATTATCTAAACTGCCAAATAAGCCATGCATAATAATCATGGGCTTCCCAGCGCCATGGACTTTAAAATTTAATTCGATTGGACTCATAGAATATTCGTCAAGAAAAAATCATAGTTATGTTCTAAACAGAAATGTTTGATCGCTGTGAAATCTGAATGAGTGCGTTCAAAAATACCATAGAAAGCCGATCCTGATCCACTTAAAGAAGCATAAATGGCTCCACTATCTTGGAGCATGCTTTTTATGTCTTGGGTATGTGGATGTTTTTGAAAAAAGACTTGTTCAAACGCATTGATTAACTCCACTTTTGTTAGGTCGGTATTCTGAAGTTGCTTTAAGTCTAGATTAGGCTGACATAGTTGTACATACTGGTAGGCTTCTGCGGTACTCATATGCAGCTTTGGGTAAACCAAAGCTGCTTGATAGCCGGATAAGTCTAGGGGACAGCCCTCAATGATCTCGCCCCGCCCAGTCACATAAGCAGCTGTATTCTGAATGAAGAAAATACAATCTGAACCTAATTGTGCGGCATAGTCTTCTAATTGTATAGTCGAACAACGGAGCTCAAACTGCTCGTTGAGCAGTTTGAGCATAAACGCCCCATCGGCAGAACCTCCGCCCAAGCCAGCACCCATGGGAATGTGCTTCAATAAATGAATAGCAACCGGAGGGATGTCAAAATCCTGTTTTAACAACTTATAAGCTTTCCAACACAAATTATCCTCCTCCCTTCCTGGCACATCCATCCCATGAATATTCAGTGAGGTGGTATTTGAGGGCAATACTTCTAAGGCATCTTTTAGCCCTATGGGCAAGAAAATACTCGCGATATTATGGTAGCCATCATCGCGTTTGCCAGTGATGTAAAGCCCAAGATTGATTTTTGCATTGGGGAAAGCAATCATACTGCGAATGTAAGTATGTTTTTATCGATGTACATGAAAAAACCCCGCCTCGGCTTTGCCGAGGCGGGGTCGATTTCATTTCAACACCAAATTAGCCAATGTGGGCCTCTAACTTCTGCTGTAAAACAGACTTTGGAGCAACACCTACTTGCTTGTCTACAATCTCGCCATTCTTGATGAATAACAAGGTAGGAATACTACGAATCCCATACTGAGAAGCAACGCCAGGATTGTCATCTACATTGACCTTTCCAATCTTAGCACGGCCTTCAAACTCCGTAGCTAATTCTTCAACAACTGGCCCGATCATGCGACAAGGTCCACACCACTCTGCCCAAAAGTCTACTAATGTTACCTGATCTTGATCCAATACCTCAGTTTGGAAATTTGCATCTGTGAATGTTAATGCCATTTTATATTTAGTTTATCGTTTAAAATTCTATTTTCTACTCCTATAACAACTATGGAACCAAAAAGTTCCCACTTCATTTTTAGCGTCTAGAAGTTTTCAACAAATTGATATTTACCGCGTCAATCGTCTCCAAATCGTTCAGCAATTGTTTGCTTAACCCAATCATTTTGCTGCGCGAAAATAAGCGAATTCCATTTTTCGAATTGCCATTAAACAAGAAAAATTCCAATTGTGTTTCGCCTTTATGCTTTTTGAAAATCTGTTCCAGCTCACCAACCATTGAGTCGGTCAATTTCGGATAACTTACACTGACCTGCAAGGCCTTAGTAAATTGCTTTAATACACTGTCTAATCGGTGTATCGCTTTTATTCGAATGCTATATTCATCACTATCTCGCCAACGTTTCTGATAATTAGCTTCAATGTACAGTAACTCGCCTTCATGCAACATAAAACGATACTGATTGTATTGCTCAGAAAACAGTGGAATCTCCACACTGCCATGGTAATCTTCAATCGTGAAGATGGCAAATCGATCGCCTTTCTTCGTATATTTCTCTTGCACTTTACTCACCACGCCACCAATTCGGATTTCTTGATCTTTTTTCGACTCCAAATTATTCAGCGACACATTGGTAAATTGCTCGAATTCTAGCTTAAACTTATCGAGCGGGTGGCCAGAAATAAATACGCCGACCATTTCCCGTTCTTTATTGAGGGCTTCAATGAGCGACCATTCTGGAGCAATTGGCATTTTAGGTTCTGGTACTTCTTCCTCCATACCTGCTCCACCGAAGAGACTTTGCTGCGCGGAATTGGCTTCTTGCTGTACTTTATTCCCATATTTCAATGCCTTAGCTATGAGGTGATCACTATCGCCAGGCGCCTGATAGAAGTACTGCGCCCGATGTCCTTCAAAGGCATCAAAAGCACCAGCACAAGCTAGGCTTTCCAACGTACGTTTATTCATCGAAGACAGGTTGGCCCGCTTTGTTAGGTTGAATATGCTGGTATACTTTCCATTCTCCCGTTCGGCAATAATATCTTCTACTGCATTCTGACCAACGCCTTTAATCGCGCCTAGGCCAAAGCGAATCGCGCCTTCGTCGTTTACATTAAACTTGTAAATACTCTCATTCACATCTGGCCCTAACACAGGAATACCCGCATGCTTGGCTTCGTCCATGAAGAAGGTCACCTTCTTGATATCACTCATATTGTGGGTCAGGACAGAAGCCATGAACTCAGCCGGATAATGGGCTTTTAAGTAAGCTGTTTGAAAGGCTACATACGCATAGCACGTACTGTGCGACTTCTTAAATGCATAAGAAGCACAGGCTTCCCAGTCTGTCCAAATTTTCTTTACAGTATCTTCTGGATGCCCGTTCGCCAAACAGCCTTCTAAGAATTTCGGGTAAAGCTCATCAATCAGGGCTTTCTTTTTCTTCCCCATGGCTTTCCGTAACACATCGGCCTCGCCTTTAGAGAAGCCAGCCAATTTCTGCGACAACAACATCACTTGCTCCTGATATACAGTAATACCGTACGTTTCCTCCAGGTATTCGGCCATGGCGTCGAGGTCGTAGGTAATGGGTTTTCGGCCATGTTTTCGATCAATAAATTCTGGGATATATTGCATTGGACCTGGTCGGTACAAGGCATTCATGGCAATTAAGTCTTCAAACTTTGTAGGCTTGAGGCTTTTCATATGCTTCCGCATTCCGCCGCTCTCATATTGGAACACGCCAATGGTATCGCCGCGTTGGAAGAGTTTATACGTTTTCTCATCGTCGAGCGGAATCTCATCGGGGTCAATCTCTACCCCATGCTTTTGCTTGATTAATGCAATGGCATCTTTGATAATGGTCAAGGTCCTCAAGCCTAAGAAATCCATCTTCAGCAAGCCTGCATTCTCCACTACGGCATTGTCGAACTGCGTAATGTATAAATCCGAGTCCTTTGCCACAGCTAAAGGCACGTACTTACTCATCTCGTCAGGCGTAATAATAACGCCACAAGCATGCACGCCTGTATTTCGAATCGAGCCTTCTAATTGTTTTGCTGTGCGAATAGTTTGTCCAACTTGATCTTCTCGTTCGGCCATCTTCCTAAAATCGTAGGCTTTTTGTCGCTCATCATTATTGAGTTTGCCTTTCAACTTCGGATCGATATCTCCATCGGCTAAGACCTTCTTTAATGAAGCTGATAAATGATCTGGAAAGGCCTTCGCGATCTTATCGACTTCACTAAGCGGCACATCCAAGACTCTACCCACATCCCGAATGGATGATTTAGCCGCCATGGAGCCATAAGTAATAATTTGAGCCACTTGGGCTTTTCCATATTTATCGACCACATAGTCAATTACTTTTTGTCGGCCTTCATCGTCAAAATCAATATCGATATCGGGCATGGACACCCGTTCTGGATTGAGGAAACGCTCAAATAGTAAGTCGTATTTGATAGGGTCGATATTGGTAATTCCGAGGCAATAGGCGACGGCGGAGCCGGCGGCACTTCCCCGCCCTGGTCCAACTGAAACACCCATATCTCGCGCTACCGTGGTAAAGTCTTGTACAATAAGGAAATACCCTGGATAGCCCGAGTTCTCAATGACTTGCAATTCGAATAGAAGGCGTTCTTCAATTTCTGCGGTGATTTCACCATAGCGTTTTCGAGCTCCTTCGAAAGTTAAATACTTTAAGTACTCCCCTTGACTTGCAAAGTTCTGTGGGAGGGCGTAGTTCGGCAATAATACATCTCGGGCCATTTGTGGTGGCGTGACTTTATCGACGATCAGGTTGGTATTGTCTAGCGCTTCTGGAATATCGGAAAAGCGCTGAGCCATTTCGGCTTGGGTCTTGAAATAGAACTGGCTGTTGGGGAATCCGAAGCGTTGCCCACGCGCATCGCCAATGGGTGTGCTTTGAATTTCTCCCGTATTGACACAGAGCAAAATATCGTGGGCGACCCAATCTTCTTCTTCTACATAGTGCGAGTCGTTGGTAGCGATGATAGGTACGTTGTACTTTCGGCCGAACTTGATGAGGACTTGGTTCACGTCTTCTTGCGACATACCTGAACCATTGATATTATCGATATCGTGTCGTTGAAGTTCTACGTAGTAATCCTCTCCAAATAGATCTAGCCACTCTAGAAATACTTTCTCGGCTTCTTCTTCGCCTTTATTGACGATAGCTCTAGGCACTTCGGCGGCTAAGCAGCAAGTGGTGGCGATGAGGCCTTCTTTGTATTGTTTGATGAGGTCTTTATCGACACGCGGGAATTTGCCGTATAGTCCTTCGATGTAGCCGAGCGAGCAGAGTTTAGATAGGTTTTCATAGCCTTTTTGGTCTTTCGCGAGGATGAGTTGATGGAAGCGTTTATCTTTTTCTCCGCGTGTAAAAGACCGCTGAAAGCGGTCTTTTACCACATAAAACTCGCAACCCACAATCGGTTTCACTCCAGCTTTATTGGCTTCATTCACAAAATGAAACGCCCCAAACATATTCCCATGATCGGTTAATGCCACTGCCGGCATACCGTCTGCCTTAGCTTTGGCCATTAAGCCGGCTATGGAAGATGCCCCGTCTAATAACGAAAACTGCGTATGGGAATGTAAGTGCGAAAATGTGGGCATGAATGTCTTGTGTTTAGAGCTTTCAAATTTACAGAATTCAATACCCTAATAGGTGCTTTATATACGCTTGTGGAAAAGAAAACTTAAGAAAACTAAAACCTCCATTATTCCGTATTTATTGAAAACACATTATGTTCTTCAAGAAAGACCCCATCAAGAAATTAGAGAAGCAATATTTAGCGAAGATGAAGGAAGCGCGCGACATCCAGCGTTCTGGCGATGTTCAAAAAGCAGCACTCATTACTGCAGAAGCCGAAGAGATCGCAAAACAAATTGAGGCGCTGAAGAAATAATCGTTCAGGCGCTTGAACAAAGTTTAACGCTGGCAAAAACACGGATTTACCAATTCACTAATCACTAACTGCGCAGCAGACTAACTAATTTTCCCAATTCTGATCGGGCATGGTGGAAATGACAGAGAAGGTATCGCCTTTATGTTGCAAGACTTGCTCCCAGAGATTGACTTTATCGGTATTATAAAAAACATAGTTGGGATCGCTATCTGCAACAATCCAAGATTTGTAGATCTCCCGTTCTTCTTTTAACTGGCCTTCGCCCCAACCGGAGTAGCCCAAGTAAAACCGAATATCGTGCGGAGATATGACTTCTGACTGAATCAGGAATTTCAATTTTTCAAAATCCCCACCCCAATAGATGCCTTTAGCAATTTCTTTGGCCCCATCAATAATTTCTCCAACCGTATGTAAGTAATGTACGGTATCTCGTTGGACTGGCCCACCCGCAAATACTTGGGCAGGGAACTTTGGAAATCCCGAGATTAACGAACTAATATTTACGCGTAAAGGCCTGTTGAGCACAAAGCCCACTGAGCCATCTTCGAAGTGATCGGCAACTAAAACCACACTTCGTTTAAAATTCGGATCATCTAAAAAAGGCTCGGCCACCAGTAGATCGCCTACTTTAACTTTTTCCAACACGCGCATTCCACTCTTTTTTGTCATAATTCATCTTTTGTGAAGGTAGTAATCAAAATAATAAAAACGTTGTCTTCACTAATACGTATATAGACGTTAATAAGTTTCGGTCATTACTTCTAAAGGTCGATGTACGCTTTCCTTTAAGGATATCAGTGTCTCGGTGCGCTGAATGCCTTCTATTTTTTGAATTTTCGTATTTAACACCTCCATTAAATGCGTCGTGTCTCGACAGAGGATCTTCACGAACAAACTATACACACCAGTAGTATAGTGCACCTCCACCACTTCAGGAATCGCTGTCATAAGTTCGTTGACCTCTTCATATTGAGCGCTTTCTTTTAAGAAGACGCCCACAAAACAAGTAATGTCGTAGCCTAGCTTTTCGTGGTCTACATTGAGTCGCGTGCCTAGAATCACACCCGCTTGCTCCATTTTCTTTATCCGAACATGGATGGTACCGCCCGACACAAAGAGTTTTTTAGCCAATTCGTTATAAGGCGTTTTCCCATTTTTCATGAGGATATTTAAGATCTGCAGATCGAGATTATCAAATTCATAATTTCCAGCCATAATTCGTCACTTTTTTTAACTATTGTTTAAATTTATGGAATAAAATTAAACGTTTTCTAAAGTTTCAATCTTTTTGTTGAAATATTTTTAAGTAAGCGAGGAATTGCTTTATCTTTACATCAGTTCTTTGATAGAAACCAATATATACTGTCGGGTGATGGAATAGGCAAACATGCCCTCCTGTCTCGAGGGTGAAGATTACGGGATAAACTCATTTCCTAAAACTTAAGCAAGGGGAAAAACAATATTGAGCTAACCGCTTCTTGGAGGTTCGAATCCTCCCTCGACAGCTAAAGGAGTCTTTTTTGGGTTTAAGGCTTCTTTTTACACTGCTAGGTGATGAAATAGGTAAACATGCCCTCCTGTCTCGAGGGTGAAGAAACTGGGATAAATTTTCGTTGAAAGCTAACCACTTCTTGTAGGTTCGAATCCTGCTCTAGCAGCTTTTTAACCTCCCCGTTGGGGAGGTTTTTTTATGCCTCAGACTGCGCTAATTTCCGAATCTTAAAGTTTAAGCCAGCAAACAACAAAGTCATGAATGGGCTAATCCAATTGAAAATCGCATAGAAGAAATACTGGCCCACTTCCACACCTAATACCCCACTCTGATAAGCTCCACAAGTATTCCAAGGCACTAGAACAGAAGTCACCGTTCCAGAGTCTTCTAACGTTCTACTTAAATTCTCAGGCGCTAATCCACGCTCTGCATACGCTTCCTTAAACATTTTACCAGGAATTACTAAGGCTAAATACTGGTCAGAAGCTATGACATTTAATCCTAAACAACTCGCTACAGTACTAGCAAAAAGACCAAAAGTGGACTTCGCTACAGACAACAATTCTTTCGTAATTCTAGAAAGTGCCCCAATTCCATCCATCACGCCACCAAAGACCATGGCAGACAAGATGAGATATATCGTCCACAACATGCCCTTCATTCCTCCCGCAGAAAATAAGTCTTTCAGTTTTTGAACCAACATCAAACCCCGAACACTCTCCACTTTAGAAGACAGTTCAGTTGCAGAAGTCACAGAAGGGAATAATTGACCTAGTTCTTCATCTGTCGAGGTATCGCCAATCGCTCCTTCATCTTGCAACTCTGCAAGCATGGTAACCTCAGCCTCAGAAAAATTGGATAAATATGTCGCTTCTCTGTCAATCTCAATATCAGCGCCTGTAAGCACGGCATTAATCACCGACTTTGGATTCGAATCGGAAAGCTTCTGAAGCACATCGGGTTGAAATAGAAATGCGAAGAGGGCAGCCAACAATACCCCACCTGCTAAAGCCACCAACGGTTTCGCCTTTAGGAGCACAAGCAAAATTACACCCAGCGGCACGACAAATAACCAAGGCGTAATGGTAAAGGTTTCATCGATAATTGACAATAAATCCGTCACATCTGCATTTCCAGATGCCTTTTGCGTAAAACTAAGTACAGTGAACGCAACAATTGCTACAAGGATAGAAGGCACTGTGGTAAAGGCCATGTATCGAATATGATTAAACAAGCCTGTTCCAGCCATGGCCGGAGCTAAATTCGTAGTATCACTCAATGGACTCATTTTATCTCCGAAATAGGCCCCTGAAATAACCGCACCTGCAATCATTCCTGCCGGAATTCCTAGAGCTGCACCTATGCCCACTAAGGCAATTCCAACGGTGGCAGAAGTAGTCCATGAACTTCCTGTTGCAATCGAAATAATTGCTGCAATCACTACTGATGCAGGTAAGAATACAGAAGGATGCAAGACTTTCAAGCCATAATAAACCATAGCGGGAATAACACCACTAACCAACCAAGTCCCGGCCAATGCGCCCACCAATAAGAGTATAGCAATTGGAATGAGTACGCTCTTAATATTTTCCAACACTTCCTGGAACATGGTATCAAGAGTCGTTTTATTAAATAGTCCCACAACAGCCGCCCCTGCTGCGCCTATTAATAGGATTAATTGGTTGGAGTAATCACCAAACATGACACCATCAGCAGCAAAAATGTTGTATGCCAATAAGGCCATGAGTAAAACAACAGGGATAAGGGCTTCACCGAGATTTAGCTCGCGGTTCTCTACGATGTTTTGTTCCTTCATGATGGGATTTTCGGTCCCATAATGTTACGCAATAAATTATGGCTTTACAAAAAGGAAACACAGCTAGAACGGATAGCCGATCCCGAAAGATAAGTTCGGGCGGTTCGTAAATGGCTGGTCTACCCATTGACTTTGATCGTTAGGCAGTGCGGGATCGCGGAGTTGATATCCCCAATCGGTACGGACTTCAAAGTAGTTAAAATCTAATCTCAATCCATAACCAGCGCCTACTGCAATTTCATCAAAAGATTGAAAGCCTTGAAATTGAGATTCGGGGCGTTGATCTTGGTCGCTTAAAGCCCAAAGGTTTCCTGCATCTGTAAACACAGCGCCATTCAAATCAAAACCAAAGAGTTTAGACAGTGGGAAACGGAATTCTAAATTGGTTTCAATTTTTAAATCACTTCGAATGTCTAAATTGTTTTTATTGATCACAGAGGCATCTGCTTCCACATCATAACCACCTGGGCCTAATGAGCGTTGTTGCCAAGCCCGCATGCTACTATTTCCTCCAAGAGTAAATTGCTTCACGGCAGGAATACTCTCCCCAGATTGTAAAGGCTGAGCAATTCCAAAATTTAGTCTACTCACCAAGGCGGTACGCTGACCAAATGGTTTTGCATAGCGAACATCTACATCGGCACGAACAAAAGGAGCTACATCATCGCCAAAAAGTTGATTAAACAAGCCTGAATAGTCGAATAGTCCTTCAAAAATGAGGTAAGATTCATTGTCTTCTTTCAACGGCGCGTTGGTGTAAGAATAGTTGTATCCCCCACCGAAGATCACCCGATCTTGGAAGCTGTTTTGTAGGTATTGATTGGCATCTAAGGTTTCTTGGAACTCCGCACTGGGATTGGAACGGAAGTTTGAAATCTCTAAGAACTTAATGGTATGGTTGTTCAGCGGTGAGGTTTGGAACTCCCAGCCCATGTTAAAGTTGTATTCGTCAATGGAATATAAATCTGCTTGATTTTGCTGACTAAATCCTAATCCAAAGGTAGTTTTCGGATTCAATACATTTTGGGAGAAACGTTCGTTTAATGATTTTGCGCCTACTAGTCGAGGCAAGGTTAAGGTTCCTTCGAGGTTGTAGTAGGTAATACCGAAAAAGTTATCTTGGATCACCTCAAATCCTCCGCTACCTCCAAGTTCTAGCAACTCGCCCCCTCCAAACCAATTTTTGTTGAAGTAAGCCAACTTACCCCGCGCTCCAATACCTCGGTCATCGAGCTGACTAATTTCTGGCTCAAAAGTGACTCCTCTTCGGGATCCTGCCCGGGCGGTGACGAAAGCGTTTAAATAGCCTGGAATCGTATCGAGTTGAAATTCTACGTTAGCAAATTCGATGATGGGTAAATCGTAGAGTTTGTCGATGGTTGCACTATGGGCTTCCCTGCTGTAGGTATCTCCAGATTCAAACTGAATGAGTCGATCCAGGGTTTCTGGTTTGAGTCGAACGATAGAGCTGGGATAATAGTTTTTGTTATTGAAGGTGATGGGATTGCCCAGCGAATCGGCAAAGCCGCTTCGCACTTGTACGTTGATGTCTTTGATTGTAAACTGTTTACTGTAGAGGGAGTCTTGTTCATTGATGACATTAAAAAGCACATCAACATAACCACTTTTACCCAATGTATCAGCCTCCACAAAAATGGAATTTGCTGTGAATCTATAGTAGCCTTTATCTTGGAGCATTTCTACGATATCGCTACGGAGTTGCCCGAGTTGCGCTGCAGAGAAGGGTTGGCCAGTTTGCACGACTTGCTGAATATCAAACTCTGCCCGGATAATGCTGTTCAGCGAGGAGTCTGCGATAATAAATTCGGCTTCGCCGAATTTGTGCTGATCATTCGCCGTAATGGAATAGGTAACTTCCGTTTTGCGTTCCTCCGTTTGCGTAGAATACGTGGCATCTGAATTAAAATAACCTTGATTGCCCATGTATATCTGCATATTTCGGATAGAGCTTTCTACCGCTACACTATCCAATAGAATAGGCATTTGCCCGAGGTTATTCATTAAAAACCGATCCCAGCCCGTGGCCAAAGAATCTTCCGGCCCCGTAATTCCACCTTTTAACCCTTCATTATACAGCCATTGAGGAAGACGTGTGCCTAGGAATTTTCGATTTTCTTTAGGCCGAATCTGGCTACGAATTCCATAAGAAAGCGACTTTGGATTCTCCAACTGGTCTGCATCTTCTATTTTTACCCTATTCTTAACGACTAGGGATTCGTCGTCGGCGAGTTGCTTGGTATTGCTGCAGCTTGCTGCAGCAAGGACACAGCAGCACAGAAAAAAATGATATAGATGTTTTCGAAACAACAACTTAAACTACTTAAAAGCCTTAAAATTAAAAAATACCGTCATGCACATCAATTGTTTATTGCTGAGGGTAAAAAAGTGGTTGCAGAATTAGCGAACTCTCCAATCGAGATCGAAAGTATGTTAATTTCTGAAGATTTCTTGGCTAAAAACGAACATCCTCCTGTGGATAGTACTTCTATTCAAATTGTAAGTAACAAGATTCTCGCCGAAATCAGCGGTCAATCAACGCCGGATGGCATTTTGGCTTTGGCCAAAATGCCGCAATACGACCTGCCCCAATTGCCAACTCATCAATGGATCATCGTCCTCGACCACTTACAAGACCCTGGCAACCTGGGCACCATTCTCAGAATTGCCGACTGGTTCGGCATTGAACATGTGATCTGCTCGTCCAATTGCGTAGATGTGTATAATTCAAAAACCATTCAAGCTACCATGGGCGCCATAGCTCGAGTAAAAACACACTATACCGACTTAAATGCTTTCCTTTCTAACACAACACTTCCCATCTATGCCACAGCCATGGCTGGGCAGTCGATTTACCAGCTCACAGAGCTCCAACCTGGAATTATTTTAATTGGAAATGAAGCAAATGGAATTCAACAGCCGTACTTAGACATGTCGACAGCTACGATTAGCATTCCAAAACGTGGTGGCGGTGAATCATTAAATGCAGCCATAGCTACTGGAATCGTAGTGTCGCATTTACTGAATACACACTAACATGAAAACACATTTACTTTTATGCATCGGTGCTGCTCTTGTTTGGAGCTGCTCCCAGAAATCTACATCGGTGCTTTCCGTTGCGAAAGACAGTCCGATCAATTATGAAATCGAAGAAAATGGCACCAAGAAGCTTCTTGGTGTTGTGAATGAAGACGGCTTATCCAAATCGCCTTACTCCGAATGGTTCGATAAGAAAAACGAGTACCAACCAGCAAGCGGGGTAACTCCCGAATTAGCCACTGCCCTTGAAGACAAACAAATCTTAGCCTTTTTTGGCTCTTGGTGTGGCGATAGTAAGCGACATGTACCTGAATTTTATAGTGTACTAGATGCTGTTAATTTCGACAGTGACCAATTGAAAGTAGTTGCTGTAAATAATAAGCGCGACCAGTACAAGAAAAGTCCTGGAGGCGAAGAACAAGGATTGAATATCCACCGTGTTCCTACTTTCATCGTATACGACAAGAAAGGCAACGAGTTAGGTCGAATTGTAGAAAGTCCTGTAGAGACGATGGAAAAAGACCTATTAAAAATTGCTTCCGGCGAAGAATATACCGAGAATTACCATGTAGTCAGTCTACTAGATGCACGCCTAAAGTTGAGGGGCGACGATTATATCGAAAAGAACTTCGACATGTTGGTAGAAGGCTATGAAGGGCTGACTGCAAGTCCTTCAGAGTTGAATACATATTCGTACACGAAACTGTTCTCAGGGAATAGAAAACTAGGCAAAGAGATTACCCAGCTCAACCATGCGTTGCACAATACAGACTACACTTTAGAGAAGGTGGTAACGCCATTGATTGTAGATGGAGAATTAGAAAAAGCAGCCTCTTACATTGAAGCGTTTAAGGCCGACCACCCAGATAGTGAGGCCGTCAAGAAAATGGAAAAGTTGTTGGCCTCGAAGAACTAAAGGTCGCCTAATTGAGGCCGAACGATGAGATCTTCTACGACAGACCGCCTGCTCAAAGAGCAGGCGGTTACTACTAACTCAGCAATATCTTCTACAGGCATAATACGCATTTCATCTACTCCACTGCCGTTCCAAGAGTCGGTGAAAACACCTCCCGGCAATACACTAATCACACGTACACCATGCGGCTTCATTTCTTCCCGTAAATTCTTAGAAAAGCCATACATGGCATACTTCGAAATCGAATACGCACCCCCATTCGCATAAGGCGTATTACTGGCGATCGAACAAATATTCACCACATCTCCTGCTTGCTTCTCCTGCATCATAGGCAAAAGGGCCCGTGTTATGTGATAAGCACTATATAAATTCGTTGAGAGCATCGTTTCTAGAGCGCCTTCATCGGCTTCACCAATGGAGCCTGGCACATAAACCCCAGCATTGTTCACCAAAATGTCCACACCACCCCATTTCGATTTAATTTGCTCGGCTAAACCTAGTACGGCTTCTTTACTCGAAGCATCACACACAAACGTTTGTACACGCGCACCATCAATTTTCGATAATATGTCTGCTTTCGCTTGGTTTAATTTCTCTTGACTCCGCGAAGAAATCGCCACGTCATATTGCTTAGCTGCAAATGCCTTAGCGATGGCTAATCCGATACCTCTACTAGCTCCAGTTACAAGTACTTTCATGTTTGAATGATGAAGATTGAATAATTTGAAATCTAGAATAAAAATGAAGAATAAAAATCGGCCACCCGGCTTTTCTGATAAAATTCTTTAATTAAAATGCCATATTTTTGGCGCAATGGGATTCTTATTTCACTTCGGGCGTTATGTGCTTATGCTTAAAAACATGCTGAGCAAGCCCGAGAAATTCAATATGTACTTCAATGAAACCATGCGCCAAATCGTCAATATTGGAATTGGCTCCCTGGTTATTATTATTCTTGTCTCCTTTTTTATCGGAGCCGTGACCTTAGTACAGTTTGCTTATCAAATTCAGAATTATCCCATTCTGCCTAAAACACTGGGCGGTTATGTGGTGCGTGAATCCATGATTCTCGAATTAGCCCCAACCATTTCTTGTTTATTATTAGCTGGAAAAGTAGGTTCTAACATCGCTTCAGAATTAGGAACCATGCGTATTTCCGAACAAATCGACGCCTTGAAGATTATGGGTGTAAACACCACGTCTTACTTGGTGGCTCCAAAAGTATTTGGAGCCGTTTTCGTGGTTCCATTATTGATTATCATTTCTGCTGCTGTAGGTATTTTAGGTGGATATGTCGCTGGCTCAGCAAGCGGCTTACTTACTCCAGATCAATACGAAGCTGGCTTACTAAACGACTTTAAAGAATATGGGGTCTTTGTCATGTTGGTGAAGTCACTCTTCTTCGCCTTTTTAATTACGTCCATTTCCTGTTATCATGGCTACCATGTAAAAGGAGGTGCCTTAGAAATTGGAGATGCCAGTACAAGAGCCGTTGTTCAAAGCTGTATCGCCATTGTATTTTTTGACTTTATCATTGCTGCCGTCCTATTATGATTGAATTGGTTGATGTACATAAGTCGTTTGGCGAACAGAAGGTCCTTAAAGGCATATCTGCAAAATTTGAACCTGGAAAAACCAGTTTGATTATTGGAAAAAGTGGCGCGGGAAAGTCTGTGTTATTGAAATGTATGGTGGGATTGTTTGAACCTACTGACGGAGAGATTCTCTACAATGATCGAGCGTTCCATAAATTGAGCGAAGACGAAAAACGGGAAATCCGAACTGAACTCGGTATGCTATTTCAAGGCACTGCCCTCTTCGACTCCATGACAGTAGAACAAAACATTAAGTTCCCACTCGACATGTTTTCCAATATGTCGAATGCTGAAAAATTAGACCGAGTCAATTTCTGCTTAAAGCGAGTCAACCTAGAGAACGTAAACCATAAATACCCCTCTGAGATTAGTGGAGGAATGCAAAAACGGGTAGGTATTGCTCGAGCTATCGTGCTCAACCCAAAGTATTTGTTTTGCGACGAACCCAATTCTGGGTTAGATCCTCAAACGTCAATGGTCATAGATGATTTAATTAAGGAACTTACCGAGGAATACAACATGACTACGGTCATAAATACCCACGACATGAACTCGGTAACCTCTATTGGAGATTACGTCTTATTTCTCCATCAAGGCTATAAAAATTGGGAGGGAGATCGAAATCAAATTTTCACGACCGACAATCAAGAAGTGACAGACTTTATTTTCGCTTCGGAATTCCTCAAGCAAGTGCGGAAGTTGCATAAGGTATAAGAACTGAAGTCTTTTCCGTATCTTACATAAGCCATGTATTGTAACCCAAAACAACTCTGTGTACTTTTGGCTATATGTCTACTTCCATTTTCGAGTCGTTCGCAAACAGCTGTGATCGATAGTTTGGAGGTATTATATGAACAAGCCGAAACAGATTCACTGAAGTTTGCCTATTTAACGAAACTTTTCTTCAACTCGGTGTGGAGTAATCCGCCTGAGGCTAAGAAATATGCCCAAGAAGGCATCGACCTTGCCATAGAAAAGCAGGAAGGCTTGCATTTATCCAGGGCGTATTACAACATGGGCACCTACTACAACATGATTGTTAAAAAAGACTCTGCCCGGATCTTCTTTCAACAATCACTCGACGTTCCGGAAAGCAACGACCATCCCTTGCAATATTTAACGGTTAGCCATTCTCTAGCTACTTTAGAACGCGATGAAGGTGAATTTGATGCCGCGCTACATATCACAGAGGACAATATTGAACGGGCAGCCACTGTTGATTCCATGTATTGGGGTACGATGTATGATTTCAAAGGTCAAGTCCTTACGAGTATGGGCAAAAACAAACTCGCACTTCAGGCTTTGTACAAGTCCATTGAGATCTTAGAAGGCACAGGAAAGAAAATACGGATTGCTGATGCCTATGCGCATTTAGCCGATGCTGAATCGGCATTAGAGAATTATGATGAGGCCATTACCTTTTACAAAAAAGCGCTACCGATCTATGAAAAGTACAACGATAAGTTCTACCAATCCGCGATTTGGGGCGCGTTGGGCAATGCGTACAATGAGAAAAACGATTTAGAACTCGCGGATGCTGCGCTTGAGAAAGCCGTGGAATTATCGGAAGAAATAAAACAAAGCATCATTCAGGCCAATGCCTTGAGAACACAAGGAATTGTAGCCCGAAAGAAAAAACAATACACTACCTCTTCAGCCCTATTAGAAAAAGCATTAGCCATTCAGCAAAAAGACGATTTAAAGGCCGATGCCGTTAGCACGCAAATTGAATTGGCCCGCACATTTGTTGAACAAAATAAACCCGATGATGCGCTGCCCATATTGGATTCGGTTATTGAGGTCAGCCAACAAGAAGATTATAAACTTTCATTGAAAACAGCTTATGAAATTCGGGCTCAAGCCTATGAACGATTGAACAGACATCAAGCTGCAAGTGAAGACCATAAAGCATTCATAGCCGTACAGAACATCTTATTGGAAGAGAATAAACGCGCTGAAATTGAAGAGCAACGCGCATTATTTGATCTCGAACAAAAAGAAAAGCAGATTACTTTTCAAGAGAATGAAATTCAACTTCTTGAGGAAAGGGAGAAAGTATCACGTTTACAGAAATTCTTATTGGGATTAGGGATACTATTGACCACATTCATCTTAGGAAGCAGTGTTTACTTAGCTCGCCAGCGCAACAAGCAAAGCAAGATGGAGAAAGAAAAAGCGCTGTTGGAATTAGAGTCGAAACAAAGAGAATTAACTACTCATGCTTTACATGTCGCACAAAAAAATGAGCTATTAACGACGCTAAAAGAACAAATCAATGGCATGGCTAGCCGGCCTGAAATTTCTGGAATACTTCGGCAGATCGATCAAACACTGGAAAGTGATGATGATTGGGAGCGCTTTCGAAATTACTTTGAGAGTGTTCATAAAGACTTCGCTAAGAATGTAAAAGCGAGGTTTACAGACATTACGCAAAATGAATTGCGCTTAATGGCCTTGATTAAAATGAATTTGAGTACGAAGGAAATGGCCAACATCCTAAATGTGACTCCAGATAGCGTGAAAAAAGCCCGTTATCGGTTAAGGAAAAAGATGGGCATTTCCTATGAGGAGCAAAAAATCATTGATGTCCTCACAGAGTTCTAATTCCCGCAAGAACTTAAAAGGACAACGCCTCGGCAAAGCCGAGGCGTTTTTTATGCAACGCGTCCACGTTTCATCTACGACAAAAAATCATACGTCCACCCTTTGTCCACCCCATAAATAAAGGATTATAGCCTTTTCACACCACATTTGCATCGTACACTTTTTGCGGTACTTACCCTGGATTGGCTGCAGACATTTCTGGGGTAATCCGCAAATTGATTTTAGTAACCGCAAAACAAACAACTATGAAACAACTATTTTCAAAAATCAATATCCTCGTGCTATTCGCTCTATTTTTTAGCTGCAGCGATGACGAAGGCGACTCAGGTCGTGTCAATAACCTTCCAGAACAATTTAATGGGCTTTTTGGAGCTTTCCCAGAAGGTGTCGGAGCAGCTACCTATGTGGCTGCAGATATCGCAATTCTCTTCAACAAAACTGGAACCCGATATGCTTGGTATCAGAATAATCAAATCCAAGGCATTTTCGATAATGATGATGCCAATGGTCCCTTAGGTGGTGGTGCTCCTGATGCTGTAGATGCAGCGTTAAACTATGCTACCGGCATGCTCATATTTTACATAAATGGTGGAAGCGAATTCATCGTTTACGATTACAATCCATCTCAATTCTCTTTAGCCAATACCTCCATGCCCACTTCTGCTTTTGGGTTGTATAGAATTTCAAGTCCAGGTGTGATTTTACGACTCGAAACCCAGAGTTCGGTATTAAATAACCCTGCATTTAACAACATGGTTTCCGCTGCTTGTAGAGACGATGCCATCTCTGGACCGTTCAGGTTTATATTCGACAACACAGGAACAGAATACATTCCCTTTAGTTTTGACAACTTGTCATTTGGAGTCACCCGAGGCATTGATGAATGGAATCCTGCTGGCGAACAACCTTTCTCTAGTATTGGCGCTGCCTTCCGATTTACAGACCGGAATAGTGATGAACACATCGCATTTATCAATAGTGAAGGAGATCAGATTTGTTTTTGGGATCGAAATACAGGTCAGAGACGATTTTCAGAAGCCTACAACTTGAATTAACCACCTCAAAACAAACAACCATGAAAAATCAAGTAACAATTACTCTACTCTTTATAGGCTGCCTCCTTTGCTTTTCCTATTGTTCCAACGATGATGGAAATATAGATGCGCCCCCAGCAACCATCGGAGAATTATTAAGAGTTGGAAATGACCCCGAATCCTTTCCAAATGCTAGGACGCTTGAACCCATTTCAGATACCACTTCGGTCAATGATGACTATGATGTTGTTCGTAACAACGAAGATGTAACCGAACGTTTTGTTTGCAAAACCGTTCGTGTGAGTTTGCTCGACGGTACGCCAGATTTCTTTCAATACAATTCTAATGATGGCGTTATATACCCAGGTTCATTACTCCAAGGCAAAACCCTTGATCAAGCCCCGCCTGCACCTATAGTAGCCAAACGAGCTGATGGTACCATTTCTTATAATCTGAACGATGGTAATCCGCAATCCTTTTTTTATGTAGATGAAGTGAAAAAAAGTGAGATCCAAAATGCCATGAATGAGATCATCAGTACTTCAACTGGTGTGGTGCCTTCTAAATTCGTTCTAGATATTCAACAAGTTCATTCGCAAAGTCAATTAGGCGTTGAAATGGGTTTAAATGCAGAAGCATACACAGCGAAAATCGGAGGTTCAATGAACTTCAGTGCGGATATTAGCAGCGAGCAGAAATACAATCGGTTCTTGGTCAAACTCAACCAAGAATATTACACCATGACATTTGACATTCCTACCAGTGATGATGAATGGTTCGATCCGAGCGTAACTACTGAACAGCTCAGTACTTATATTCAAGCAGATAATCCAGCAACATTTGTGCATTCGGTCACCTATGGTCGGATCTTTTATATGCTCATCGAGTCTACTTCATCCGCCAAGGATATGAGAACTAGCCTCGAAGCTTCGTACAGCTCTTTTAATAACGAGATCTCCGGATCGGTGGATATTAATCGGTTCAATGAACTGGAAAATACGAACATTAAAGTAATGGCATACGGGGGTGATGCACAAGGTTCTATCGAGTTAGCAGGTGCTACTAGCATTCAAGAAATTGCCGATAAACTAGCAGAGTCTACCGATATTCGAGCAGGTTTACCGATTTCTTACGTGGTTCGAAGTGTGAAACGCCCTGATAAAATTGTGGGCACAACATTAGCCACGGAGTACGACTTAACTACATGCGAACTCAAAGGTATTATCCCACCGAACTCGTACAGAGAATTGGCTTATATTTTCCCTGAGGGAATTGGTGCGAGTGCCCAAATTAAAGGCACGACCATCGTAGTATACAATTCACCGGGAACTCACTATGCTTGGTATCATGTTTCTAGTGGACAAAACCTGGGCGTTTTCTCTATTACAGATCCAAGCGGTCCCTTGGGTGTAAGTGTGTTGGGGAATGTTGGCGCTGCCATCAATTTCAAAGATGGCCAATTGGCTATTTTCAATGACACTGGATTAGAAGTCGAATTTTATAATTACAACCAAAGTGACCCGAGCTTAGGAGCTGCTGTTGTCCCTACAGAGCCATTTGGGTGGTATACTCCAAATGCGGATGGCAGCAACAAAGTGTACTTGACCAATGATATTTTTGGTAATTCAGACAACTTTCCATTCGTTGGAGAAGGTTTCACTGCTGGAAGTAGATACTTTACGAATTATACCGACGGAAGTCCCATTCTACATTTCTTCGGAGATCCATCTAATCGATATGCTCGCTATGATCAACGAAATAATGGCACTTGGGACGGCGTAAACACCATTGATTTATGGGGAGATAAGTCTTGCCCATTAGAACGAATTGGCGCTGCATGTAAAGTTGATTTTGGTGGAAATAATATTGAACAACTCTTTTTCGATAAATCTGGAGGGAACCTATCGATTTGGGACCCAAATAGTACAGGCGTTGAATTTTCACAAGCATATGTAGTCAATTAAGCAGACTAGATTTCATCTACTCCCCGCAAAGAAAATTCTTTGCGGGGATTTTTATATGTACTATACGCATTTAGGCATTTCCACTTATCTTCGCGGCAACAAAAATTTTTCAACTCAATGAGTGTACTCGTAAATAAAGATTCCAAAATCATTGTACAAGGATTCACTGGAAAAGAAGGTAGTTTTCACGCTGGTCAAATGATCGAATATGGTAGCAATGTCGTAGGAGGTGTTACTCCTGGTAAAGGCGGCCAAGTTCATTTAGATCGTCCGGTATTTAATACAGTAACTGAAGCTGTAGAAAAGACTGGTGCGGATGTATCGATCATTTTCGTTCCACCGGCATTTGCTGCAGATGCTGTAATGGAAGCGGCAGATAGTGGCATTAAAGTCATCATTTGTATTACAGAAGGTATCCCAGTTCAGGATATGGTGAAAGCCAAAGCATTCATTGAAGACAAAGATTGTACACTCGTTGGTCCGAACTGTCCAGGTGTCATAACTCCAGACGAAGCGAAAGTGGGTATTATGCCTGGCTTCGTATTTAAATCAGGTAAAATTGGGATTGTTTCGAAATCGGGAACGTTAACTTACGAAGCTTCAGATCAGATTGTTCGTGCTGGTTTAGGTATTTCTACAGCTATTGGAATTGGTGGAGATCCAATTATTGGAACAACTACAAAAGAAGCTGTTGAGTTATTCATGAATGATCCAGAAACCGATGGAATTGTTATGATTGGTGAGATTGGTGGTGACTTAGAAGCACAAGCTGCTCGTTGGATCAAAGAAAACGGTACAAAACCCGTGGTTGGATTTATTGCTGGTCAAACAGCGCCAAAAGGAAAACGAATGGGTCATGCAGGAGCCATCATTGGAGGTGCGGAAGATACTGCAGAAGCCAAGATGAAGATTATGGCAGAATGTGGTATTCATGTGGTAAACAGCCCTGCAGATATTGGAAAAACGATGGCGAAAGTGATGAGCTAAATGTTCTAGATCGTAGATATTCAAAACCCCTCGGCTTTGCCGAGGGGTTTTTTTAATGCCGTAAAATGAAAACGCCGATGAGCAACAGCTACATCGGCATTTCTTTCTTGGGGGGGTGATGTCTTTTATTATACAAAGTGCGTGCCAAAAAATGTTAGACTCGAAAAAAAATGAATGGTTTAAAACTATAGCCAAAAAGAAATCAAAAATTGGAATACACTAAAAATGAAAACGCCGATGAGCAACAGCTACATCGGCATTTCTTTCTTGGGGGGGTGATGTTCTTTATTAAACAAAGTGCGTGCCAAAACAGCTTAGACTATAACTAAAAGCAAAAGTTTAACGTTTATCCCGAAAATGAGTCTTTTCGTACCACCTTCTCATAAAAATTCCTAGGTCGAGCTTATTAAACGATATTAAAGTAAGGTAGAAGGCCATTAAAGAATTGGTTAAAATGAAAAACGCCGATGTTGCATTTTTCGCAAACATCGGCATTTCTTTCTTGGGGGGGTGATGTATTTCATTATACAAAGTGCGTGCCAAAACAGCTTAGACTATAACTAAAAGCAAAAGTTTAACGTTTAT
>JAHQVX010000120.1 GCA_019634125.1 Saprospiraceae bacterium
ATTGAAGCGCAAAAGTACGTGTTGATTTTTATCCTACCTCATCTTCCAAATCATAAATCATTTGGAGTTTGTCTTTTAGCTGATCGAGGTGTTGTTCTGTTTGGCGAATGTTCTTCTCAATATCCTTGAGTAAGGGATTGGCATTCTGGCCAGAGAAGAAATGGATGTTGTTTTGGTATTGCGCCAATTTCTTTTCAGCTCGCTCTATTTGCTGGCGAAGTTTAAAGCGTTCCTGCTTTAATTGCTTGTTGGAATTATCACCATTGGTTAGTGCCACCACTTTGTTTTTAAAGCGCTCTCTTGTTTTGGAAACTCTATCCATTTTAAGTAAATCATATTTACTATTAAGTGTCTCAAAGTAGGCTTGATACAAACTGTCTTTTTCCGAAAACGGGACATGGCCAATGGCTTGCCATTCTTTTTCGAAGTTTTGTAAAATTTGAACTGCTTCTTGAGCATTGCCATTTGGCTGGTAGGCTTGCAGCTCCTTAATTAAACTTTGCTTTTTGATAAGGTTATCTTCTTGCTGGTCGTCTAAGCCGTTGTAATACTCTGACTTAGCTTTAAAAAAGAAGTCGCATGCGGCTCGGAAACGTTTCCAAAGCTTTTGATCGTCTGAAGGTTGGGCAGGTCCGATAGATTTCCATTCTTTCTGAAGGCTGATTAGTGCTTCTGTTGTTTTTTTCCAGTCGGTTTGGGCTTGGAGGGTTTCCGCTTGTTCTACTATACCTAACTTGGCTTTTTTGTTGTCTTTTCGAATCACCGAAAGTTGATTGAAGAATTGTCTTTTACGCTCAAAAAAGGCATCACAGGCTTGACGAAATACATCCCAAACCCGATCATTCTCTTCCGATCTTCCGATGATCTTCCATTCCTTCTGTATTTTTAATACCTCATTGGCGGCTCGTTGGTAATCTTTCGGGCTTTCCTTCAAGTTTTCACGTATCGAATTGACTTGTTCACAGAGGTCGATTTTTTTCTTAAGGTTTTCTCGAAGTAATTCTTCCTGACCAGCATAAAACACATCGAGTTTAGCTTCTATTGTTGCCACTACTTCGTCGAACCCTTTCCTGTTTTCTTCGCGAATTTCTCGCATTACTGGGCCAACTCTGAACCATTCTTTTTGGTATTGCTTGAGTTTTTGTTCTATTATACGTCCGTTTTCTTCGGCTTCGAGTGCTTTTACTTTTTCAAGAATGACATTCTTGGCTTCTAAATTCTTTTGAAAATCGAGTAGAATAAACTCTCGAGTAATTTTTGCGTTGTGGTAGAATAGTTCAATATTGTATTTGTATTCTGATTCTAATTGCAGGAGTTCGTCGTTGTTATTGGGACCAGATTGTTCCCAGCGTTCTTGTAGTTTTTTGGCTTTGTCGTAGGAGCTGCGCAGGCTTTTTTTATCGGTTTTAGTTATGGCTTTCAGCTCATCAATAATTTGCTTTTTAGTTGTCAGCACATTTTCTTTCGCTTCTTGGATGGTGCTGACTTGTTTATCATGCCTTTGTTTGAAAGTTGTATGTAAATCGTTGTAGCGGAGGTCTTCTGCATCTGGGCTATAATTAAATTCTAATTCATCGCCTCCTTCGTTCAGGAAAGATTGAAGTTGTTCTTTGCGGCTTGCTTCCATTAATTCAGAGAATTGAATGTGGATGTGTTCCACTTGCTCCGCAAGTGGAAGCACGTCTTCATTGTTTTGAAGCAGGGTCTCTAATTGATGATTTAATACTGCCTTTTCCATAGTGCTTTCGTTTTGTGAGGTCGTTCGCTTCAAACAAAAAAAAGCCGCTTTTAGCGGCTTTTCTATCGTTTATGTTCAAAAACTTACTTTACCTCGATAGTTCTTTTCAGTTGTGCTTGCGTAGTTGTCTTTTGCAAACTCAACGTGAGTATACCACTTTCATAATTTGCTGATATTTCATCAGTATTCACGTTTTCAGGAAGGGTAAACGATTTCGAAAACGTTGTGGCTGAAAACTCCTTTCGCACAAAGCTTTCCTTGTTGTCTTCGTCTTTTGCTTCCTTCGAACCAGTAATCTTTAATAGATCTCCATCAACATGTACATCGATGTCCTCTTTCGCAAACCCCGGCACTTGTAGGTACACGTGAAATTGCGTTTCGGTTTCACTTATATTGACTTTTGTCTGTGTGCCTAACGTTGGGTAGTTAGTAAAAAAATCTTTGGCGAATGCATCGTCGAATAATCTATTCAAATAGGTTGGACGTGTTTTTCGATACTTAACTAACATATTCATTGTATTTTTTGTTGAGTTAGTATGAGATCAAACGGCATTCCTAATCATTTTTAGCGCTAAATTGTCAGTTGTAAAGCGCTGAAAATGACAGAGTTGCATGGAATATATTTATTGGTCGACACATTGGCAGTTTTGGGCAAAAGAAAACCACCCCGGAGGGGTGGTTTTTTTTCATTTCAAGTCAATTGTATCGCTTAATCGCAAATAATAATTGTTCTTGAATTTCCATTATCCATGTTCACAGTTGCTGTGCAATCACCATTGAAAATCACTTCACCACTTCTGCTGAACGTATTTCCAGTGTTATTTTCTCCAGATAATGTAAAGAATAAAGTTCCACTTAAAATATGCTGATCGGCTCGACGAACTTCTACATCAACAATATTTACATCTAAAGTACCCGTGTGACTGCGATCTCTGTTTTTAAGGGCTCGATCTATTGTTCTTAAATAGTCGCCGTTGAAGATTTTAATGAAGAAATCGCTGCTCTCCGTATCAAAAGTCACTACCCAGTCACCATCAGCAACAGCAGTAGAAGTCGCACGAGGTCCTTCATAGCTTCTAGAAGCATCCCAGTCTACATCAAAGTAATCAGGAGTTTGCGCGTCATCACAGTATAATACGCGAGACCAATCCCATTGGTAACTCCAACTTACATTTGGACCTTCATAACTACCACTTTCAGATTTGCTTTGAGATTGACCACACAAATCTGAGGGCGGCATTCCTGATAATCCAGGAGTTGGTTCTGCTTCCGGAAGGGTAGTGGCCACATCTCCAGATAGCATACTGAGCTCTAACATTAATCCTCCAGAATCAAAAGATACCGCTTCTTCTACCATATCTAATGCTTCGGTTTCACTGAGCACTGCCTCTGGTTCAGCAGTTACATCTTCAGAATCACTACAGGCAGCAAACGTTATAAGTCCGAGGCCTAGAATCCATAAATTTTTCCAATTTTTCATAGCTTGTTTATTTGAATGTTGAAATGAAATACGATACCTAGGACTGGAGAGTTGTCCAATGGTTTAATGCAAGCCTAAAAAAAGAAAACTTATAATGCACCTCTGCGTCCAAGCTCAATGACTTCAAGGTCTTTTATTCTGCCTTGGTCTATGCTGAAACGAACGATGGTTCGTATTTTGTGATAGCCGACTTTCCCAGCTGCTCCTGGGTTGATGTGGAGCAGTTGATATTCTTTGTCGGGCATGACTGTTAAAATATGTGAATGCCCACAAATGAATAATCCAGGCTGTTCTGACTCTAGCATTTTACGAATACGAGCGGGGTATTTCCCAGGATAACCGCCAATATGTGTGATCCAGACCTTCAAACCTTCAATGTCGAAAAGTTGATGTTCTGGGAATTCTGCTTGAATGGCCGTATTGTCAATGTTTCCATATACAGCTCGTAAAGGAGCCAATTCCGCCAGTTGATCTGTGACCTCTAGCTTTCCTATGTCGCCAGCATGCCATATTTCATCCACTTCCGTGAAGTATTTCAGAATGGCGTCATCCATATAACTATGTGTATCAGAAATAAGTCCAATTCGTTTCATGCCCTAAATCTATAAATACTTCTGATTTTAAAATATTATATTTGATTTTAATTTGTAAGTTGGAGTCAAAGCACTTATATCAAATCGCAATTACCGCCTTAGATGGAGTAGGTCCCGTAATCGCTAGGAATTTAATCAGTTATTGTGGCAGTGTAGAATCGGTGTTTTCTTCCAGTCTTCAAGAGCTTGTTCGAATTCCTGGTATTGGAAAATTAACAGCTCAGAAACTCATTGCGAGTCGAAAAGCAGCATTAAAGCGCGCTGAAAAAGAATTGAAGTTTCTAGATCGAAATAAACATATCCAACCAATTTTCTATTTAGACAAGGACTTTTCGAATCGATTGAAATTCTGTTCTGATGCCCCATTGATGGTTTACTTCAACGGCAATGTAGATTTAAATGCCAATCGGATGATTGCTGTGGTCGGTACACGTAGAATGTCGAATTATGGCAGAAAACTCATTGAGACATTCATTGAGCAGATTGCTGGTACTGGTGTAATCGTAGTAAGTGGACTAGCTTATGGAGTGGATACATACGTCCATAAAGTTTGTGTGCAACATCAGGTGGCAACAATTGGTGTACTCGCACATGGATTGGATCGGATTTATCCAGCGACCAATAAAAAGTTGGCAAAGGCCATGGTGAAACATGGAGGCTTGATTTCGGAATATACCCATGAAACCAATCCCGATCGGGAGAATTTCCCATCGCGAAATCGAATCATAGCTGGGCTGAGCGATGCAACGGTCATTATTGAAAGTAAAAAACAAGGCGGATCGTTAATTACCGGAGATCTCGCCATTTCTTATCATCGAGATGTATTTGCTTTCCCTGGTAGGGTCAACGACGAAAATTCTTCCGGATGCAATGCCTTTATCAAACAGCAAAAAGCCTTGTTAATTGAACAGGCTGGTGATCTATTCGCTCAATTAGGTTGGGAACAATCGATTGTGAAAAAGAACGCTCAACGCCGATTATTTGTAGATTTAGCTGAAAATGAACGTATTATAGTAAAAGCCTTGGCTGGAACTTCAAGTAGTCCCGAAGAAATCAGTATTAAATCTTCGTTACCACTTAGTCAGGTCAACACACATTTACTAAATTTGGAGCTAAAGGGGGTGATTCGTTCAATACCCGGAAATTTATACATAGTCAATTAATAGCATGAAAAATTGGGTTCTCGCAGTTGTAGTTGTTTTGCTGGTAGGATGTACGGCAAAGGTGAATGTTCAGACAGAAACCGTAACCCCTGTTCAAACATCATCTGCTTTTGAAACACCTAAATCGGCCAAGAATATTATTTTCCTAGTTGGTGATGGCATGGGCGTAACCCAAATCACTTCTGGTATGTTGAGTAATAACAATACGCTGCATCTAGAACGCATGAAGCATATTGGATTTAGTAAAACAAGCTCTACAAGCGGTCCCATTACAGATTCAGCTGCCGGGGCAACCGCTTTCTCCATTGGTGAGAAAACATTTAATGGTGCTGTTGGGGTGGACAATGAAGGAAATCCTAAGACCACCTTATTAGAACTTCTCGGAAACCAGGGCTATTCTACCGGTCTAATCGCTACTTGTAAAATTACACACGCAACTCCAGCTAGTTATTATGCGCATCAGAAGAGTCGTAACATGGGTTATGAGATTGCTGCTGATATGGTTCAAGCGCCAGTAAACTTGTTTATTGGAGGCGGGAAGAGTCATTTTGAAAATCGAACAAACCCGGACGAAGGTCAGATTGACGACCGTAACATTATTTCAGAGCTGGAAGCGAAAGGATTTACCTTCGTTAATAGCTTGACCGAGTTAGCTTCAACATCGGGAAATGTAGGCTATTTTATTGCTGAAGGACATCCCAAGGCGATTAAAGATGGTCGGGACGATATTTTCCCAAGATCGATTCAACCGAGTATTGCCCACCTTCAAAAAGAAAGTGACAAAGGTTTTTTCTTAATCGCTGAGGGCGCTCAGATTGATTGGGGTGGCCATGCAAATGATGGGAACTTTATCGTAACCGAAATGCTTGATTTTGACCAAGCTGTTGGTCAAGCCCTCGATTTTGCAGAACAAGATGGTAATACATTGGTGGTCGTAACTGCCGATCATGAAACGGGTGGTTTTGCACTTGGAGCAAATGGGAGAGACTATAGCGATATGCAAGCTCAATTCACTACTCCGGGACATTCTGCGGTTATGGTTCCTGTTTATGCTTTCGGACCAGGGGCTGAATATTTCATGGGAACGTATGAAAACAACACTATCTATGCGAAGATGCTAGCAGCACTAGGAAAATAAGCATAGTGTAGCTTAGACAAGTCGATTTTTTCATTAATTCAACTACCATTTCTAGCTTTGCGGCGTAAACTAAAAGCCGCTTTATGGCCATCGAAAAAATGAACTTAAGCTACCTCGATTTTACTCCAATTTACACGTACCGAAATCTCCCTATTCAAGAGCTGATTGACCGTTCTATTGAAGCTGGTTATGGGCAATTAAATGATACTGGGGCGCTTATGGTAGACACTGGTGAATTTACGGGTCGTTCCCCCAAGGATCGTTTCATCGTATTAGATGATTGTACACAGAGTACAGTGGACTGGAATTCGATTAACCAACCTTTTTCTTCTGCCGATTTTGATGTCTTGTTCGATCAAATGCGTTCGTATATCAACACGCAACAGCCTGAATTATATGTTCGTGATGTTTATGCTTGTGCCGATGCGGATTATCGTTTAAATGTTCGTGTGATTAATGAATTGCCTTGGCAGAATATTTTCGCCCACAATATGTTTATTGAGCCTTCTCTAGATGGGTTAAATCGCTTTGAACCGGATTGGCATGTGATTGCTGTTCCGAGTTTTAAGGCGGATCCAGACGAAGTGGGCACACGACAAGAAAACTTTTCGATTATCAACTTTTCGAAGAAGATCATTCTTATTGGTGGAAGTGCCTACACAGGTGAGATTAAGAAAGGGATATTTTCTGTTTTAAACTTTGTACTCCCGAAAAAAGAGTGTGTACTTAGTATGCACTGTTCGGCCAATAAAGGCGAGGAAGATGATGTGGCTATTTTCTTTGGGTTGTCGGGCACAGGGAAAACCACTTTAAGCGCTGACGCTTCGCGTCAGCTTATTGGGGACGATGAACACGGCTGGGGGTATGAAGGTGTCTTCAATTTTGAAGGCGGCTGCTATGCTAAAGTCATTGACTTAAGCCCAGAAAAGGAACCAGAAATATTTGGTGCGATCAAGCACGGGGCTTTATTGGAGAATGTTCGTTGTTTCCCAGATACGAATAAAGTGGACTTTTCAAATACGGAAGTCACTCAAAATACACGAGTGAGTTATCCAATTGATCATATTTCAAATTCTGCGCTTCCTTCAAAGGGCGGTCACCCGAAAAATATCTTTATGCTCACTTATGATGCATTTGGTGTGTTGCCTCCAATTAGCAAATTATCCGAAGGGCAGGCGATGTATCAGTTTATAAGTGGGTTTACCAGCAAGGTGGCTGGAACAGAAGCTGGAGTCAACGAGCCCCAAAGCACGTTTAGCGCGTGTTATGGCGCGCCATTTATGCCTTTGCATCCGATGGAATATGCCAGTATGTTAGGCGATAAAATGCGGGAGCACAACACCAATGTATGGCTGGTTAATACGGGTCTAACAGGAGGTGCTTACGGAACCGGGCAGCGCATGAAACTCAGTCATACACGTGCGCTCATTAAAGCGGCGTTGTCTGGAGAATTAGATCAGGCGAGTTTTGTTTCAATGCCAGTCTTTGGATTCGCGATTCCACAATCTTGCCCAGGAGTTCCTGCCGAAGTACTGAATCCAAGAAGCACTTGGGCAGATAAAACAGCGTATGATGCGATGTTATTCAAACTCGCCCAAGCGTTCACTAAGAATTTCAAGCAGTATGCACCAAAAGCGAGTACAGAAGTTTTACTAGCCGCGCCAATACTACCAGAATTGGTAGTGACAGAGTAAAATGGATTCGAAGAGGATTTACCCCGCCTCGGCTAAGCCGAGGCGGTTTTTTTATGACTTCATCTTAAAATAGGCCCAGAAACTTAAAATAATTGCCGCGGATGAAACTATAGTCATCAACGTTCCGGGCATAAAATTCACATAACCACCTAAATCCATAAATAAGAAATAACCTAGATCGGCTAAACCTCCCGTAATTGCCGCAAGAAAGATGGCGTTTTTGTTTCCTTTCCAAACCCAAAATGCTGAAAGAAAGGTTACGATTCCAATCCAAAATAAGTTAAAGCCATGCTGGCCAATAATGGCTCCAGCCGCTTTTGGATAATCGAATTGTAAAGTGGCTGGATCTACTGCGTCAGCAATACCACTTACCGATGCAGAAATGTCATTAGAAAGGATTCCTTTCATAGTTAAGACCCCAGCTAAAATGTGAACCAGCCCCCAAATAATCCAAAGGACGGCCGAAATTTTGAAAAGGTTTTTCATAGTTAGATTGTTAGTCTATAAAGTTATTCTTCTAACTAAGTCTATGCATTGAACTAGATTAAGAAATCAACGAACGTTTTACCTTACTCAACATTTCTGGCGTCATGCCTAAATAAGAAGCGATATACTTTTGAGGAATCCGTTGAACAATATCTGGATAAGTTTCCAAAAAATCTCGATAGCGCTCTGTCGCTGTAGCACTCATCAATGTGATGACTCTTTTCTGGAGGACTTCAATGCGTTTCAACAAGCGCTGAACATGTTCCACCTCCCTTTGCGGGTCTTTGTCTAATGCGATTACTTCGGAGTCTTCCATTGCCTGGATAAAAAGTACAGCAGGCGATTCGGGGGGACTAGCATCACCCACTGTCCAACCTTCTGGCCCGAACATAAAGGTGTGTTCTTTGCCTTGTTCATCGATCGAATAACTACGGAGTAAACCTTTTCGAACGTAGTATACCTTAGTGTGTAGATCACCTTCTCGTTGTAGAAATGTGTTTTTTGGAAGATTCTGTGAATTCATTCTGCTTAAGCAATAAAGCCATCTAGATGACGGACAATTGCTTGTACAAGATAACTTTTATTCCTTAGAAATGTTGGTAGATACTTTATCGGTAATGAACCATCGATCGCCTTCTTTCAATAGATTGAAATAATCCGTAAATAAGCGATTCTCAGTCTCTAGTTCAACCTTGGCTTCTGCTGCAGTCCTAGTAATATCAATACTAAGAATACGGCCTTCGGCATTTTCTAAACGGGGTCTTGGCTGAAAGCCACTTAAATATTCTGTTCTGTTCCGTTGCTCTACTTTGCCGTCGCGCACAAACTTTAGGTGACAAGTTGTATGCATGGCGGAACCAACCAGGGTAGTATCACCAGTTAGCCAACCATCAAAATAATTTTGGATCACGCCTTCTATGGCCAATTCATCGTTAGATTTTTCAATAGTTTCTGTTTCTGTGGTGGTGTCTTGCTCAGTAGTGCAGTAAGAAAATACCAATAAGCTAAAAATAAAAAGATGTAAATGTTTCATGAGTGAAGTTTTGATGATGTAAGTGACGTTAGAGCTCTTGAAAAGGTTACAGTAGTTCGGCTTGCTTATATTCGTTGTATGAATGTGTTTTTTGCTTATGATCTCTCAGATAGTATGGTCTCTTTAAGTCCGGAAGAAAGCCACCACTGTGTTCGTGTACTTCGAAATGAAACGGGCAATATGGTGCATTTAATAGATGGAAAAGGCACTGTAGCGGAAGGGAAAATTGTGGATGCCCACAAAGCCAAAGTATCTATAGAAATTATTCGTAAAGCACTCAAAGCGAAACATCCTTATTACTTACACGTGGCTATAGCTCCCACAAAGGCCAATGAACGTTTCGAGTGGTTTCTCGAAAAAGCAGTAGAATTGGGTGTTGATGAGATTACTCCAATTTTAACCCATCATAGCGAGCGAAAGAAAATCAATGCTGCACGTTATCAAAAAGTGATTTTAAGCGCCACGAAACAAAGCTTAAACCCTTGGCTGCCGCAATTGAATCCACTAAGTACGTTAGATGAATTAATTAGAAATACAGGAAATGAAACCTACAGTCGGTTTATGTGCACCGTTGACAACTGGATGCATGGTTTAGGACAGGAGTTGGAAGACGTAAAAGGTTCTAAGTTTTTAGGATTGATTGGCCCGGAAGGCGGCTTTTCAGAGCAAGAAACGGTTAATATGCGAGCACAGGGGTATAATTTGGTGCATTTAGGTACATCTCGGCTACGTACGGAAACCGCAGGTGTCTTTGTTTGCGCTATTTTACGCACATTGAATCTAGACTTATGAAACAACTTCCAGTATGTCTTTTCCTTTTCCTCTCCACATTCGCTTGTAGTCAACAAGGCTTGCTTTCTGAAACTACACCTCGTGTCCCAGAATCTGGACAACGTGTTCTATTTATTGGTCAAGATCTGCAATCTATCGGGGATTATGTTTCTGAATGTAAAGCATGTCCTACTCCGGGAGGTGTAGCCACGTACATCAATTTTGATGGGATTTTGAGGAAAGATTTCTATGGTGCTTTGGGTTGGACCAAGAAAAAAAAAGTATTTGATGAAGACATTGACTGGGGAGGAGGCCCATTGAACGCTTTTAAAGCTGTAAATAATTATCCCAATTCTGATGTGCAAATTGGATTATACCTCGTGGATCATTGCCGTGAAATCGCTGAAGGGCAGTTGGATGCAGAGTTAAAACAATTAGGAAAGTTTTTTATGGCCCATTCCGAGACAGCCTTTTACCTAAGAATTGGATATGAATTTGATGGGGAGTGGAATAATTATTATCCGGAAGATTATGTAGCTGCCTTCAAGCACATTGTTGATGCCTTTCGTGCTGCTGGTATTGAGAACGTTGCTTATGTCTGGCAATCGTGCACCTCCCCAATTGATGATATTATCGAAGGGTTTCGGGAGGATATCACCCGGTATTATCCTGGAGATGAGTATGTAGACTGGTTTGCTTATTCCTGGTTTTTATCGCCAAATGAAGGGATGGAAGGCTCTACACAAATCGATTTGGCGAACGAAGTATTGGATTTAGCACGAAAACATGGAAAGCCGGTTATGGTGGCGGAATCTTCGAATCAGGGCTATGATAATCTTCGTTTGACAAATAGAAACATCGCTGAAATTATAGATGGTCCTGCTGGAAAAGAATTGGTCAACAAATCACCTGAAGCTATTTGGGCTGAATGGTATGACCCTTTTTTTGATTTCATCTATGCGAATGAAGATGTCATCAAGGCGGTTACTTACATCAACGCGAATTGGGATGGTCAAGATTTATGGAATTCGCCTTATGAACAGGGTTATTGGGGTGATTCCAGAATTCAGGTGAATAAATACATTCAGGAGCGTTGGTTGGAAGAAATCACCAAGCCTGGATGGATTCATGGGAAATGAAAACACCCCAGCTTCGCTGGGGTGAAGACACGATTCATTTGCGGGATGAAAACTGTCTTTTTGCAACGTACTAGACGTTTCAATTCCCAAAATGTTGCATCAAGCTTTCAATTAGTCCATTTTATTCCTCCATTAAAAACGGATACCTGTAGTCTTTTGGAGGCACAAAGGTTTCCTTAATGGTTCTTGGACTTACCCAACGTAATAAATTCAAATAAGAACCCGCTTTATCGTTCGTTCCAGATGCTCTAGCTCCGCCAAATGGTTGTTGCCCAACAACGGCCCCGGTCGGTTTGTCGTTAATGTAAAAGTTACCAGCCGCATTAACCAATGCTTTACTTGCATATTCAAGTGCATACCTGTCTTTGGCGAATACAGCTCCTGTCAATGCATACGGAGAAGTTTCGTCTACTGTTTTTAAAATCCCTTCAAAATCATCAGCCGGGTAGACGTGAATAGTGACGACTGGACCAAAGATTTCTTCACACATGGTGGTATACTTTGGATCTTGGGTAAGAATCACAGTGGGTTCAATGAAGTAGCCTTTGCTTTTATCGTAATTTCCGCCAATCATAATTTCTTGACCATCTGCTCGGGCTTGATCAATATAACCAGCAATCTTATCGAATGCTTTCTCATCAATAACTGCATTAATGAAGTTCGAGAAGTCTTCTGTGCTCCCCATTTTCATGCTGCCCAAATCTGCTTTGAGTTGTTCTGCGATCGGCGTCCATATATTGTCAGGAATGTAGACCCGTGATGCAGCTGAGCACTTCTGTCCTTGAAATTCAAACGCTCCGCGAGCAATCGCCGTAGCCACTTCCATTGGATCGGCACTTTTGTGCGCCACAATGAAGTCTTTCCCCCCGGTTTCACCTACGATTCTTGGGTAACTTCTATACTGTTGAATGTTGTTCCCAATGGTTTTCCAAAGGTGTTGGAATACGCCCGTACTTCCAGTAAAGTGAAGACCTGCAAATTCAGGGTGGGCAAAAACAATATCTCCAGTAGTTGGCCCGTCAACATAAATTAAGTTAATCACTCCATCAGGAACACCAGCTTCTTTAAAAACTTCCATGATGACTTGTGCAGAGTAAATTTGGGTGTAGGCCGGTTTCCAAACCACTACGTTGCCCATCAAAGCTGCTGAAGCAGGCAGGTTAGCCGCAATAGCAGTAAAGTTGAATGGCGTTAAAGCGAAAACAAATCCTTCTAATGGACGGTATTCGAGCCGATTCCAAATGCCTTCAGCACTTTCGGGTTGTTGCGCATAAATTTCTTGCATGTAGTATGCATTAAAGCGTAAAAAATCGATGAGCTCACAGGCCGCGTCGATTTCTGCTTGATAGGCATTTTTACTTTGGCCTAACATGGTGGCAGCATTCATTTTAGCCCGATAGGGGCCTGCGATCAGGTCGGCTGCTTTTAGGAAGATACTGGCCCGATGCTCCCAACTGGCATTAGCCCATTGTTCCCGCGCATTTAATGCAGCGTCAATGGCTTGGTGTACATGTTGCGCATCGCCTTCATGGAAGTAACCAAGCGTATGCGTATGCTCATGTGGTGGCGCCATTCGCTGTTTGTTGTCCGTACGAACTTCTTGTCCATTGATATACATTGGGGCATCAATTTCTTGACTTTTCATAGCATTAAGCGCAGCTTTTAACTCAATTTTCTCAGGGCTTCCTGGAGCATAACTGCGTACGGTTTCGTTGGTAGGATAAGGAATTGGGAATATACCTTTTGGCATTTGTTTTTGTTTTATTTTGTGCAAAGGTAATAGAACTCAAAATAGATGGATCGGTTTCATATTGTAAATGGGGATACAACTAAAGATTTGCTAGTAGAGGCAGGCTTGAAAGAACCTATTATTGTGTGGCGTGAAATGCTTTGCCAGGGCCCTGTTCGTCCCGATATTGGAAGTGATGCGTTTTGGGAGTTGCGGGCTGAGTTTCTGGCTGATTTTACCGGCCAGAATAGCAAGATGTACTATTATTCTGAAGCAGTAGAGGAATTTCAGAAAATTAATACGTTGTCTGAATCGCATTCTAAGATAGTGCTTTGGTTTGAGCATGATTTGTTTTGTCAGATCAATTACATTGCTTGTTTAACCTATTTGCAACCGTTGCTGAAAGGACATGAAGTAGAAATTGTTTTTCCAAGATTGGAGACGGAGGATGGCTTACTAAATTTTAGCGATTACGACCCAGAGACTGTTTTGGATTTGTTGGAAACGAAGCACTTATTGACTGATCAGGAGGTGTTGGAGGGCCGTGTTTTTTGGCACCTTTGGTGCCAAAAAAACATCGAGCAGATGCAACAGGCGTTAAGCGAAGAAACGTATCACTTTCCTTGGCTAAGCGTGGCTATTAAAATGTATGCCTCATTATTACTGCCCGATGGCGAACAGCCACCTGCCCTCTATAGCTACCTCTCTGTGAAAAAGCATATTCAAAAACTACCCAAAGATGAAGTAATTCAAGAATGCCTTACCAATCCGGCTTTTCAATGGTTGGGTTTTGGAGATTTGCAATATGCGCATCTTTATGACGCCTTATAAGTAACCATTTTGGTTCTATCACCGTATTATTGGCATGCGAACACTATTCCTCTTTATTTTCCTTTTTCCATTTCTATCAAGTCATAGCCAACACACTATTGCAGGCAAGGTGAAGGATGCTAAGACCAACGAAGTACTTGCTTATGCATCAGTAGTAAAACAACCTTCTGGAAGCGGATTGTTTACGGCTGAAGATGGTCATTTTAAGCTCAATGCCACCAAGTCTGATACTATTGTCATATCATTTATTGGCTATCAATCGTTAAGGCTTACAGCAACTGAAGCCAATGCACGTTATGAGTTTTTGTTAGAACCCGAAGAATTTTCTATTGAAGATGTTGTTGTACTTCCTCCTGATCCAGATGAAATCATGCGAATAGCTGATAGTCTTTCTGAGCAAAACCACTTTAAGGTCAATACTGCGCAACCAGGTTTCTATAGGGAACGATTGTGGACAGAAGGTCAGGTGTTTAAAGTCACTGAAGCGGTTTTCGATCGACATATGTATGTTGAGGACAACCAAAATAAGCGCAGGTTATACGTGAACAATGCTCGTTCTAGTATTGACTCTACTTTGTTGAAGCACATCAATGAAACGTTTGATTTCAAGCGCACTTCTGTCGAGTTTGACTCAGAAATGTTCATTGAGTTTGGCCAAATGGTGTCTTACAACAGTGGGGCAAGTAACGAAACACGCAAGAAAGGAAAGAAAACCACGTTGCAAACTGAATATACGTACAATGGAATTACGAATTATCTAGGTCAACGCGCTTATTATATTTCCTATGAAGCCTATAAAGGGAAAAAAGCGATGGCCAATGGCCGCTTTCTGATTCATGAGGATTCCTATGCTTTCTTAGCCTTTGAGATGCAAATGGATGAAGAAGCTAACCTGAAAAAACTCGTTCCATTTTATATCCGCACGCTACTTTCTTTAATGGGCTATAATATTGATTTTAAGCAGCTAGAGTTTAAGGTATATCAAAAGCCGGTTGATGACCAATGGTTTTTAGATAGGAGTATCATTTTAATTGACATGGGTGTAGCGAAAGGAGGTAATTGGGTTTATGGAATCTTACAACAAGAATACTACATGAGTTTGCCTACTTCGGTAAGTGTACTTCCAAATTTTGAGGAAAATGATGTGAAAGAGGTGATGACGTATGATTATACAACGGCTTTTTGGGAGGATCGTTTTCACCGGAGTACGCCTGAATCTATTCGGAGTATTGTGGAAGAAATTGAAGCCTCCAATGCAGTTTTTTCGGGCGATATTACTTCGAAGCGCTATCGGCAATGGGAAGAAAAGCAAGAAAGGAAAAAGGAGAAACGGGAGCAACGCAAGGCGAAGAAGGCTGGATCGTCTAACTAACGAATTCGTTTAGGAACCATGCAGTGCGTTCTTCACTCCAATAGGTGGGGCCTTTTTGCCAGAATCCGCAGTGCCCGCCATATTTCGGGAATTGGCCAAACAAAGCTTTGCTTTGTTTGGCAGCCTCCAACGGATAACAAACTTCCGGTAAAAACGAATCGTTTAACGCATTAACCAATAGCGTTGGAACTTCAATGTTCATCAAATATTGCTTCGTGCTGTTTTGAGTATAATAATCTACCGCATTGCTATACCCGAATTGACGGGCAGTGAAAATATCGTCGAAATGAATCAGGCTTCTCATGTTCAACAGCTCTTTGTAATAGGCCTTGTCTTCAATCATATGCGCTTTGGACCTCAATTTTTTCAATAAGCGCTTCTTAAACCGCCAGCCATACACCCAGTTTTTAGTTTTTCCCATTTCAATCGCACTCGGGTACAATTCTATAGGCACGGATAAGCCAATGGCTGCCTTCACTTCGTTCGGCAGTTGTCGCCCTTCACCTACATATTTTAAGGCTAAATTTCCACCAAGACTAAAACCGATTAATGCGATAGCTTCGTAGCCCTGTTTCGTTAATTGGAGCACAAGTTGATGGATGTCGTCCGTAGTCCCAGAATGATAGCTCTTTAAAAAGTGATTGATCTCGCCACTACAACCTCTATAGTTCAAACTGGCAACATCCCAATCCATTTGGTTCAAAGTACGAACCATGCCCAATACATAAGGTCTAGAAGCATTTCCTTCAAAACCATGTAGGGTTATAGCGATTTTTTTGCTGTTAGTTGTAGAGAAATCTACATCAAAAAAATCGCCGTCAGGAGTGCTATAGCGTTCTCTTTGATATACAACACCTGTTACCTTCCTAAATTGCGAAGGAACAATAGTAGAGTAGTGGGCATGCTTAAATAAAGCAGGCGGACGATAGCCATCTTCCGATATAAGCGGCATGCTTACAAGTGAATTACTTCATCGTACGCAGCAGCCGTAGCTTCCATAACCGCTTCACTCATGGTAGGGTGTGGGTGAATAGTCTTCAAAATTTCATGGCCAGTCGTTTCCAACTTACGTGCAGCAACTACTTCTGCAATCATTTCGGTTACATTGGCTCCAATCATGTGTGCCCCTAACCATTCGCCATACTTGGCATCAAAGATTACTTTCACAAAACCTTCAGAAGCACCAGCTGCTTTCGCTTTCCCCGATGCACTAAATGGAAACTTCCCAACTTTAATATCAAATCCAGCTTCTTTGGCTTGTTCTTCTGTGAACCCTACAGAAGCAATTTCTGGAGAGCAATACGTACAACCTGGAATGTTTTTATAGTCAATTGGCTCTACATGCATGCCCGCTATGCGTTCCACACAGGTAATGCCTTCTGCGCTTGCAACGTGTGCTAGGGCGGGGCCAGGAGTAACATCACCAATGGCATAATAACCAGGAATATTCGTTCGGTAAAACTCATCCACTTGGATTCGACCTTTATCCGTGGTAATTCCAACAGCTTCTAAACCAATGTTTTGAATCGTTGGAGTTACACCAACTGCACTTAGAACTACGTCACAATCAATAATCGATTCGGCACCATCCTTATTGGCCTTGACTTTTACTTTGCAACCTTCCCCACTGGTGTCAACACTTTCTACGGCTGCACCTGTCATCACATTAATGCCTAATTTCTTGTATTGCTTGGCCAGTTCTTTAGAAACATCTTTGTCTTCTACCGGTACAAGTCGATCCATATATTCTACAATAGTTACCTCTGTTCCTACAGCATTGTAGAAGTAGGCAAACTCAACACCAATGGCTCCAGCACCAACAATTACCATTCGGTTGGGCTTGTTTGGAAGGACCATGGCTGCTCTGTAGCCAATGATTTTCTGACCATCTTTCTGTAAGTTCGGTAAATCACGGCTTGTAGCACCAGTGGCAATGATAATGTGATCAGCAGCGTACTCCGTAGTGTTGCCTTCAGCATCTTTCACCTCTAACTTTTTTCCAGGTTTGAGTGTACCATAACCTTGAAGGATATCAATTTTATTCTTTTTCATGAGGAATTGGACGCCCTTGCTCATACCTCCAGCCACATCTCGGCTACGTTGAATCATGCTATTGAAGTCTGCATGGGCTTCATTAACTTGAATACCATAGTCACTGGCATGTTTGATGTAGTTGAATACTTGTGCACTTTTTAGCAAAGCTTTGGTTGGGATACAGCCCCAATTTAAGCATACGCCTCCAAGCTCTGCTTTTTCAACAACAGCTGTCTTAAATCCTAATTGAGATGCTCGTATAGCAGTGACATATCCTCCAGGACCACTACCTAATACAATAACGTCGTATTTACTCATGAATGTTCTTTTTTCAGATACCGGCAAAAATAGGATGTATTTTGGAATAAAGTTTGCTACAAATAGCATATTGCAGAAAAACAGAGCGGGGAACTTAAATGCTTGTTTTTATCTGTAATACAAATTGTAAAAAGATATGATGAAAGCAAATTGGTTTTTGGCAGCAATACTTATTGTCCTTTTTTCTGCTTGTGGCGATGAAACAGAAGTGCAGCAAGTTTGTGATACTGCACCCCGAGTTCAAGATAGTTTTTGTGAGCAAGATGCGTATACACTTCCCAATGGAAATGTGGTTTCATTGGCAGGCGAATACGATGTATTTCTTGGTGCTGATGGCGACTGTGGAGAAGCAGTAGTCTATGTTCTAACCACTTTCGCTGTTGAAGAGCAAGTGGAAGAAGTGACTATTTGCGAAGGAGAATCTCATCAACTCTCTAGTGGAGAATCTGTAAACCAACCTGGGACTTATACCGTTTCTGTTGAACGTCCTGGCACGTGTAACCTAGATATGGTGACCATTCTAAGAATCCAAGATGATTCAATTACGGAAGTAGATGTGTTAAAATGTCCAGATACAGAATATATACTTCCTGACGGTTCAGGAATTACGGCAGAAGGAACTTACCTGACCACCATCAATTCTACCATCGGATGTGATTCTACCATTCGTACTACAATTGTGAATGATGTTAATCAAGGGGTGGAAGAAATTATTCTTGCCGAAATCTGCCTAGGAGATACCTATACCTTACCAAGTGGGGGTATGATTACGCCTGACCAAACAGGAACAACCGATTTTATATCTTCTTTTCTTACGGCGAGTGGCTGTGATTCTACAGTTCGGACATCATTAACAGTGCATCCAACTTTTGAGAGTTCAGAAAGTGTTACTATTTCGTCAGGCCAGAGTTATACTTTACCTGACGGAACCGTCGTTACTGATGCAGGTTCGTATACAACTACTTTCATGAGTGTGAATGGATGTGATTCTGTGATCGTTACGAACTTAAGTGTAAACTAGACTTGATTTAACTATTTTCGTCCTTCAAAGTTGATTATGAAGAAACTGCTATTGCTTTTTGCTACTTGTGCTATTATTGCTTGCGATAACACGGTAACTATTTTAAATGAATCTCCATGCGATGATGAGTTTGTGACCGTTGAGGTAGAGATTTGTGATGGAGATGGACATCAGCTTCCTGATGGTTCTTTTGTTTCTGAGGCAGGTTCTTACGTAACGACCGTTGAAAGTGGGATTTGTACCATTATTACTACTACAGAGGTTTCTGTATTGGATACATTTAGTGAAACTATTGAAACGACGTTCTGTGGTTCATACGAATTGCCAGATGGATCTTCTGTAACAGCCGCTGGAACATACACCAGTGCATTCACTGCGGTGAATGGGTGCGACTCTACGATTACGACGATACTTACTCTAGACGATTTAAACTTGGTAGAAACAGTTGCGATTTGTGCTTGTGAAGAGTACGAACTCCCAGATGGACAATTGGTCAACGATGAAGGGTTATATGAAGGAGTTGTCATGGAGAGTGGCTGTATGATCAACTATTCCATAACTCTAGAGCATATAGTGACCGAGTCTTTTGTGACTGAAGCCAATATTTGTGCTGGAGAGACCTTCGTATTACCTGGTGGAGAAGAAGTGTCTGAACCTGGCTTTTATGTTGTAGAAACCGCTCAAACGAGTACGAATTGCTTTACAGAAATTGCGTATGTAGAGTTGGTGGTTGCTCAGTCTTCTTCTGCTGCTTTTAATGCGCAATATCCAGCGGGAACTACTTTCACTTTTCCAGATGGCTCTTCAACGAGTGAAACTGGCGAGTTTTTCTTTGATGCTGTAAATAGTGCTGGCTGTGATTCTACTGCTGTCTATGGCATTGCGATAGGAAGCACTAATGCATACAACTTCACCACGTATCCTGAAATTTGTGATGGCGATGAATATATCTTGCCCGATGGAACAGCAGTAACTAGTGCAGGTGTTTACACGGTAAGCTTTGTGGCTTCAGATGGAAGAGATTCCATCATTACGGTGGAGTTGACTGTTAATCCGATTTACAACTTAGTACAAGAAATTGAGATTTCGGGTTGTGATTACTTTGAGTTACCTGATGGTCGCGAAGTGAATGTAGCTGGAGACTATGTGTCTGCTTATCAAAGCGTTTCGGGTTGTGATTCGATTATTACAACGACGTTAATTGTGAACTAGGGCTTTTAAAGCAGCAGCTTCGCTGCTGCTTCCCAGTTATCCACGCGAGTAAATCGTTCCTCTGCAATGTTGTGCGGACTGGTAAACAACAATTTTTGTGGTCCAGTAAAGACTTCCAAATTATACGCATGATCATCAAGCATAACGTCTGCGTCAATCATATATTTATGCCCACATAAAATGCGGTACTTCCAATCTATAAATGGAAAGTGCTCATCCAACCAATCGCTCTTTTCTTGTAAGCTTTGAGGAAATTGCATGGCGGCCGAACAAATAAACACTTCATGTTTGTCCCAAAGCGCTTTTATTACTTCTTGTGCACCTTTAATGACTCGCAAATTCCTAAAAAAGCCGGGCTCATACAAATAGCCAATGCCGATTTTATAGTGTTCTTCTGGTATTAAATCACGCAGCTTCTTCTCCCAAACCTGTTCCTGGTCAATCGTTGTATTGAATTGATTTTCATACTTCTCTACAAGGCCCCAATAAGCATCGGCCATCACCTCGTCCATGTCAATAATTATACGCATTCTCCAAAACTAAGTAATAGAAAGCGAAGCCAATAGAAATGAAATACAGATTACACAGGTCCTCTAGAAATACACCTACGTATCCTTCTCATTACTCACTACTAAATACTCAATACTAATTCTTCGGAGGCATCGTGCCGAATACTCGGTCCCAGAAACGGTTACTCACGCCGAAACATCTGTTTGGATATTTGTAGTGGTGTAAACTGTGGTGGGCCCATAAATGCTTCAATAGCTTTGGTGGTTTGTAGACGTGGGTCGCTCGGTGTACAAAGGAGTACATTAGGTAGCCTAAGAAGAAACCTGGGAAAAAAGCCCATGTCCAATCCGCTTTTCCTACAAAATAGAAAAGAATATAGAAAATGGTAAACAATGCAGTAGCCAGTATTAAGCCTGGTACCGGTGGCATTAATAGTCGCTCCTCATCTTTTGGAAACTCATGATGCGAACCATGCATCACAAAATGAAAACGCTGAACAGCTGGGTGGTCATTCACGAAATGAAATAAATAGCGGTGGAGTATATACTCCGCAAACGTCCAAGTGAAAATAGCTATGCTAAACAATCCCAAAAACGTTGCAAATGATATGTCTTTTACAAATAAAGCCACATAGATGAGTGCACCAATGGTTAATCCATAAACAATAATGTTTTGGATTGGGTTGGTTTTAGTTAAAGACTCCAAAAAAGGATTCTTAAATATTCTCGCCTGTCCGGCCTTGTGCATATCTGCTTTAATCTCCGCCATCTCTTTTGTTTATGCGCTGCAAAAATAGTCAGGAATTTTGATTTCCTCTAGTAGTTCTCCCCATAGATTTCTACATTCGTACACTGAAATTAAACGGATATGTCAGAAAAAACCATCCTTGTTACCAACGACGATAGCATTGTATCTCCAGGAATTAAAGCTTTGGTAGAAGCAGTTCGACCTTTCGGTAGAGTGGTAGTTGTTGCTCCAGATAGCCCACAGAGCGGAAAAGGCCATGCGATTACCCTAGAGGAACCATTACGACTGAGGAAGGTAGATGTTTTCGATGGGATAGAAGCCTATCAGTGTTCAGGAACTCCAGTTGATTGTGTAAAACTAGCTGTGGACCAAGTATTAAAAGGAAAACCGGATTTATGCGTAAGTGGAATTAATCATGGCTCCAACTCGTCTATTAATGTAATTTATTCGGGAACAATGTCTGCAGCCATGGAAGCATCTATTGAAGGCATTACTGCTATTGGGTTTTCCTACCTGGATTATTCCTTCCAAGCTGATTTTTCGGCATGCAAACACTATGCAAGTATTTTGGCGCAAAAAGCATTGAATGGAGATTTTGAACAGGGTACGTTATTAAACGTCAATTTCCCAATTCTTCCCCTCGATTCGATTAAAGGAATGAAAGTCTGTAAGCAAGCGAAAGCCAAATGGATAGAGGAGTTTGATAGTCGAACCGATCCTCGTGGTCGTCAGTATTATTGGTTAACCGGTGAATTCGTAAATGGAGATACCGATGAAGATACCGATGAGTGGGCATTGGCAAATGGATATGTATCAATTGTGCCTGTTAAATATGATTTAACCGATTATGTGCGTTTAAGTCAATTAAAGAACACCATCTCATGAAACCACAAACTAAAGTTTTACAAGGATTAGCGATTGCATTATTGGTTTACTTACTTGGAATGATCATTTTTTATTTCCGAAGTAGAGGCGACGGCCAAGCCTTTATGAACTTCTTTGAAAACGATCTTGTCCAAAAGAATTTATTGCCTGTCCTTACTGCTGCTTCTATTCCGAACGTGGCTTTATTTGCCTGGCTGATTCAGCGTAATAAATTAGGCGTAGCTCGTGGCATTCTCACGGGATTAGTCGCTATGTTAGCGGTTATGGCCTATATAAAATTCCTCCTTTGAAATTATTTATACTCGCCGGTGAAGCCTCTGGCGATTTACATGCCGGTAATTTAGTCAAAGCCCTGAGTCGACATACTTCTGATTTAGAAGTTCGGGCATGGGGCGGAGAAAAGCTGGAAGATGCCGGAGCTCAAGTGCTCAAGCACTATAAAGAATTAGCCATTATTGGCTTTGTTGAAGTTCTAAAGAAGCTGCCTACCATCTTCAAAAACTTCAAAACTGCAACGAAGCAAGTACTTGAATTTCAGCCCGATGCTGTGGTTTTGGTCGATTTTTCGGGTTTTAACCTCCGTTGGGCTAAGAAGCTCCGAAAAGCCGGTTATAAGGGCAAGATTTTCTATTACATTTCTCCAAAACTATG
>JAHQVX010000121.1 GCA_019634125.1 Saprospiraceae bacterium
AAGAATTAGGAATCCTTTCTTTAAGATAAGTTCAGAATATTTTCTGATCGGATTAAAAACAATTTCTGGGTTGTTCCCAGAACTCATTTCTATTATTATCATCTCTTTCCAGAAATTCATTAAAAATCCAAAATCGCCAAAATCGCAATCAAGTTGAAAATGACTCTCTGGATATTCTTTATTCCTATTTATTTTAATCTCTTCAAGTTTATTGAGCGGAGTTATCTCTTTGAAATTTTCAATTAGTAATCTGGCCAATTCCTTGTTTAGAATCAGGGCTTCTTCATTTGAAACTGTCGATAATCTCTGAAGGATGAAGTCGTGAGGCATTGTTAATTAAATGAAAGCTAACTAGTGTATAAACTCCATTATGGCGTTTATATTCATTATGTGTCTAAGTTATATCTCTTTTTTTAGGAATTGTAAGGGGCTGGGAATGTTTTTTAAATGATTATTGGCAACGTGGGTGTAGATCTCCGTGGTTTTTGAAGAGTTGTGTCCAAGAAGGACTTGTATGCTTCTTAAATCAATACCGTGTTCATAAAGGTGGGTTGCATAGGAATGTCGGAGGGTATGTACAACAACCCGTTTATTGATTTTGGAACGACGAACGGCACGCATTAATACCTTTCTTATGCTGGTCGCGCTGTAGGGTTTTGGGTTTTGTTTGTCTTTCCCTACCCCTTCAAATAAATATTTCTTGGGGCGGTACTTTTTGTAATACAAGCGGAGTTCCTGAAGGAGTTCTTCTGGGATTGGTACAATTCGATCTTTTCTGCCTTTTGCCTGGAATATACGGATGATTTTTGCCTGCCCATCAACGGCACTTATTTCAAGTTGGATCAATTCACTTACCCGAAGTCCGCATGCGTAAATGAGTTTTAAAATCATCTTATGCTTCCAATTATGTGTGTTGTTGAATATACTTTGTACTTCTTCTAGGGTAAGTACAACAGGTAGTTTCTTTTCCTTTTGTGGACGAACAATCGTGTAATACTTTTTGGGCAGCCCCAAGTAGTGTTCTAAGAAAAACTTCAACGCATTTATAGCCTGGTTTTGGGTGCTTATAGCGCAGCCTTTTTGAATCAGGCTGTAGATGAACGGCTCTATTGCGTTTAGGGTGTCGAGTTGGTTTACCGAACAATATTCGAAATACTGTCTTATGAAACTGATATATACTGAAATGGTATTGGGGCTCAGGTTGCGCCGTTGCATGAGTTGCTTAATGGCATCGATATTATTAATGCTATAGAGATGACGGTGTTGGATTGCTTTCATATTCTATAAAACTAGACTATTTATTTAACTGATGATCATTGTTTTGCTAACTTAGTCGTTTTAACGGTTAATACGTTTAATTTTTAGCAATGAGGCGGTGTAGAATGTGTAAAGCTGGTTTTCAAGGCAGAACGGATAAAATCTTTTGCTCGGTATCGTGTAAATCTGCTTACCACTATAAATTGAAAAGTGTAACCGACAGCGCTACCTATGAAACGGATAAATTCTTACATCGAAATCGGTCTATCTTGCTTGAGGTAATGGGGAAAAATGCCCAACAAAAGATGATTGATCGAAAAATTCTAGATCGGAAGCGATTCAAGTATGATTTAATGACAGGGACTTATGTGAATGCCCGTGGCAAGCGCTATCATATTGTTTATGACTTTTCTTGGATGGCGTTTAAAGATGGTCGTATCTTCATCGTTCGAAGAAGTTGAATGCCTGTATTTCAGTTGAGTGATGAATTGATTTTTCCCCATGCTTCGCATGGGGAAGCTGATGGACTCCTCGCCATTGGCGGTGACTTGAGTGCAGATCGACTCTTGTTGGCCTACGCCAATGGCATCTTCCCATGGTATAGCGAAGGTATGCCCATTTGTTGGTATGCTACCAATCCCCGTTTTGTGTTGTTTCCAGATCAAGTCAAGATCAGTAAAAGCATGCAGCAAGTAATGCGGAAAAAATCCTTCCGAATCACCACGAATGAAGCCTTCGAAACCGTGATTGAGGCTTGTGCACAAATTAAGCGCGACCATGAAAGTGGCACTTGGATTACCAGCGATATGCAAGCCGCTTACTTAACGCTGTTTCAACGTGGCTTTGCGCGATCTATCGAAGTCTGGCAAGAAGAGGAGCTCGTCGGCGGCTTGTATGGCGTGGAGTACAATGGCTGCTTCTTCGGCGAAAGTATGTTTCGCCGGGTGAGCAACGCCAGCAAGCTGGCGTTGATCTACCTCTGCCAACAATTCGACTATCGAATAATAGACTGCCAAGTCCATACTCAGCACCTCGAAAGTATGGGCGCAGAAATGATTCCCCTCGATCAATTCTTAACCATTATTCAAGCGACGGCCTCCTCCCCTTGAATAGCCCAGTCAACCGCTTCTTGGGCGTGTAAAGCCATGGTGTTAAACACCGGTATGGCCACATCCTCTTGCGAAATGATCAATGGAATTTCAGTACAGCCCAAAACAATGCCTTCAGCCCCTTTCGCCACTAAGCGCTCAATGATTTCAAGGCATTTCTTTTTCGAACTTTCCAAGAATTTTCCATTGACTAATTCATCGTATATAATTCGATGCAATTCATCTCGATCTCCAGCGTCTGGAATAATCGTGTCCACCGAGAACTTTTCCTTTAAAGTCGATTTATAGAAGTCCTTTTCCATGGTGAATTTCGTGCCTATCAAGCCTACCTTTTTCATCGTGCGTTGTTGAATGGCTTGCCCAGTAGCCTCCGCAATATGCAAAAAGGGCACATCAATAGCTTTTTCAATGGCTTGGGCGCTCAGGTGCATGGTATTCGTGCATAAAAGGATGAGCTCTGCCCCACCACTTTGTAGTTGGAGTGCTGCTTCAGCCATCTTTCTATCTAAAGCCGCCCAATCGCCTGTACGTTGCAAGGGCTCAATCTCCGAAAAATCTACCGTGTACATCAAGCTTTTAGAAGAGGCATAACCACCTAAGGCCTGCTTGGTTTTTTCATTGATCATGCGGTAGTATTCTAAAGAAGACTCCCAACTCATTCCACCGATTAATCCGATTGTTTTCATAGTTGTTTGTTGGATGTGCTTCAAAAACATGAACGAGTCGGATAAAGTTTCAGCCAACCCACTTTCTTTTGGGGTTGGTGAAAAATGCCTTATTTTTAGTTGCTAAACCCTCTATAAATGAAGCGGCGATCTTTTATCACCAATACGGCCGGTGCCTTGGCCAGTCTGTACTTTCTGAATCTCTCTTGTAAGCAAGAAGCCTCCGATACTACTTCAACAACTTCCGATATTATGGAACCTTGGTTTAAACTCTCTTTAGCGCAGTGGTCGCTCAACGAAGGCATTAAAAACGGATCTATGGATCCGTTCGACTTTGCGAAAGTGGCCAAAGAACTTGGATTCACTGGCCTTGAATACGTCAATCAACTCTATCACCCTTGGTTGGATGAAAATTTTCCAGATGACCGAATGGCAGGCGTACCCGAACTGGCCAACCGCTTAAAAGCAGCTTCCGATGCAACGGGTATGGACAACCTCATTCTCATGATTGATGCCGGCAAAGAACTAGCTATGAATAGCGCAGCGGAGCGACAAGAATCCATTGCAATTCATCATGCTTGGATCGATGCAGCAGCCACATTAGGTTGCCATAGCGTACGCATCAACTTGTTTGGCGACGGTAGTGATGAAGAAGTGGCGCAACATGCTACGAATAGCTGGCAACAACTCTGTGATTATGCCCAGCCGAAGAACGTCCATGTCCTTGTAGAAAACCACGGTTGGCAATCTTCGAACCCCGAGTGGCTCATTGGTGTATTGAAAGCGGTTGATCGAGACAATGCGGGCCTCTTGCCAGACTTCGGGAATTTTTGTGTGAAACGAAAAGATGGCGAAAAATGGGGCGAATGTGTAGAGGAATATCCCGATATCTATGAGGGCGTAAAGTTGATGATGCCTTACGCCAAAGGCGTAAGTGCTAAGTCGTATGGCTTTGACGCCGACGGCAATGAATCCAAACTCGATTACGAAAAACTACTCAACATAGTTAAAGACTCGGGTTATATCGGCTACATCGGTGTGGAGTTTGAAGGTGGTGCCGATGAAAAAGCAGGCATTACCGCAACAAAAGATTTACTATTAAAACTTGCATAACTACTTAATATGAACGGAACGAAACGCTTCCAGCTTTCCTTAATGATGTTCTTAGAATTCTTCATTTGGGGTGGCTGGTTTGTAACGATGGGTACTTTTTTAGGCAACTCTTTAGGCGCAACGGGCGGACAACTTGGTCAAGCCTACGGAACACAGTCATGGGGCGCAATTATTGCTCCATTTATTATCGGCTTAATTGCAGATCGCTTTTTTAATGCGGAGCGGATTCTCGGCTTTTTGCACTTGATTGGAGCCGTGTTGATGTACCAACTCAGTAAAGCCACTGAGTTCAGTGTCTTTTATCCCTACGTGCTTGGTTATATGATTGCCTACATGCCGACATTAGCGTTGGTGAATTCAGTAGCTTTCAATCAGATGAAAGACCCTACGAAAGAATTCTCTTTCATTCGAGTTTGGGGAACCCTGGGTTGGATCGTAGCCGGATTGGCGATCTCCTACATCTTTAAATGGGATTCGGAAAGTGGGGTGCAAGGAGGCCTGCTCAAGAATACGTTCTTGATGACGGCTATTGCGTCTGCAATCTTGGGCCTATTTAGTTTTACCTTACCCAAAACCCCTCCTAAAGGAAAAGGCGAAAGCATTACCATTCGAGATATCCTCGGTTTAGAAGCTTTAGGGCTACTGAAGAATCGAAACTTTTTGATCTTCTTCGTGTCCTCTATTCTTATTTGTATTCCTTTGGCGTTTTATTATCAGCACGCTAACCAGTTTTTAACGGAGATTAATGTGGCCAATGCTACTGGAAAGATGACTATCGGACAGATTTCAGAAGTATTATTCATGCTCTTACTGCCTTGGTTTTTTACAAAGTTTGGCTTCAAGAAGACCTTACTTGTTGGAATGCTGGCTTGGGTGCTTCGCTATATTTTATTTGCATATGGTAACTCAGGAGAATTGGCATTTATGCTGATTTTAGGTATCGCCATGCATGGTATTTGCTATGATTTCTTTTTTGTGTCGGGCCAGATTTATACCGACTCTAAAGCAGGAGATAAAATAAAAAGTGCGGCTCAAGGCTTGATCACCCTTGCGACTTATGGTTTAGGTATGTTGATTGGTTTCTGGATTGCAGGTAAAATCACCGACTCAAACCTAATTACAGATGGCGAGCATGCTTGGCAAAAGATCTGGATCTTCCCAGCCATTTTTGCTGGCGTTGTGTTAGCCCTTTATGCACTTCTTTTTAAAGACGAAAAAGTAGAATACAAAGCATGATCAAGAAACTGAAAATGGGCATGGTTGGTGGCGGTGTGGGTGCCTTCATCGGGGATGTACACCGCAAAGCAGCCGCTATTGATGGACTGATTGAACTCACCGCTGGTGCATTTAGTAGTAGTGCCGAAAAGAGTAAACGCAGTGGGGAAGAATTAGGTCTCGATCCTTCGCGGGTGTATGGCAGCTATGAAGAAATGATTTTAGCTGAAAAGGCCTTGCCTGAAGGCGAACGCATCGATTTTGTTAGCATTGTGACGCCAAATCACATGCATTTCGGTCCGAGTAAACTGGCCTTAGAGCATGGCTTTCCCGTGGTTTGCGATAAGCCTGTTACCTTTAGTACAGCAGAGGCCTACGAATTGAAAGCAGTGATTGAGCGAAGTGGTCTCCTCTTCGCGCTCACGCATAATTATACGGGCTATCCCATGGTGAAGCAAGCGCGGGCTATGGTTAAAAATGGCGAGTTGGGTAAGATTCGAAAGGTCGTGGCGCAATACCATCAAGGTTGGTTGGCGACTAAGCTAGAAGACAGCGAACAAAAACAGGCGAGTTGGCGAACAGATCCTGCCCGCTCCGGCAAAGCCGGAGCGTTCGGCGATATCGGTACGCACGCGGAAAACCTATTGGAGTACATCACCGACCTCAAGATTACCGCGTTATGTGCCGACTTAACAGCCTTTGTTCCCGGACGAAGATTGGATGACGACGGACATGTGTTGCTACGACTCGAACATGGCGCCAAAGGCGCCATGTCCATCTCCCAAATCGCAGTGGGAGAAGAAAACAACCTTAAAATTCAAGTATATGGTGAGAAAGCCGGCCTCGAATGGGCACAAATGCACCCGAATTCCCTAACCGTCAGACACCTCGATGGGCATATGCAAAACTATAGAACGGGAGTCGGCGCCCTTCACCCAGAAAGTGCTGCCCATACGCGAATTCCAGCAGGACACCCAGAAGGCTACCTCGAGGCATTTGCCAATATCTACCGCAACTTCGCCAAGTGCCTGCTGGCTCAAAAGAATAACCAAGAAGTAGACCCCATATACACCGACTTCCCCACAGTAGATGACGGCATACGTGGTATGGAATTTATCGATGCTGTCGTAGACAGCAGCGCCAAACAAGGCTGGGTGAAATTGTAAGTTGGTCTGCCTATGGTAGGTGGTGATTGGTCACCTTCGGTGTTGGTGATTGGTATTGCTTCGCAATTTGGCAGTAAAGGCAAGATTCAAACATATGTAATTTTAACTTTATGTGTGTTTAAGTTGGAAGATTTAACGGCGTATCAGGTGGCTTCTCAATATAGAAGAACTATTCAGCCTATTATTAGAAGTCTTCCTAAACATGAACTCTATGAATTAGGAATGCAAATGAGGCGAGCGTCACGATCACCAGCAGCTAATGTTGCTGAGGGCTATGGTCGCTACCATTATCAAGAAAATATCCAATTCTGTAGAATTGCACGTGCCTCTCTCAATGAAATGAAAGCACATTTGAACTGTGCTTTAGAAGAAAAATATATTTCGCAAGAAACCTATGAATATTTATATTCGGAAACCGAAAAGACAAGCAAAATTATTAACGGTTACATCTCCTTCCTAAAAAAGGAACGAGCACGTAAAAAATAAACCTAGGTTTTTGTTACAAACTGCCACCGGCAGACCAATCACAAACACCGAAGGTGACCAACAACATGAAAACACTCAAAGGACCTGCTATATTTCTTGCCCAATTTGTAGATGATGAAGCGCCATTTAATTCATTGGATGGAATGTGTCAATGGGCTGCTGACCTCGGATATAAAGGCATACAAATCCCAACTTGGGAGAAATTTCTTATCGATGTTGACCTAGCGGCAGAAAGCCAAGATTATTGCGATGAGTTTAAAGGGAAAATTAATAGCTATGGCCTCGAAATCAGTGAGTTAAGTACACACTTGCAAGGCCAGCTCGTTGCCGTGCATCCCGCTTATGATACCATGTTCGATGCCTTTGCTCCCGATGAAGTCAAAGGAAATTCGAAAGCTAGAACCGCTTGGGCTATCCAAACAGTGAAAAACGCAGCAATTGCGAGTAGACGACTTGGTCTAAAATCGCACGCCACCTTTTCGGGTGCTTTATTGTGGCATACCTTTCACCCTTGGCCGCAACGACCGCCAGGCCTCGTTGAAGCAGGATTCAAAGAACTGGCAGATCGCTGGTTACCCATCTTAAATACATTCGACGAAAACGGCGTGGATGTATGTTATGAAATTCATCCCGGCGAAGACCTGCATGACGGAGTTACCTTTGAGCGCTTCTTAAAGGCTACTGGAAATCACAAACGCGTGAACATTCTCTACGATCCGAGTCATTTTGTGCTCGGCCACCTCGACTATATCGCATATATCGATCATTACCATGAATTCATTAAAGCCTTCCATGTGAAAGGTGCGGAATACCGGTATAATGGTAAAAGTGGATCTTGGGCAGGCTATCAAGACTGGCCAGACCGACCAGGTCGTTACAGACACCCTGGTGATGGCGATATCGATTGGAAAAATATTTTTACCAAACTCACTGAGTATGGCTGCGATGTATGGGCAGTGCTCGAATGGGAGTGTTGCGTAAAAAGCCCGCAGCAAGGCGCCGAACAAGGCGCCGAATTTATTCGCCAACATATTATTGATGCCACCCAGAAAACATTCGACGACTTTGCGGGTGGCGATGCAGATGATGCGACCAACCGAAAAATTTTAGGACTTAGTTAAACCTCAATATGAAATACGTACTTTTTATTCTTGCTCTAACATGTTGTTTTTCAGCGTGTAAAAAAGAAACACCTACAGATACTCAAGAACAAGTCATGACGAACGCTATACCTGATGTAAATGCGGGCGATTGGACAGCCATCTTTAATGGTGAAAATTTTGACGGCTGGCATGTTTACAATCAAGAAGGCATGCATCCAGCTTGGTCTGTGGAAGAGGGCGCAATTAAGTTCGATCCAGCTCAAGAAGCAGGGCCAGGTATTGCTGTAGACATTGTGACGGATAATGACTATGAAGATTTTGTCCTAGCCTTAGAGTGGAAGGTGTCAGAAGCTGGGAATAGCGGCATTTTTTGGGGTGTTCAAGAAATGGAACAATACAAAGAACCATATTGGACGGGACCAGAAATTCAAGTGCTTGATAACGTCAATCATCCCGATGCCAAGAACGGAACCAATCGTCAGGCCGGCGCACTTTACGATATGATTTCTCCTCCAGATGGTGCTGCAAAGCCTTTTGGGGAGTGGAACCAATGTGTGATTGAAATCAACCAGACCGCCAATGAAGGCCGCGCATGGTTAAATGGCACGCTCACTGCCGAGTTTGCCCTACACGGCGAGGAATGGGAAGAAATGGTAGGCAAGTCCAAATTTGCAGACTGGGAGCACTTCGGTAAAAGCCGGAAAGGGAAGATTAGTCTCCAAGACCATGATGACGTGGTGTGGTTCCGGAATGTGAAAATTCAGGAGTTGTAATCCACTTTGAAAACATTTCCAGCGCATACTGCATTTAAATATCCTTGGCGAAAGTATCAACAAAGGGTTCTTCATGAATTGGAGGATCATCTCGAGGATGCGCATTTGCATATCGTCGCGCCTCCTGGTTCTGGGAAAACGGTTCTTGGCCTAGAAGTAGCGCGAAGACTGAACCAACCTACACTGATTTTAGCCCCAACTATTGCGATTCGAAATCAATGGATTCAGCGATTTACAGAACTTTTTCTGCAAACAAATTCGACCCCAGAATGGATTTCCCGAGATATTCGGCAGCCCAAATTCATGACTGTAGTCACGTATCAAGGCCTTCATGCAGCATGTAATAATTTCGGAGTCGTTGAAGAAGATGGAGAGGAAGAAGCGGAAGCTCAACCGCTTGAACCCGATCCGGCCTTTTCCAACTTTGAGAAAATTATACAAGGTCTACAAGCGCAAGACATCAAAACCATCGTAGTGGATGAAGCCCACCATTTAAAAAGAGATTGGTGGCATACTTTGTCCAAGATCAAAGCTCGAATTGAGCCTGTAATTGTTGGGTTAACAGCTACACCGCCGTATGATGTATCGGCTACGGAATGGCAACGCTATTTAGATTTGAATGGTCCGGTTGATGCCGAGATTGCCGTGCCTGAATTGGTTATCGAAGGCGATTTATGCCCGCATCAAGACTATGTTTATTTCTCAAAGCCTACTAAAAACGAACATCAGCGTATTGGAGCATACCGAGACAATATGCGGGATTTGTTCCAAGCTATTCAGTCGGATGACGTACTGATTACGGCCATTGAGCAACATCCCATTTGGCAAGATCCAAATGCCCATTTAGATTGGATTTACACCAATTTACCGCACTATTCGGCGTGTTTAATTTTTCTGAAAGCGGTTGGACGAGTCATTCCCGAAAGTCATCTCGAGGTGATTGGGGATAAGGATTTTCAAATTCCCAAACTAGATTATTCGTGGTTGGAAACGTTGTTAGACTTTTATCTCTATAAAGAGAAGGAGCATTTTAACGCCTTTGAGGAGCATAAAGAACAACTCGAAAATCGGCTTCGGCGGTATGGGGCTATTGAACGAAAGCAAATCAATTTTGTTCACAACCATAAGGTGACAAGCTTCTTAAAGTCGAGCATCAGTAAGCTGGATAGTATTAACCGTATTGTTGAATTTGAATACCAACAATTGGGTAGTGACCTGAGGTTAGTCATTTTGAGCGATTACATTCGGAAGGAGTTTCTTGTAGAGTCTACAAGCAATGAACTGGAGCTCAATAAAATTGGAATTATTCCAATTTTCGAGCAACTGCGTAGGGCGAATAGCAATAAAAAGAAGTTGGGCGTATTAACCGGTTCGATTATCATTTTGCCTCAAACAGCGCTTTCTGCCTTTAATATCAAGGCTGCAGCTCAAAATTTAGGAACTGTACCTTTCGGTCCAGTTCCGTACGATGCCGACTATGTCATCATTCGTCCTAGTGAGCAAATGAAGCATCACATTGTTCATTTGGTGACTCAAATTTTTCAAGAGGGCCATATCGAAGTCTTGATTGGCACGAAATCTCTACTTGGCGAAGGTTGGGACGCTCCAGCCATCAACACCTTGATTCTAGCCACCTTTGTGGGTTCATTTGTGTTGTCCAATCAAATGCGGGGCAGGGCAATTCGTACACAAAAGGGCAATGCAACCAAAACAGCCAATATTTGGCATTTGGTCTGCGTAGATCCGACATCTCCCTTTGGTGGCGATGATTTGGAATTGCTGCATCGTCGGTTTCGGAGTTTCGTAGGTGTTTCGTTTAAGGAGGAGTCGGGTATTGAGAATGGAATGGATCGATTGGCGATTCCGCCAGCTATTCATCAAACAGCCGTGTTGACGGCAAAGAACGAGGAGATGTTGGAAGCTGCAGGAGATCGAGCATCACTTCAACGACGCTGGGATAACGCCCTTGAAAAGGGCGTTACCCTCGTGGAAGAGCTTAAAATCCCGTTTCCAGAAGAACGGGGATATAAAACCGTAAAAGCGCTGTACTACTTCAAAACCATACGAAACCTTATCGCCACACTGATTTCTGGCTTGATTAGCTTTGGAACAGAAGCCATTAATGAACTCCTCCGTGTTGTAGGGAAAGTCAAATCAGCCAAGGAATTGCTGATTGCAATTGCGGTATTTGGCGCTATTGGTTTTCTGTATTTCGGACGGTTAACCTACAAGACATTACGCTTGTATTTGAAGTACAGAGATATTTCCAAAGACGTGCAGCACATAGGAGAAGCCTTGCTGCAAGCCTTGATCAAAGCTGGAGTCATTCAGGGCCATTCGGTCGGCTTGAAAGTGGTTACGTCCATTAGCGAGCAAGGGATGATCTACGCACATTTAGAAGGTGGGAATACGTTTGAGAAGTCCAGTTTTATTGCCGCTCTCAAAGAAATCGTTGATCCGATCTCGAATCCGAGGTACGTCATTATTCGGAAAAGCACATTTCTACAGTTTATTGACCAACGGGATTACCATGCTGTACCTGAAGTTCTTGGAAGAAATAAGGCAATTGCCGAGTTCTTCAGTGAACAATGGGAAAAGACCGTTGGCCCGTGCGAACTGATATTTACGCGTAGTGTGGAGGGAAGAAAACTCTTATTAAAGTCTAGAATCCAGTCTTTATCTGCTCAATTTGAACCTGTCAGCCAACATGCCAGTATCTGGCGATAGGTTACTAAACCAATTGGTTTAGTATATTACATTCTTGAATTTGTTTTCGATTTTGCTTCATGAATACTCCCTACCTTTGCCGCCGAAATGAACTTACTCGCTGAATATCCATTATTGCTTCTTTTTGTGGTGGCTTCCTTGGGCTACTTGATTGGTACGTTCAAGATCAAAGGCAGCTCATTAGGGGTGGCCGCGGTACTATTCACGGGCTTAGCTTTCGGAGCGATGAATCCGGAATTTAAAATTCCGGAAATTATATTTCAGTTGGGTTTATCCATTTTTGTTTATTCGATCGGTTTAAGTTCAGGGCCTGCTTTTTTTGATTCGTACCGGAAGAATGGGATTCGGGACTTTTTGTTCATCACATCGATTTTGGTGTTTACTGGTGTGGCAGCAGCAGCGCTTGCGCTGCTGCTCGACTTCTCCGCAGCTACCATCACCGGTGTGTACACGGGAAGCACAACGAACACAGCTGCACTCGCAGGAGTCATCGACTATATCGGCAATACCTTCCCCGCCAACGAATCGTCCGATTTGCTCCAAGATACCGTAGTGGGCTATACCTTCTCATATCCCATGGGAGTTCTTGGCGGAATGATTGCCATTGTCATTATGGAACGTCTTCTGAAAATCGATTACGAGAAAGAAGCCGAACAACTTCGAAAAATCTATCCCGTAGGAAATCGATTAACAAGTGCGAGTATCAGGATCACACAAGAAAATCAAGATGGGAAGCAACTCCGCGACCTATTCAAAGAATATTCCTGGAATGTCACTTTCGGGCGACTGAAACAAGATGGGAAAGTCAACCTCTCCGAGTGGAGCACCGTATTCAATCTCGGAGATGAAGTAATGGTTGTTGGCGCTGAAGACGATATTGATGAAGTGGTAAAAGTGCTAGGAGAACGGGTGAAGAATTCATCTTTAGCCTACGACCGAGAGCAATTTGATGTAAGCCGTATCTTCGTTTCGAATCCTGCAGTCGCTGGAAAAACCTTAGCTTCTTTAAATATTCCTGAGCGCTATAATGCCCTAGTAACCAGAATTCGACGCGGCGATGTGGATATGCTCGCAACAGGAAGTACAGTGCTAGAATTGGGCGATCGAATCCGCTTCATTGCTCGCCGAGAAGACTTAAAAGACCTCTCAGCATATTTTGGCGATTCCTACCAAGAGTCCAGTAAAGTCAACCTGTTTTCATTTGGTCTGGGAATCGGATTAGGCCTATTGCTTGGCAGCATCAATTTTAAATTCGGCCCCGATTTTAGTTTTAAATTAGGTTATGCTGGTGGCCCACTAATTATTGGCTTGCTCTTAGGAACCCTCAGACGGACAGGACGTATAGTGTGGACGCTTCCATTTAGTGCCAACGTTACCTTGCAACAAATGGGATTGATTCTTTTGTTATCGGCCATTGGTGTCCGCTCTGGAAATGCCTTTATACAAAGTTTGTCTTCAGATGGCTTTGTGGTTTTTGGCATAAGTGCTGTGCTTAGTTTACTTACTGCTTTCATCACACTGTTTGCCGGATTTAAGTTGCTAAAAATACCATTTAGCTTGTTGATGGGTATGGTGGCCAATCAACCAGCTATCCTCGATTTTGCTACATCTAGAAGTAATAATAGACTGCCTCAATTCGGCTTCGCCATGATGTTCCCTCTCGCACTTATTTTCAAGATTATTATTGCCCAAATTCTGTTTATCGTCTTAGCTTAGTTAGTTCTTTATCAAAAGAACAATTCGTAAAGGTCATAGCGAGAAGAATAAATCAGTGTACAGATATATAGTATCACGATTGCTGGTAGTATATTAAGTAAAACCGTTACTATGTATTTGCTTTTGTCTTTCTTAAACCGCAAGTAATTCATATTTATCATCAAAGAAGTATAACCAAGCAGGCAGCCGGCAAGCCCTCCTATTAACATAAGAATAATGGGAGAAGCTCCTAAAAGAATTTCATACCAAGCGGCTTGGATATCTAGATCATACCTTTTTCCATTAACCACAAGTTGGGTGTCGAAAGGGGAATTCGAAATTTTCATGCGCAGCATATTCCCATCTTTGTTCAACAGATAGGTGCCCGAAAAGTCATCGTAAATAAGATGTTCGCCAGGTACGGAGAAACTCGGCTTTACTCCTGTCAAATTTGTTTTTAGAAGAATATGGACAGTTAGGCCAGGGTGATCTGCATGCTCGAATACAACCGCTTTAGACATACTTTATACTTTCGTATTGTTTCTGTTGAAGTTAACAATCATCATTGACTTCAATCCAATAGGCATCAGGGTCCTGGAAATAAATTTGACGAATTCCATCGTTTCGAACATAGCTTTTGTCGGGCGTGTTTTTCCAGTCCGAATAGGGAATTTTCAATGCCTCAAGATGGCCTACAAAGTCTTCAAAGCTTTTGGTTGATAGTGCAAAGTGAACGGCTTTATTGGTTTTTATTTTCGCATCTGGTCGTGGAATGAGGTGTAATTGTTTTGATTCGCCGATTTCTAGCCAACGTGTTTTAGAGGTGGAAGCCGTATTCGGAATCTCTTCGAATTGAAAAACCTTTTGGTAAAATCCGATCGATTCGTTGACGTCTTTAACAGACAGGGCTATATGATTAAACGAAAAGTGAAGCATGTACTTTTTTATTCAAAGACTGCAAAACCGAATAAAAGATTTATTTCTCAGGTAGAACAAAGTCTATTGGTATCGTAATAAAGTCAGGAATGGCTTTGCCATTATGTGTAGCGGGTTGCCAGTTTTTCATGTATTTCACGATGCGTAAAGCTTCATTATCTAAGTTGGGCCCTTGAGATGAAACTACTTCAGTAAGGATAACTTTTCCGTTTTCATTGATACGGAGTTTTACTTCAACAGTGCCTGATTCTTTCTTTTTCTTGGCCTTTCTTGGATACACCATATTGGCTTGAATGAACCCTTCCATATCCTCAAACTGAGGAGGAATGTAGTTGTCGCTTTGTTTATAGGTAGTATCGACTTCCCGTAGGGGCTTGCGTTCGAATAGTATTACACTATCTTTCACGGTGTATGTTTTCTTTTCCATACCACCTTTTGACTCTACGGTTGTACTACTTTCTTTAAAGGTGTGTTTGTAGACGGTAGCTTCTTTTTCTCCCTCATTGGTGGTAAATGGGAAGGGTATGGTAAACCACATTGCGATGGGTTCACCGTCGGCGATCCCTGGTTCCCAAGCGGGCATTTTTTCGGTAGCGGCAAAAGCTTCTTCTGTGAATGCCTGCCCTAAAGTTCTTACTACTTTCTTTTCACTAATGCTGCCATCGGCTTCAACACGAACTTGCAATACAACAGCTCCAGCTAATGTAGAATCGACATCTGCAGGGTATTGTAATTCACGAATTAAAAACTCGCGCAATTCGCGATTTCCTCCCGGGAAAGAAGGCAGTTTCTCAAAATTTCTTGGCGCGGAAGCCACCGGTTTCTTATCCAAATCGAAGTCGATAAAGAATGTATACTTCGTGGCGATTTTTTCTCCATTTTTGGTGGCAGGTTCCCAATCGGGCATCAATTCTACCAAGCGTAACGATTCATCTACAAAGCCCAATTCATCGGCATCTGGTGTAATGACTTCAAATATTTTTCCCGCTTCATCTACTTTAATTTGAAGACGGACTTCCATCTCTTCGCCTAATGCTTTGGCCGCTTCTGGATACTGCATATTGTCTTTCAGAAAGGACTCTAATGCCGCTTTACCTCCGGGAAAAGAAGGCGGAATAATTCTGGAGAATTTTTGTTGAGACATAGCCATGCCGCCAGCAAAAAGAAAAATCAAGAGGGGAACCAGTTTTTTCATAGGTTTAAATATCGCAAATACGGATTGCTTTTTCCAAAGCGTCAAGTTTATTTTCATCGGTGGGGATAAACTCCTGTGCTACATAACCTGCAAACCCTGTGCCGAGAATGGCTTGCATAATGGCTGTATAATTTAATTCTTGGCTAGTATCAATCTCATGCCGACCAGGCACTCCTGCTGTGTGGTAGTGGCCAAAATATTGATGGTTGTTTTGAATGGTGCGAATGATATCTCCTTCACTAATTTGCATGTGATAGATGTCGTAGAGGAGTTTAAAATGTTCTGACTTTAGTCGTTTGGCAATTTCAATTCCATGGCTCGATCGATCACAGAAGTAATCAGGATGGTCAACTTTACTATTAAACAATTCCATTTGGAGAATCACCTGGTGTTGTTCTGCGAATTGGATGACTTGCGATAGGCCATCAACAGCATTTTGGATACCTTCTTCATCTGTCATTCCGACTCGATTTCCGCTAAAACAAATCAAATTTTTGAATCCAGCTTCAGCCACTTTCGGGATGGTTTCGGTATAATTCTTTATTAATTGGTTGTGGAACTGCTTATTGCTCCAGCCTTCTGTAAGGCTGATCTCTGCCCCATTGCACATGGAACAATCGAACTGGTGTTTGTGTAGGATATGGAATTCCTCCGGGCCAATGAGGTCGATCGCTGACAGCCCAATGGAGGCCAATTTGGGGAGCAACTCATTCAGTGGGAGGTCGCCCATTGTCCATCGGGCCACTGAATGATGAATGTTGCCTTTGAGCGCAGACTTTGGTGGAGTCGCGCAGGCAGAAAGAAAGGGAGCAGTAACCGCTGATGCAGTCAGTCCTGCACTCGCTTGTATAAACTCCCTTCTTTTCATTTTATAGCGCCCATGTCTTTCCGTTGCTGGCTTCAGCAAGTGGGACACATCCTCTTTGTTCACCAGGTATAGGCTCGTAGGCGAGGTGGTTTTTACCAATCAATTCAGATTCGAAATAGGCCCCGATACTCATGCCTTTTACTCGACGTAAAAATTGCTGCGCATCTGTCGGTTCTCCTTCAGCATTGAATTGAGTGGTCATCCATTCGATTCTGGCTTCATTACTAGCTTCCGCAAAGGAGTTTCCAACATCTGATTTAAAGGCAGTTTGAAAGGCTTTTAGCTCTTTTTTGATTTGCGCTTTGTCTTCTTTCGACATGATATTGTTGATGAAAGCATCTACGCGTTGGGTGACTTGCGCTTCTTTTGCACCTGGGGTGTCGGTTGGAGGGAGAATGATCTCGGCCAATTCTTCAAATACCAATGCTTGTTCCGGACTGAAAAAGCCGGTTTCCCAGGCTACTTTTGGTCCAGAGGTCTTACAAGCAAATAATACGGAGGCAAATGAACTAGCAGTTAGTGTGTAGGCTAACGAACCTCCCATAATCTTTAAGGCGTCTCTTCTTTCCATGTTAGATATTTTGCTTGTTTAATTCTTTAACGGCATGGTCAGCAGCTCGAGCTGTAAAAGCCATATATGTTAGTGAAGGGTTTTGGCAGGCAGATGACGTCATGAAAGAACCATCGGTTACGAAAACGTTCGGACAGCCATGTACTTGGTTGTATTTGTTGACTACAGAGGTTTTCGGATCTGCACCCATTCGAGCAGTTCCCATTTCGTGAATTCCTAATCCAATACCATCATGGTTTCTTTCGTACGTATTGATGTTTTTAAAGCCTGCTTTTTCTAGCATTTCGGCAGCAGAGGCTTTCATGTCTTTCCGCATTTCCATTTCGTTTTCGCGGAAAGTAGCATCAAAGGTAATGGTAGGTAAGCCCCACTGATCTTTTTTGTCGTCGTTGAGGGTGAATTTATTTTCGTGGTATGGTAAGCATTCTCCAAATGCGAGTAGGTTCATATTCCAACCTCCTGGTTCAAATAAACCATCTTTGAATTCACCACCAAACTCGTTATTTCCGTTTCCTCTCCACCACTTGTCGCGATCGGCACCACCTTGATAGCCGAAGCCGCGTAAATAGTTTTGCTTGGTGGCCTCATTGAGGTTTCTGAAGCGTGGGATATAAATTCCATTCGGTCGACGTCCCGTGTAATATTGATCTTGGAAGCCATCGTGTGTACCTCGAGCGCCAACATGAAAGTGGTGGTCCATGATGTTGTGGCCGAGTTCTCCACTATCATTTCCGAGTCCGTTCGGAAAGCGATTAGACTTAGAGTTCATTAAAATCCAAGAAGAGGCTATGGCTGAAGCGCAAATGAAGATGACTTTTGCGTAGTATTCTGTTTGCTCCTTCGTTTCCGCATCGATGACTTTAACACCTTTTGCTTTTCCAGAGTCTTCATCATAAATGATTTCGTAGACGATTGCGTGCGGTTGTAGCGTGAGATTACCTGTTTTTTCAGCTGCTGGTAAGGTCGCCGATTGGGAGCTAAAATAAGCCCCATAAGGACAGCCTCTCATGCAGCGGTTTCGGTATTGGCAAGTACCTCGTTGCGGGGAGTGTTCCAGCCGTTCGGTGAGGTGTGCTGCCCGTCCAATGGTTAAGACGCGGTCATCGTAGTGTTTTGCAATTTCGTTTCGCAGATGCGTTTCCACGCAGTTTAACTCCATAGGTTTAAGGAATTTACCATCTGGTAATTGTGGTAAACCTAATTTCTCGCCACTAATTCCGGCGAAGGATTCGGCATAGTCGTACCAAGGGGCGATTTCATCGTAGGAAACTGGCCAAGGAATAGCAACGCCTTCTTTGGCATTGGCTTCAAAATCCATGGCGCTCCATCGGTAAGATTGTCTTCCCCAAACGAGAGAGCGTCCACCTACTTGGTAGCCTCTAATCCAATCGAAACGTTGTGTTTCTTCGTAGGGGTGATCGGTATCGTTTACAAAGAAGTGCTTGTGGGATGGTCGAATGGTGTAGCCGGTTCGGCTTTGTTTTGGGTAATCTTTTTGCAGGATTTCGGCGGGAACTTGATTGCCATTGGGTAAATCCCAGGGGTCGTCGTTCATAGTTGGGTAGTCCTTCACGTGTTCTACGTTTCTTCCGCGCTCTAGGACAATAGTTTTTAGTCCTTTTTCGGTGAGTTCTTTAGCGGCCCATCCACCGCTAATGCCACTACCAACGACAATGGCATCGAATGTTCTAGACTCTTTTGAGTTTGAGGGTTGGAAATACATTTGTTTTGTTTATTCTGAAATTGGGTATTAAGATACCGATATTTTTTTTGTGTCAAAACAACACAATGACTTTTAAAAGAGGTCGAGTTGTTTTTCGCCCCGTTCAAATTCGAGGAGCCATTTTTTCCGCCAGATTCCCCATGCATAACCGGTGAGTTGCCCATTCTGGGCAACTATGCGGTGGCATGGGATGATGATGGGGATTTGGTTTCGGCCGTTGGCTCCGCCAACGGCTCGAACTGCTTGCACATCACCCACCTTGTGCGCAATGTCTAAGTACGTTGCTACTTGCCCAAAAGGTATTGTCTGCACCTCGCGCATGACTTGCCGTTGAAAATCAGAACCCCTTTCTACAACCGCAACACTGAACGTTTCGAGTTGCTTGTTAAAATAGGCGTCTAACTCCTTAATACAGGTCTTTAGTACTTTGGATGTTGGTGGCTCGTTCGGTTCGGGAGCAGTTTCTCCATCAAGAAATTCTATGCTTTCTAATTTCGTGCGGTTGGATGTGAGTTTCATCCAACCAATGGGCGAGTTGTAAAAAGCATGAGGCATACTCAAATTTACAGAACTTCTGCTATTCCGAATAGGTGTAGGCCGCTACTTTGTTGCCAAAGAAAGTAGGCACGAGTAATACATTGTCTTTTGCAATAAAATCGGTATCGGCAGCACCTTCTGTAGCTTCGCCCGTATCCACCAATAAGGTGGTTTCTCCTTCGGCATTCACATGATGCACCAAGCCATTCCAACTCGATACAAAATAGCCATCGCCAATGGGTGTAATGCCATCTGGATTTTCGATGTTGGATGCAATAGTGGTTAGGGAGTTATCATCCCAATTCACCTTATTAAAGGTTTTATCGTTCCACACTGCCACAAATAAGTCTTTTCCTTGCGCAAGGACGCCATTCGGCCCATTCAAGCCTTCTAAAACGGTATCAAATGTTCCGTCATTCATCGAAAATACTTTCCCGGCCCCCGTATCGCTAATGTATAGAGTACCGTCATCTGCCAAAGTGATGTCGTTTAGTTTGTCGGCACCTTCAATGGCGTATTTATTACTGATGGCATTGGTTTCCAAATCAATTTCTACTAATTCATCGATATCGGCCACAAATAATTTATTGCCTTTTATGGCCATGCCTTTAGGCGCACTGAGTCCGCCCGTTATCCAATTGGCGTCAATAATTTTTCCATCAGTAGCTACTTTACCAATAGATCCATTTCCATCCTTTTCCCATGGGTTTTGGTGCATATTGGAGGTATAAATGACATCTCGTTCTTCATCATAGAGGACAGCTTCTACAGTAGTTAAAAGGGTGTCGGTCTCCCAAGCCAATTCCAGTTTGGGTTGGCTGGTTGAGGAGGTGTCAGTAGATGCATCTTCATTAGATTTCGAGGCACATGCAAAAAGCAGCGCTGAAGTGAGGAAGGAAAGGAAAAAAGTTCTCATAGATTTGTTTTCTTCGAAGTTAGAAGGTTTTACGAACTTTGTTCCATGCCATTAACGAATAACGACATTTTGAAGAAGCTGCGTGTTGCGCTTCAATTGCGCAATGATGATATCCTAGAGATCTTAGAAAAAGCCGATTTCCAAATTAGCAAAGGGGCACTGGGCGACTTATTTCGCAAAGAAGATCACCCGGGTTATGTAGAAGCGGGCGATCAAATTGTTCGAAAGTTCTTAGATGGTTTGATTATCCATTTAAGAGGTCCGAAAAAAGACTAGAAAGTCAGCGTTACATCTAAGCTGCGCAAGAAATCCACTGTTTTCACCATGTCGAAGTGTAATACCCGGTCGTTGTCTACGGTTGGAACGGTTTCTCGGTATTCTTTTTTCACTTCTTCGATTACATCCGAGCTCGGTAAATCTCTGAAGTCGAGGCCTTGCATAGCGGTCATAAATTCGATGGCAATTACGCGTTCTACATTATC
>JAHQVX010000122.1 GCA_019634125.1 Saprospiraceae bacterium
GCCAAGTCTTCGAAAATATTGGATCCTTGATAAGTAACATTATCCAAGCTATATAAGATATTTGGTCCGCTTGCAATAATTTCTAAGCGCCCGTTTGGATCGCCACAAGTAGAAGGCGTGGTGATAATTTCTGGAATTAAATAACCGCCTTGAATAATGATGGTACCCGTTTGGCGAACACATTCGTTGCTGCTTCGTAAGTAGACCACATAGGGTCCAGGTAATAAGCCCGTGAACAGCCCCGAAGTACTATAATTTTGCCCATCAATACTGTATTCTAAGTCTTGCCCAGTAGCCAATACTTCTATCTCGCCATCCGCAATACAAGCTCCAGTTGCTGCAACTACTTGAATACTGGTAATGGTAATGTCGTTGTTTTCACCAATCACCGTTGATCGAGTGCGTTCACAGCCATTTTCATCTCGAACATAAATAGTATATGGTCCTGGAAAAAGCCCTGTAAAGGTGGAATTATCTTGAAATTCCTCCCCGTCTAAGCTATATTGAAGCTGGCCTACACCGGAGGCAGATACTTCAATAATTCCCGTTGGCAGCGCACATTCTGAAATGTTTGATGTAACCGCATAAATTTCAATGGTGTTTTCTTCTGGAACGGAAGCGCTGACATCTTCTTCGCAATCGTTTACATCGCGAATGGTAATATCATAAGTGCCGGCGAGTAAATCTTCGAACAAGTTCGAAGATTGGAAATTCTCCCCATCGATAGAGTAACTCAAGTCATCTCCTTGAGCGAATATCGTAATGGTTCCTGTTGGAATAGCACAGGCACTTGGCGTAGTCACGACATCCGCCAGGTTGATGGTGTTTTCTTCGCCTACAGATACATTTTGTGTGAGCTCACAATCGTAATCTGCATGTTTCACCGTAATGGTGTAAGTTCCTGTTGAAAGATCTGTAAAAACAGGATCTTCTTGATAGTTCTCCCCATCAATAGAATATTCATAAATGCCACTACTCAACACATTCACGGCGATGCTTCCATTGGGTTGGCCACAAAACGCACTTATGACTTCTGTCTCAAATTCAATGTCGGCAAGAATGCGAACATTTCTATTTCGCGAACAACCTGCATCATCCGTCATGCGGATAGAATAGACTCCAGGAGCAAGTCCAGTAAATTCATTATTGGTTTGAGGCGTTCCTCCTTCAAACGAATAGAGAACGGTTCCCGTACCAGTAGCGTGAATGGTGATGGTTCCATTGGGTGTATCACAAGTAGATGGCGTGCGATCAATGCTATGGATATCGATGCCACTTAATGGAACATTTGCTACTTCGAAGCGCTGACAACCTGTTGTATTTCTTATTGTAACAGTGTAGTTCCCATGTTGGAGATCGGTGAATACATTACTTGATTGAAAGTTGTCTCCATCAATACTGTAGCTGAGGTTGCTCCCTGTGGCAAAAACGGTGATTTGACCCGTATCATCGTTACAAATGTCGGACTCAATATCAAAACCATTGAACGAAAAGTCAGTAGGGTCTTGGAGGGGTACTGAAATGGTTTCGATACAACCACTGTCATCTCTTAGATATAACGTGTAATTGCTAGGGCCTAGATCTTCAAACATCCCAGATTCTTGGTATTGGTCGCCATCGAGGCTGTAGTACACCGTGCCTTGACCAGATGCAAGAATATCTATGCTCCCATTCGCAATCCCACATTCGGGGTTCACAATATTGGGGTAGCCACTCACCACGTTAATGGTTGGGCAATCGTTTGCAAGTCCGTCTTGGTGAAAAAAGAAGAAGGATATCAGCAGTAATACTAAGAATATTAAACGGTTCATGGTTCAATATCCCCCTCAAGTATTAGTTACATAAAATACCCCTCAGAAAGATCAGTTGCAAGATATGCAAAGAATTTGAATTGAGGTAGTCCTCGGGTAAAAAATATTTTTTATAATTCTTTGATAGTCAGTTTCACGGTTTCCACTTTCGTGTTCGAAACATTAAGGACACTGAAATCAAAATTTTCGGTGGAAATGGTTTCATTCATTTCGGGAATACTCTCTCTCAAATGAATGATGAAGCCAGAAAGGGTTTCAAAGTCGCCATCTTCAGGCAAGCCAATATCATAGACTTCATTGAGATAGTCAATTTCTAAGCGTCCTGAAAAAAGAAATTCATTTTTTGCCAACTGTTGTTCAATGAAATCTTCCTCGTCGTGCTCGTCTTTGATTTCTCCAAAGATTTCTTCTAAGATGTCTTCAAATGTGATTATTCCTGCGGTTCCTCCATATTCATCTACTACAAGAGCCATGGTACGCCCTTTCTTTTTAAACTCTGAGAGTAAGGTTTGAGCGAACATACTTTCAGGAACTACCGGCATGGGTTTAATCATATTTCCAATGCCTTTTGGGCTATTATGCAGGTCGAAGTGGTGAACATATCCGAGCACATTGTCGATATGATCTTTAAAGACTAAGATTTTGGAAAAACCAGAGTCAATAAATGTATCCGTGAGGGTTTCAATGGTTTCGGCGACTTCGATGGCAGAGATTTCTGGTCGTGGAATCATGCATTCTCGAACCTTAACGTCTCTTAAATCGAGTGCATTACCGAGGAGTTCTGCATCAATGTCGTCGTCTTCATTGTGGTGCATGCTTTCTTTAATAAAGTGTTCGAGGTCGACTTCATTAAAGACTTGCTCTCCTTCGGTGAGCCTGATTTTGAACAGCAGACGCATGAGGCCTTTGGTGATCCAATTGACAAAGAGGACAAACGGGAAGAGTAAAGCGTGGAAGAAGGTAAACGGAATGGCGAAATTGTGCAGGAGTTGGTCGGCATTGAGTCGGAAAGCGAGTTTCGGAAGAAACTCGCCGAAGAGGAGTACAATACAAGTCGCAATGAGCGTTTCTAACAACAGGGTAGACCAAGTAGGCCATGTGGCGATAAAGCGCGCCCATAAGGGCGCGCTCAGCTTGCTCACCGCAATTCCAAATAAGACTAATGCAATATTGTTCCCAACTAAATAGGTGCCGATAAACCGTGACGGACTCTTTTGAAAATATGCCAATAAACGACCCGCACGCTTGCCCTGATTGCGGCTTAGCTCAATTTTTAACTTACTCGCCGATATAAAGGCCATTTCCATGCCGGAGAAAAACGCAGAAAGCGCCAAAAAGATAATTAATACAGTTAACCAACCAATCATTAACGTTGTTGAAGTTGTGGGCGCTGTTGTTGTGGTCTAGTAGCACCAGTTCCTGTGTTTGAAGATACATCTTCTTCTTCGAAGGACACCGTACTTTCAAATACATTATTCACCACTACGTTTTGGAAGTTATTGTCTGCAACTAAGCCATAGCCTTGAATGAAAGTCCCGTCTTGCCGTTTGATGGACACGTACTTACCATCATTATGAATAGTGTCCCTATAAGTAGGCCCTTGTTTGTCTAACATGATTAACTCATCGGTACGGATGGTATCGTTTTTGTCATTGATGATCACTACGTTTCCTTGTACTACTCGCTTCTTTAGACCGGGGCTGTCTTTGCCATAATCTCCGAATAAATCGGCGGTTTTATCGCCGTCCTTATTGTAGAACTCAATGATTACACCATCTGGAAATTCTTGAAATTGTTCTTCGCGAGTATCTCTAGACACCAGTTTAGGCGCTCTAATTTGTAATTTGATGATACCTTCTTCACTATGAATAATATGAACAGAGTCGGCAGTTTGGTCAGGCATTTGCTGGTTCTGAACATCGGCTTTTGCGCGATCTTCAGATGTCACTTTGCAAGCATAAAGCCCAATAGATAAAAGTAAGAAAAAGGAAAGTCGTTTCATCTTCTAGGTCAAAGATATACTGAAAATTGAAAGCGTCGTTTCAACTTTCTGATAGATGTTCTGGGAGTAATTGTGTATTCCTACACCAACTATGCCGATATATTTTATGATCTTAGTTGTAACCACTTACTCACTAAAACCCAAAACCTATGAAAACGAAGTTCATACTATTACTACTATTAGGGCTATGTACTCAGTTATTAGTTGCCCAAGAAAAAAGCCAAGTAAATGCTCCCGATGCTACAACGCGTGCGTTATCTGTCATTAATAACCCCGATGATCAATTCATTGGTGCTGCAGATGGCGACGCTTGGGTACAATGCGAAGCTCATGTCTGCTTTTCTACGGGTGTTGCCGTTCGTATCTATGTTCCTTCAGATGCAGGAACCACAGGGACTTCGCAGCATAAAGTAGTTGCCCAAAGCATCAATAAACGTTATTATGCAACAGCTTCTCAACTATTAATTACATTCGGAACTACAGCCCCCAACCCGACAACAGGGGTGACAGTAGAAAATCTAGGCTATGTTGGAGCCACTTCTTCGTACTGTGATAAGAAAGGATTCCCGATAAAAAATCAGAATGTGTATGAAGTTAGTCAGGCTCATACAACGAATTATAATGGGAATTCGAATACGCTTCACGATGCAAGTGCCTGTTTCAATTACCCGAATTTCGCGTCTTTAGCGAACTACTACAATTCTCAAAACGGGTCTTATTTAGATATTCCTGTAAGCTGCTCAGGATGCATTGAGGAGGGCGAAAACCCCAACGATGACGACGATGGCCCAGGAGCAGGCACGAGCCTAGACGCAGCCAATCAAGAGCTCGACGATATTACATTAGATCCGTTAGACGGGGATGGCGGGATTAATCCCGGAGGAGGATTCGGAACGGGTGTTTCTTTAGACGGAATTTTAACTCCAGCAGTAGATGGAAGTGATGGAGATGGATCTATTGGAGTAGGCATTGACTTCGATATCATTAAGAAATTAGGCGAAGATGTAGATGTGATTGGCGGTGCTGGTTTTGCTTATTTGCCTACGCCTTTTTATTCCGAATCTAGACTGGCAACGGGTGAAATTCAAACTACTCGAGGCAAAGTGAACTTGAGTTCGGTCATCATTCCAGCTCAATTGCGCTACCATTTCTCCGATCAAGTGAGTTTGGCCTTAGGGGCTCAAGCGAATATTCCTGTTGGAGAGAATGAGGATGTCACACAAGTGAGTCGGGAGCCTCAAAGCGAAGCGGATTTGTTAATTGGTTCGAAAGATACTGAAACAGAAACCGGCTTTGATTTAATTGGTACTCTTGGTGTGCGAATAGGTGAAAGCTTGTCGTTGACGGGAAATTATGGCTATGTGTTAAGTCCAATTCAACCGCAAGACTTTGAATCGGAATCCCGAATTGGTGCGGGATTACTCTATCGGTTTCCACAGAAGTAATTAAATTAAAAACCCCCTCGTCTTGTCTCGGCTAAGCCGAGACGAGACGAGGGGGTCTCTATCTTCAAATTTCAATGTCGTTTATTGTGTACGAACAGTCGTTGCTTCATTGATCCAGCAAGTAACCGTATAGCTTTGCCCTACAGTTAAGCCTTGCTTCGCAATTTGTGAAGCATTTGGTAAGTATTGCGTGTAATCGGCAATCGTTTTGTCTACACTTGCAGCTAAATCTGCAGGTAAGCCTTTCGACTTCGCTAAAGTCAGCTTGTCAAATGCAGGCCATAATACACGTTGGCTATCGAAACCAGTTCCAGGACCACATTGTGGACCAGAACTTAAGTACATCATTCCAATGTAGTAATAAGGATCTCCCTTACTGGCATCGAAAGAAGCAGCTTGCAAGTAAATATTACGTGCTTCTGGGAAGTTCTGCTTGTTGTAGTACTGTCCAGCCATATACATCGCTGTACCATACTTGCGCTCCATATCATCAATGCTATTGATATACTCTGTATACTTCGCTTTTGCCGTATTCATATCACCTGCTTTAACAGCCTGTACCATTTCATTGTAGGCACTTGCTTTTGAAGCTGTAGCTTGCTTTTCAGCCTGTTGTTTTTTCTGCTCTTCAATTTGAGCATATGCTGTGTCGTATTGCTCCTGAATGGCCTCGATTTGCTTCGCAGCAAAATCGTATTGTTGCGATCCTTCATTGAACTTAGCAACTGCTAATGCTTTGTCGGATAGTTCGCGTGCCTCTTCAGAAGAAATTTTATTGATATACCCTGCATACTCTCCAAATCGCGCGATAGAGATTAAAGAATATGGATCGGTTTTGTTTCCGCTTTTATCTAGTGCAGTAGTATAAAGTTCCAGAATACCTTCAATGTTTTTCGGGTTTCTCAACTCTTCAATATATCCGCGCATAGCTGTTAAATCGTCGCCTGGAGGATAGCAATTTGCACCATCATTCAACAACGCTTCAGCTGCATCTAAATGCTTGTCGAATTTTGCTTTTGCGGTAGGGTCAAAGTTTGCGTAGTCGAATTGTACTTCATCTCCTTTAGCATCTTCCAAGATTTGTTCGGCTAAGCGCGTTTCAATGAGTGCGCCATTGGTATATACCATGGAACTAAAGCCTGGAGCTTTAGCATAAAGCTTTTCCCAATATTGTTTGGCACCGTACTCTCCGTCCATATCGTCGACTTGAATACGCAACCACATCTTTGCTAACATATCTGAAGCAAAGTAAGCATCCCCACCGCCTTGGTAGGTTGCACAAACCGTAGAGGTATCGGTTTTTAATAATTTGATGTTTGGATTTACCGTTTGTTCGGTCTTCCCTTTCTTTTTCTTTTTTTTCTTCTTTTGTGCTGTGGCATCATGAGTCACCCCAACTGTAAGAAGAGCAAGCATAATAATGCTGAAGAGCGCTTTCCTTTTCATGATATCTATTTTTTAGTCGTATTTACGTTTGCGGAACCAAATATCGTTGAAATTCATCCCAACCGAGCCTTTGATGTAACTCTCTTGAACTAAATTATTGTTCAACGTTCCGGTTTGTCCAAATGCCACCCCTAGATTGAAGGAAGAAGGAACTTCTCTATACCTTGAATCTGGTTGTGGTCTTCTCATCGGTAATCCTACTCCAAGAGTTATGCCATAATCCGCAATGCGCTCTCCACTCACTTCTAAGTAGGTTTGTTCATAATATCCTCCGTACCGGTACTCAAAGGCTTCGTAGGCGCGCTGAGGACGGGTGTAGTCAGGAATAAATGAGCCTCCTAAATTGAAGGCAAAGGTATTTTCGTAGTTCACACTGGCTACATCGTTCACCCCAGAGAAATTCGCCCATTGTCCACTCTTAAAGTCCAGTCCTAAACTCCATTTCTCTTTTTTATCGAGGTAGGCACCTACAGCGAACTGACTCGGCAATGTAATTTCAGTATTGATCACTTCTTTCGACGTTTCCTGAACTTCATTTCTACTCGCAATCACTTGTACATCGTTGAAAGTAGGTCTGAATGTAAAAGTGCGCGTTTCGATTTCATTGTTGATGTCGGCTTCAATCTGGTACGTACCGCCAAAAGTTAGGCTTAAATCCGTGCCGACTTTCTTCGTGTACTGAACGCCTGGCTTGAAGTTCACGCCTCGTAGCTTCTGATCGAATGTTTGTGCAGAACTAATGTCGGTCACCGAACTAATGAAGGTGTTGTAACTATTATCTTCTAAGTGCCCAAAGAATATACCGGCATCTAACCCAACAGAAAAATCTCCAAAACGAACCCCATTGCTCAAGAACAGGCGATAGGAATTGCCATCTCCTTCAAATTCTTGGTAGAAGCGGTCGTTGATAATAGGCGAGATAATATCGTAACTTTTAAACGACACCGGTTGTGCACCGAATCCGATTCCCCAACTTTGTGATTTATTCACCGGGAAAGAATAGGCAAGGTAAGCGATACTTCCATTCGTAGCATTGTCGGTATTGACTTGGTCTTGGAAGTTCTTATACGAAGCATCGAGTCCAATATCGATGGATGAAAAGATTTTATTACTAAAATTCGCAGGGTTTTGATAGTTGACTGCGATGGTATCTTTATATCCAGCAGAAATATTTCCCATAGCGCGTTGCGGCGCATATTCTTGCGGGTAAAGGCCTCCAATTCCAAAACGGGAATAGGGGGAAGTTTGCTGAGCAAAAACGGGAACAATAAAACAAATCAGCACAAGGCTCAACAGGTATCTCATCAATTGTTTATGTTGTATTCCAAAATCTTATTTAAACCTTTTAACACGACGTAGGGGTCGGCAAAGATGCTACTTTTCAATCGGCTTTCAAAAAAACCGGTATCGCCTCCTGAAATCACTACTTTCAGGGGGTTGTAGAGTTGTTTGTATTGATTAATAATACCATCCACTTCTGCGATAATGCCTTTCCGCGCTCCAGAAAGCATAGATTGTTCGGTGGACTTTCCAATCAGCTCATCGAAGTCTTGGTTTTGAACGAGGGGAAGTTGATCGGTAAATTCATGCATGGCTTCCAAGCGCATGATAAGGCCTGGTGCAATACCTCCGCCTTTTAGTCGGCCATCAATACTGAGGAAATTATAGGTGATGCATGTGCCTGCTGTGATGGCGAGCACATTGTTGTCGGGGAATTCCGCCGCCGCGCCAAGCGCGGCGGCAATACGGTCGCTACCCAGCGTGTGCGGGGTTTCGTAGTCAATAGTAATGGGCAAAAGGGTAGTGTGGTCGAGGATGATCGTAGTAAAGTGGCGCTGGAGATAATTAATAAATGCCTCGCTTAAATCCCGAGTGCTAGACAACATGCAATGGGCTACATCGGGAAACTGCTGGGTAAATGCGCTAATGTTTTCTATCGTCGCATCGGCAAAGCTAGTTTGCGCGCGCATTTTCGGGTTCATGGCGGAGTTGCTCGGATCACCGCCGCCGAAGGCGGCGGCTTTTACCATCGTGTTTCCTATGTCGAGTATTAAATTAATCGTTAAGCTTTTAAATTAGATGCGCCGACCACGCACTTTTCCATAATCCTTATTTCCCATTCAATTCGTCCCAATACTCCACTGCTCTTCTGAAATGAGGGATTACAATAGATCCACCCACCAAATTTGCAATCTCAAAGACTTCCCACACTTCCTTATCTGTCACTCCTTCATCATGGCATTTGCCTAAATGGTATTGAATGCAGTCGTCACAACGCAACACCATGGAAGCCACTAAGCCTAATAATTCTTTCGTTTTTACAGGAAGCGCCCCCTCGGCATATGCGTTCGTGTCTAAATTGTAAAACCGCTTGATAAAGCGGTTGTCTTCTGCCATAATTCGGGCATTCATTCGTGTGCGATAGCTATTGAATGCTTCTACCTTGCTCATAAATCCTCATTTTAATATCGGTTCGAAAATTGATACTTTTGGAGCGAAAATACTTTACTTGCAATAATCAATAATTAATAATGAGAAATTTATTTCGTCTTTCTGTATTAGCTCTTATGGCTACTTTCTTTTCTTCATGTGGTTACAACACCCTTGTAGATTTAGATGAAGGGGCCGATTCAGCTTGGGCAGATGTAGAAAGTGCTTATAAGAAACGTGCCGATTTAGTAGGCAACTTAGTCAGCACAGTTCAGGGAGCTGGTGATTTTGAAAAGGAAACCCTAGAAGCGGTGACTGAAGCCCGATCTAAAGCAACTTCAACCACGGTCGACCCGTCTAAAGCTTCTCCAGAGCAAATGCAACAATATTTAGATAACCAAAGTGGACTCGGTGGAGCGCTTTCTCGTCTCTTGCTTGTTGTAGAACGTTATCCAGAGCTGAAAGCCACAGACAACTTCAAAGAACTACAAGCTCAATTAGAAGGTATCGAAAATCGAATTGACGTGGCACGGAATCGATACAACGACGAGGTTAAAGAATACAATTCTTACCGAAGACAAGCTCCACAAGTCATTTACGCAGGCTTGTTAGGTTTCAAAGATAAATCGTATTTCGAAGGTGAAGAAGGCAATGAAAAAGCGCCTGAAGTCGATTTTGATTTTAAAAACGACGATGAGTAACGCTCGAAACTTACTCAATCCTCTTGAACAAAAATGGGTCGTTGATCGAATCCGAAAAGCAGAATCAGAAACTACAGGTGAACTAAAAGTCCACCTGGAAGATTATGCAGAGGACGATCAATTTAACCGTGCTGCGGAACTCTTCGCGGCATTAGGCATGCACAAAACCAAATACCGAAATGGGGTGCTGATCTATATTGCCGCCAAAGACCATGAATTTGTGGTAATGGGCGATATGGCCATTAACCAAGTTGTACCTGAAGGGTTTTGGGAAGAAATGGCAAACATCCTCCACAATGATTTCCATATGAACGATTATTTTGAGGGCATTGCCAAAGTTATCCGAAGAGTAGGTGTGGTTCTAAAGACGCATTTCCCTAAAAAGGACACCGACACCAATGAGATCACAGATGAAATTTCATTTGGCTAATGATGAAATTTTATAGCACTATTCTTTTCATAGCCCTTGCCTTTGCAAGCAAGGCACAAGGGTGTATCGAAAACTTCCCTTCTAAACAGGAAAGGCTCGTCTACGACAACGCAGATATGCTAAACGCCGGACAAGCCAACCAGCTAGAATCCAAGCTTCGACAATATAGCGATACCACAGGCACTCAAATTGTACTCATCACTGTTGCACGTTCTCGGTGTAAACTATCTATGGCAGCAACGGAATTAGGCCACGAATGGGGTGTTGGGCAAGAACAAGAGGATAATGGAATTGTGATTGCCATAGCCAGAGATGATCGAGAAATATTTATAGCCACAGGCTACGGCATCGAAGGCTATATCCCAGATGCCTACGCCAAGCGTATTATCGAAAATATCATTAAGCCGAATTTTAGAAATGGCTACTATTACGATGGCCTCGACAAAGCAACCGATGTGATGTTCGATATGCTGAGCGGTCAATACACGGCGAGCCAAACGGAGAATCCCAATGAAGATGGCATCCCAGGTTGGGTCATTGCCCTGTTGATTATCCTTATCCTTTTCATCATCATCAATTCCAGACGTAGGAAACAATATGAGTATTACCGAGGAGGCCGACGCGTTTATGATGGTGGCTGGGGACATACCGGAGGCGACTGGGGCGACTTTAAAACCGGTGGCGGGGTGTTTCGAATTCCATCTGGCGGCGGATGGTCAGGTGGCGGCGGAGGTGGCGGCTTTGGCGGCGGAGGTTTTGGCGGCTTCGGAGGTGGCGGCTTCGGCGGCGGAGGTGCTGGCGGCAGCTGGTAAAAGCAATTGGAATATCTTTTGATATATTTAAGTAAAATAAAACTATGAAATCTACGATAATCGCACTGGCTGCGCTGTTTTTTATGGCCTTTGGTTGTAAAAAGGATGCGACACCAAAATCAGATCAAGACACTGTTGAAGTTGTCCAGACTCAAGCAGAAGCGACAGGAGATAAAACAATAGGTCAAGAAGAAGTGATGGTGGCCGAACAAGGCGAAACCAAAATAGAAACAACGGACCAACCAAAAGGTCGTGTTGCTGATAAAGACCAGTTAGTATTGCAAGAAACGGAAGCAAATAAACCGAAGAAACCTGCTCCGGTTGATAATGGACAGTCTGGCTCTGTAAAGTTTTCCGAAGTGGCTCAACCAAAAGTCAAACCGGGTTCGGTGGATACAGGCGATGTTTACGCGCCAGGAAATACTTGGAATTATGTGACTCGAATTTACCAGAACGGTGAATTGACTAAAACGGTGAATACGACTCAAATAGTAGCGAAACGAGAAGGAAATATTGTGACCTTCAAAGAAGGTTCACAGTTCAAAATCGATGGCGATAAAGTGTATGAATTGCAGCCTACTAGAATGGGGGCTAAAATCGAGAGTTTGAAATATTTCGTCCCGAAAGATGGCTATGAAGAATACCGTACAATGATTGGTGGAGATGCTGTTGCCATGGCAACAGCAAAAAGCCTAGACACCTCTGTAGAACTTAAATCAGGATCGTATCCAGATTGTATTGTTTTTAGAAATGGTGCCGGCCAAGTGCATTATTACTCTCCTACAAAAGGATTGGTGAAAATGGAACAAGGAAAACCAGGCGATGTGTACTACTCCATTCAAGAATTAGTGTCGACCAACTTCTAAGCACTTAACTCCATATTAGGGTCCCAAAAGTGTTTGGTTAAGCCCAGTATTTTATCATTTTCGACTTGAATACCTTCGTTTTCAAGCAATTTCTCCATTAAATCTGGAGTGGCGAAGTGATGTTTGCCAGTCAGTAAGCCATTCCGGTTCACTACCCTGTGGGCTGGTATTCCAGGAGGACATCCATTCATGGCCCAGCCTACCATTCGAGCACTTCCCTTGCTGCCCAAGTAGTTGGCAATAGCTCCGTATGAAGTCACCTTGCCTTCAGGAATCAGCTTGACCACATCGTATACGCGTTCAAAGAAGTTGTCTTTCATTTATGTAAAAATAGGGCAGGACAACACTTACTTAACACGTTAAGTGTATTTTCGCCACTTCTCATGAAGTATCAACACATTTTTTTCGACTTGGATCATACCCTATGGGACTTTGACCGAAACAGTAAGGCGGCATTGTCCGATGTATATTATGAATTTGATTTGCGCCAATTTCAAATTGCTAGTCCACAACATTTTCAAGAAGTATATGGCCCTATTAATGAACGCATGTGGGTGCAATATCGTCTGGGAGAGATTGATGCGGAAACGGTTAAGATTGGTCGTTTCCGAGAAAGCTTAAAGCGATTTGGTGTGGTCGATGAGGATTTAGTTCGAGCGGCTAAATCGTTTTACCTGAATCAGTTGCCATTGAAAGGCTATCTCATGCCCAATACTATGGAGGCGTTAAGGTATCTCCAAGCTAAATACAAGCTTCATGTCGTAACCAATGGATTTCGTGCGGTGACGGAGCGAAAGATAGCGCATTCGGATATCGGTGCTTTCTTCGAAAGCACCCTGTCTGCCGAGGAAGTAGGCGTGCTTAAGCCCAATCGAGCTGTCTTTGATCGTGCTCTAAGTATGAATAACGCAACAATCGAAAATTCGCTATTCGTCGGGGATAATCTCATTGCTGATGTGCAAGGCGCTCAAGGAGTAGGCATGGATCAAGTGTTTTTCAATCCACATCAGAAAGCCCACAATGAAACACCTACCTTCGAAATTAAGGATATGAAAGAAATGGTGGAGTTGTTTTAGTTAAGGAGTAGGCACTAGGCATAGCCTTTTTTTTGGAACTTTGAATGTGTGACTATGGACTTTTAGTCCATAGCTTTTCAATTCACTAATTCACTAATAACCAACTGCGAAGCAGACTAATCCCAAATTTCACTAGCCACTAGTTATTCGTTAATTCATAGCCTTCTTTTTGGGTCTGTAAATGTGTGACTATGGACTGAAGTCCATAGCTTTCGAATTCACTGATTCACCAATACACTGATATACTAAAAACAAAACTTCCCCATTGCCCACAAAAAAACCCTGCTGGCAAAGCCAGCAGGGTTAATATCGTTGTCGTTGGGAACGAACAATTATTGGTCGTTCTCCATTTTAGCTTCTTTCACTTTGTAGCCTGTACAAGTTGCTTTTTCTTTAGCAGCACCTTCTACATCCTTTGCACCAGCAACCATACTTGTAGCTTCGGCAGTTGCCGCTTTTGAACAAGCTGCTTTCTCTGCTTTTGTGCATACTTTCTTTCCGTCTACATCTTTCGCACCAGCCACCATAGTAGCTGCTTCCGCAGTAGTTGCTTTTGAACAAGCGGCTTTCTCCGCTTTTGAACATTTTGCCATTTCTGCCTTGGTACATGTTTTCTTTCCGTCTACATCTTTCGCTCCAGCTACGATAGTTGCAGCCTCAGCAGTTTTATCTTTCGAACAAGCTGCTTTCTCCGCTTTGGAACAAGTTTTCTTCTTTGGGTCAACAGGTAATTCAACAACTTCTTCAGAAGCTACTGTGTTCGATACATTCTGCGCTTGAAGCGTGAAAAACAATGCAAAACCTGCTAACAATAAAAATACTGGAATAATACGTTTCATTTGAAAATCAATTTTTGTTACTTCTAGTAACGCAAAATTTGTTCCATTGTTACTTGCTAAGGCATATTTGCCAAAATAGTTTGTCCCCCAATTACACGATCTCCTTTCTTTACTATCACTTCGGCGTCCAACGGCATAAATACATCTACACGAGATCCAAAGCGAATAAATCCGAGCTCTCCCAATTGGTCAATTTCAGATTTCCCAGGAATGTAGCTTACAATTTTACGCGCCATGAAGCCCGCAATTTGCTTCACCAACACGCCATATTGGTCATTGACGATGGCTGTGCTAGAATGTTCATTCAGTTCGGAAGACTTCGGGTGAAAAGCCACTAAATATTTGCCGGGGTAATACTTGTAGTAGTCAATATTTCCAGCAATTGGCGCCCAGTTGGCGTGGATGTTTAGCGGCGACATAAAAATAGAAATCAATTGCATTTCCTTTTGAAAATGCTCCTGCTCCATGACAGGCTCTATATTCACTACTCGCCCAAATGCAGGGGCAATAATTTTAGAAGCATTTAGCTCCGCAAAATTGTTCGGCGCAGGTTTGCGGAAGAAGTAAATTATAAAGCCTAAAACCACAAAACTTAACGCCGCAAACCCCTGGAATATTGGGAGGTGACTCCTGAGAATTTGCCAAGCAGCAACATTTAATACGACAATGATGGCACCAGCAAAGAACAACGTTGGAAAGGCTTCTCGATGTAAACGCAATCGGAATTTGTCTCCGCCTTTGTTGAATTGCATCAATAAAATCATGCCCAATACAATACTAGTAAATAGGGAAGTGATGAATATATAGCTATTCGCTTGGGGAACTTTTACAGATACATAAGTCAGCACAAGCATGATGACAAGTGCCCGTATCAAGGATATGGAGTAGTCTGTTGTTTCTTTCAAAAGGAAGACTTTAATAGTTTATAACACCCAGCAAAGATAAATACGCAAAGGCAAAAACAATGGCAATAAAAAAGCCATCAAACCGGTCAATAAAACCACCGTGACCAGGAAGAATTGATCCAGAATTTTTTACTCCAAATGTCCGCTTCAAGGAGGAGGCAATTAAATCACCAAAACTCGAACCCACACTAACGACCGCACCAAGGGCAAACCATTCTACAAGACTTAAGTTTTTTGAGAATTGATTGTAGACAGCTGCCGCAATTAATGCCATTCCCAAACCGCCGAAGAAGCCTTCCCAAGTTTTCCCTGGAGAGACTTTAGGAATCATTTTATGGCGTCCCATTGCCCGCCCAATGATGTAAGCGCCTACATCATTGGCCCATACAAAGACCAAAATAGCAATAATATAAGATGGCCAAAAGTCAGAATTATGGATGTAGATGTAGCTGCATAACATCAACGGTAAGCCAATGTATACATGCCCAGCTAAAAAGGTGGTCGATAGTCTATAGTCTGGGGAACTTCGGCCAAATAACCCCGTGCTAAATAACAAGAACATAGGAATAATACCAATGATGCGATACTTTCCAGGCACTATGTCCATGGCAATGCCATAACCTAATAGAAAAACAAAGCTATTGACCAAGACCAAAATCCATTTCTTAGTAGCCGATACCTCGTTGAGCTTCGTAATATTGATGTACTCTAAGGAAGAAATAATAGTAATAGCTAGGAAAACAATTCCGTAAGCGAGTTTGCTGTAAAGAATACTAGCAATAATAATAGTGCCAATGGCTAACGCGGTAAGCGCTCTTTGAAAGAGTTCGTTCATTAATTTAGTTGTGGTTGTGTTCGGTGTAACCAAACACATGAAGTCGACTAGTTCCATTTGATTATCAACGTGTTTTGAACACTTTGAACCAGCATTTAAAATAGTAGCTTCACAGTCAAAGATAGCTTTTCCAAATTTTTTAAGAATAATAGACCAAACCGTTTTAGATTAGCTATTCGTCTTTAAAATTATTCAATGAGGGTACAAGCACTTCTGGACAAGGCTTTGGCATTAGAATTCTTGACTTTAGAGGAAGGAGTTCATTTATATCACCAAGCCACCACAACACAGTTGATGCAAGTGGGACATGCATTACGCAAATTAAAAAAGCCGGAAAATATTGTTACTTGGATCATTGATCGCAATGCAAACACGACTAATGTATGTATTGCTAATTGTAAGTTCTGTAACTTTTTTAGACGTCCCGGACACGAAGAAGCCTATGTTACGACTATTGATCAATACAAAAAGAAGATTGATGAGTTATATAAATACGGCGGAAACCAATTGCTCTTACAAGGCGGACATCACCCTGACCTTGGCTTAAGCTTTTACACCGAACTCTTTCAAGAGTTGAAATCGCTTTACCCCGATTTGAAATTACACGCACTTGGTCCGCCCGAAATTGCTCACATTGCTAAGCTAGAAGGAACGAGTCACACCGAAGTGCTCCAAGCGCTGATGGAGGCTGGCTTAGATAGCTTGCCTGGTGCGGGAGCTGAGATTTTAAATGATCGCGTACGTCGATTGCTGGCGAAAGGTAAGTGTGGAGGCAAAGAATGGCTCAACGTGATGCGAGCAGCGCACCAACTACACTTAACTACTTCGGCAACGATGATGTTTGGTCATGTAGAAACGATCGAAGAGCGTTTTGAGCACTTAGTGTGGTTGCGGCAAGTTCAATCGGAGAAGCCAGCCGATGCGAAAGGATTCTTAGCCTTTATTCCTTGGCCATTCCAAGATGAAGGCACCTTGCTGACTCGGCTTAGAGGCATTCGCAATGAAGTTACTGGTGATGAATACATCCGGATGATTGCACTGAGTCGAATCATGTTGCCGAATATTGAGAATATTCAAGCGAGTTGGCTTACAGTAGGAAAGAAAGTCGCTCAAATGTGCCTATATGCTGGGGCAAATGATTGGGGAAGTATCATGATTGAGGAGAATGTAGTAAGTGCAGCAGGTGCGCCGCATCGCTTTACTGCTAAAGGAATTCAGGCAGGCATTGAGGAAGCAGGATTTATGCCACAATTGCGCACCCAAGAGTATGAAAACAGACCATTGCCGGAGGCAATGGTGGAACAAATAATTGATTATTAATTAATCATGAACCATGAATTAACAAGAAATGCTTTGATTGTTAACCGTAAGTTAATATCATTGTGTTCTTATTTTTAAACATAAAAACAAACTATGAGGAAAAAATTACATTGGCTGGTATTCGCCTTGACGTGTCTCGTGATGTTTGGGTGTGAGGATGAAACCGTTAATGCTCCCTTCGCTTCCTTCGATAAAAGTGTATCTCTTTACACTGCAGATGGAGCGAACTTAGTTGTTCTAGAAGGGGATGTTAATGTTGGAATTGTTATAACCCGAAACCTAGTAGACCCTTCTCCAGTAACGGTCAACTACACCATTGAAGAAGTATCTGCTTCAGCAGGTGCCGACTACGAAATTATCGCTGGTGCTGGATCTGTTACAATTCCTTCAGATCAAGCCTCAGGATTTATTCTCTTTAATACCGTGGATAACGACTTTGGTGGAGAGGATGACAAAATTTTTATTGTTCGACTTACAGGTGCTGACTCTGGATATGTTGTAGACGAAAGTCCAGGACGTGCATCAGAAGTAACTGTTGTTATTCAAGACGACGAATGTGTACCTTACTTACCTTTATCACACACTGCAGCTCCTATGGCCTTTGGATTTGCCGCACCAACTTACCCAGTAGTTCTTGGAAATTTGACTTGTGGAGGTGCTGTTGAAACGTATTCTATGGATAGCGCATGGGGACCAAACTTTGTTGGATGGGCTACAGGTGATCCTGGTTTCAATGGAGCATTTCCGTATTCTGCAGTATTATCTGTAGATACAGCGACAAATGCAGTTACCATCACTGGAAACGACGCTTGGGCAACAGGTGGAAGTGGAACGTATGATCCAATGACAGGTCAAATTAGCTACACAGTAAGTCAAGCGCTATTTACTACCGACTTTACTGTAGATAATGTTTTAACTCCTAACTAAACATAACAAACTATAAATATGAGACTGTTTTTAATTTCAATACTACTTCTCTTAACAGGAAGTGTGTATGCGCAAACAACCGTCACTGGTACGGTTACAGATGAGACAGGAGAAGCTCTAATTGGAGCTACTGTTAGAGGTGTTGGGTCGAATGCGGCTGCACTAACTGATATTAACGGAGAATTTTCTATTTCAATTCCAGACAATGTAACGGAACTTGCAGTAACCTATATAGGATACGCACCAATGAACATCGCTTTAGATGGCAGTTCTTCTTACAGCGTTCAAATGCAAGTAGCGAATGAAATCCAAGAAGTTGTTGTTCAAGCTTATGGTAAAGATGGACAGACACCTCTTACTGGTTCAATCGCTCTGGTAGAAGCTGAGAAGATCGAAGGTGTGCCGATTGCTTCGTTTGAGCAAATCTTACAAGGTAGTGCCCCAGGACTTTCTGTTGTTTCTGGATCTGGTCAGCCAGGTACGGCAGCAACGGTAAGAATTAGAGGGGTAGCTTCCATTAGTGGAAATAACGCGCCTTTATATATTCTTGATGGAATTCAAATTGAGCCAAGTGAATTCGCTTCGTTAAACCCGAATGATTTTGAAGTAGCTGCAATTCTCAAGGATGCGGCATCAACTTCCATCTACGGTTCAAGAGCATCGAATGGTGTGATCTTACTAAAGACGAAAACTGGGCAAGCTGGTAAAACAAGAATTAAATATGTTGGACAAACGGGTTTTTCTAACCCAGCCCGTCAGAAATTTGAGCAAATGAGCTCGGAAGAATTATTGGCTTTCCAAGAAATCGCTGGTCGTGGTGCTGGTTGGATTTTATCTCCAAACAACCCTTCTAACGCTGGGTTGTCTGTAGAACAGCAACAAGCTAATGCCGATGAGTTGGCAAGACTTCGTGGAACGAACAATGACCTTAGAGATGTATTCTTTAGAGAAGGACGAACCAATTCACATGATTTGTCCTTTAGTGGTGGAAATGAGAACTCAAGGTTCTTCTTAAGTTTAGGCTACTATGATGAAGAAGGTATTGGTGTTCGCTCAGGACTTGAAAGAAAGTCGGCTCGTTTAAACATTGATAACAACGTAACAGATAAAATGCGTATCAGCATTAAAGGTTATGCAGGTGGGTCTGAAAGTTCTTTCATTGAGTCGGAAAATGGTATTGCACTAGCCAATGCTTATGCTGCGGTATATCTCGCTAATCCATTTGAGACGATTCTAGATGAAAACGGACAAATTCCTTACCAAGGCAATGATCCGAACGGGATCAACCAGTTTGCTGGTTATACAGGATCAAATGCATTCGCACGTTTAAATCAAGATACCAGTGGACGCGATGAGTTCAAAGGAACAGGATCATTCTCTTTGGAGTATGATATCCTAGAAAACTTAACCGTAAAAGGTTTTGCTGGAATCGATTATAGAACTCGTTTTACAGAACGTTTCCAAGATCCTGATGGTTATGCAGGTGATCTTGTAGGAAACGGTCAAGACGGTTTAATCACAGAAACAACTACTCGATTAAGAACATATACATTGACTCCAACATTGAACTACTTCAAAGACATTGGAGAAGATCACTTCATCAATGCTTTAGTTGGATATGAGTTCTTAGATCGTGATTACTTAAATAATTCCTTTACAGGCTTTGGTATTAACAACTTATTCCCAGGCATCACTCCAGGTTCCATTACGTTTACTAACGACGCTGGTGAATCTGTAGCGAACGTTGGTGGTCGTAAAACAAGAAACCAGTTGAGTTCAGGCTTCGCGAATGTGTCTTATACGTTTAAAAATAAGTATGAACTGGGTGGAGGTATTCGTAGAGATGCCTCTTCTCGATTTGGACCAAACAATAAAGAAGCTACATTCTGGTCTTCTTCACTCAAATGGAGCTTAGATCAAGAAGACTTCTTAGTCGGTTCAAATGTAGTTGACTTATTACGTTTGAGAGCAAGTTACGGTACAACAGGTAACCAAGAATTAGCTGCGAATCCTACAACTGATGGAATTAACTTCCCTTATGTGTCTACTTTAGCTGCTGGTACAAACGGACCAAACAGTACACTAATTATCGGTACTCCGGCCAATCCAGATTTACAGTGGGAGTCTGCAGAGAAAGCTAACATTGGAGTTGACTTTGGATTATGGGGTAAGTTTAACGGTTCATTAGATGTATACAATGATATTACCGATGACTTATTCATCCAAAAAGCAATTCCAGGTTCTACCGGAACAGGATCTTACACTATTACTCCATTTAACGCCGGATCTGTTCGTAACAGAGGTATTGAGTTAGAAATGGATTATGACATCATCAACAAAGGGGATTGGTATTTTGCAGTTGGAGCAGATGTAGCTTACAACGAAAATGAAATTCTTGACCTTGGTGGTGAGTCTGAATTCCCTACTGGTACCTCTATTGTACGTGTAGGTGAGGAATTAGGCGCGCACTATATTGTTGGATGGGCAGGTGTTGATCCTGCTACTGGTGATCCGCTATACCATGATGGTACTGGAGGAATCACGAAGGACTTCAATTTAGCGACTCCAACTACAGGATGGGGTTCATTTAATGCACCATACGTTGGTGGTTTCAATACAACAGTTGGATGGAAAGGATTTGACATCTATGCACAGTTTAACTATGCTGCAGATTACAGAAGATTTAACAACCAAACCTTCTTCCAAGAGAATCCAAACTTTGCACAGTTTAACCTGTCTAGAGTGATGAATACGATTTGGAGAGAACCAGGTGATGTTACAGAAATTCAACGAATCGGTACAAACCGTCAGTTCTCTTCTAAGGATATCGAAGATGCAGACTTCTTACGTTTCAGAAACTTAAGAGCGTCTTACTCCCTTCCAGATTCTTTCATTAACAAAATGAAAATCGACAATGCGAGTATCTTCATGAATGGAACTAACCTCTACACTTGGACAAGATTTGGTGGATTTGATCCAGAGGATAGCAACAACATTGCAGGATACGAGTATCCGCTTCCTCGCCAACTTACATTTGGATTAAATCTTGGACTTTAAAATATGATGACAATGAAAAACATTAAATATATACTTGCTTGTTTCGTTTTTCTGTTTGCTGCTTGTGAAGACAATGTAGACATTACTCCAACAGATATTATTGTTGGTGATGCTTCTTCGATCAACAGCCTAGAAGCGGCAAGAGACTTCATGAATGGAGCCTACATATTCGTACCGAACCCAGTTGGATTTGGGGATTTAGGTGCGGATAATGCAAAACTAGCACCTACCAATACCGGTCAAGGTGTATTTGTTCATAACTGGTTATACAACGCACAACAACCTCAGGATAATTGGGTGGGTCAGTATAGATTGTTAGGAAACGTTAACACACTCTTACAAGCTATCGATGCGATCGAAATAGCTCCTGGAGAAGAAGTTGAGCGTGATCAGATTAAAGCGGAAGCGCTTGCTTTAAGAGCATATACGCTTTTTAACTTGTACCGATTTTATTCACCTGGCGCAGATGCTTCTAGTGCATTTGGTGTGGTTGTAGCAACTACCCCATTAGCACCTGCTGATACTCCAGCTCGTGGTACTGTTGGCGATGTGCTAAATCAAATCAATACCGATATTGATGATGCTTATGCACTGTTCCCAACAGATGGGATTACACAATTAGACTTGCTTTCAAAGCCTGCTACAGCGGCCTTGGGTGCGCGTGTTGCTTTAGAGCAAGGCAATTGGTCTGATGCAATTGATTGGGCAGATGATGCGATCAGCTTGTCTGGAAAAAGCATTGCTTCAATGACTGAGTACCCATTAGTATGGAGAGACAACTCGACAGCTGGAGTCATCTTTACTTCTTTAAGAACTCCTACTGGATACTTGTCAACGTTCAACAGAATTACGAATGCAGATATTTTCTACTACGGTTCTGATGGCTTATTCAATAGCTATGACGATGCTGATGTGCGTAAAAGCTTCAATTTTATGGATGATGGAACAGGGCAAATTGTAACGAAGTGGCCTTCTGATCAAACGGTTCCTGCGATTGATGCGAAACTGTTCAGAGTAGAAGAAATGGTGTTGATTAAAGCAGAGGCCTATGCGAATATGAATATGTTGACTGAAGCCGCTGGTGAGATCAACGACTTACGTGATGATCGAATCATGGGGTATACAGATATTTCTTATGCGAACCAAGGCGATGCATTGACGGATATCTTGGAAGAAAGAAGAAGAGAGTTGGCTTTTGAAGGCTTCCGTTTCTTTGACTTAAAGCGTGTTGGAATGGGAGTTGCGCGTGATGCATCTGACTGTGTAACTGCAGAATGTGACTTGGCAGCAGGCGCGATCCAGTTCAACCTTCCAATTCCACAACAAGAAATCGATTCTAACCCGAATATGGTTCAAAACCCTGGATATTAAAACATGAAGAAAATGAAATTTTTAAGAACAAAACTATTAATAGCAGTTTCCTTAATGGTCTTCGCAGCTTCTTGTGATCAGACCCCAGAGTTAGAACTCTTTGAAGGAAACTTTGTGGCCTTTACCGATACGGGCAACTTAAATGTATTGGAA
>JAHQVX010000011.1 GCA_019634125.1 Saprospiraceae bacterium
AACCTTTCGAAGCGAAGAATTCGAATACTATAAAGCCAACCGAGACGAAACCCCGGAAGACATCAAAATTTCCGAACCAATTATCCGAGATATTATCGAAGCGTTCAACATTCCTATCCTGGAGGTTGCTGGCTATGAAGCCGATGACGTCATCGGCACCCTAGCTAAGAAAAAAGCTCGAGAAGGCTATACCGTTTACATGGTCACTCCCGACAAAGACTTCGCGCAGCTTGTAGAAGAGAATATTCTTATTTACAAGCCCGGCCGCAAAGGCAATGAACACGAAATACTCGGCGTAGAAGAAGTAAAGACAAAATGGAAGGTCGAAGATCCAGTTCAAGTCATTGATATTCTCGGTCTATGGGGCGATTCAGTAGATAATATCCCTGGAATCCCTGGGATTGGCGAGAAAACAGCGCAAAAGCTCATCGCCCAATACCAAAGTGTAGAAGGCATTATTGCCAACGTAGAGCAACTAAAAGGTAAACAAAAAGAAAATGTGGAAACCTATGCCCAGCAAGGACTAGACTCGAAACGACTAGCGACCATTGTCTTAGATGTGCCGGTGGATTGTTCCGATGAAGCTTTGACAGTTGACCCCAAAAACACCACCAAGCTGGCGCAAATGTTCCAAGAGCTCGAATTTCGAACCCTTGGCGTTCAGATCTTAGGCGATAGTTTTAAAGTGAACGAAAAAAAAGGCGATCAATCACAACTTGGCTTATTTGATACCGCCAGCGTTGGAGCCGCCGAAGCAGCGGTAGCCGAACAAAAAGGCAATACCCTAGAAAATACCGAACACGAATACACGGTTGTAGAAACGTTCGAAGATTTAGAAGCCTTAGTCGTAACACTGTCTAAAAGCCCATTCATCGTTTTCGATACGGAGACTTCTGGCTTAAATGACTTAAACACGGAATTAGTCGGACTGTCTTTCTCCATTGAAAAGGGAAAAGCTTGGTACATCCCCGTACCTGATCAACCTAGTCAAGCCCAAATCATCACCAACCTATTTCAGCCTATTTTCGAAGATGAGTCTATTGAAAAGATTGGGCAAAACCTCAAGTTCGACATCAATGTGTTGAGTTTATATGGTATTGAAGTCAAGGGGAAGTTATACGACACCATGCTCGCGCACTATGTCTTGGAGCCGGATAAGCGCCATAATATGGACTATCTCTCCGAAACCTTCTTGGGCTACTCGCCCATGTCGATTGAAGCCCTGATTGGGAAAAAAGGCAAGCATCAAAAGAGTATGCGCGATGTAGAATTGGAAAAAATTGCCGAATACGCAGCAGAAGATGCCGACATTACCCTTCAGCTGAAAGAGAAATTGGCGCCTATCGTAGCCGAAATAAAGCCCCTGGATGACTTGCTACAACAAGTGGAATTCCCCTTAGTACCTGTTTTAGCCAAGATGGAACAAGCCGGGGTAAACCTCGACACGGCGTTTTTAGCCGATTATTCTGCAGAGCTGACGAAGGAAATTCAGCAAATCAAGCTGAACATATTCGAAATGGCAGGCACGCAGTTCAACCTAGATTCACCTAAGCAAATGGGCGAAATTTTGTTTGGAAGGATGGACATTCCCTACAAAGGCAAGAAAACCAAAACGGGTCAGTTCAGCACCAATGAAGCTACATTAACAGGTCTTAAGAAAGACCATGAGATCATTGGAGAGATTCTGGAGTATCGCCAAATCGCCAAGTTGAAATCGACTTATGTAGATGCCTTGCCAGCACTCATCAACGAACGCACAGGTCGCGTTCACACGACGTTTGGTCAGGCAGTTGCCGCCACTGGGCGCTTGAGTTCGGTAAATCCTAACCTACAGAATATTCCCATTCGCACAGAGCGGGGCCGGCGGGTTCGGAAAGCGTTTATTCCCCAAGATAGCGGCCACGTGTTCATTGCAGCGGATTACTCGCAAATAGAGCTGCGACTAGTCGCAGCGCTATCCGAAGATGAAGTCATGATTAATGCCTTTAAAGAAGGGCAAGACATCCACACGCTCACCGCCTCCAAAGTGTTCAATGTAAGTCCCGATGCCGTTACTCGAGAAATGAGAAGCAATGCAAAAACAGTGAACTTTGGCATTATTTACGGCGTTTCAGCATTTGGCTTGAGTCAGCAAACCAACCTATCTCGGACTGAAAGCAAAGAAATTATCGATAACTACTTCGCGACCTACCCGCAACTTAAAGCCTACATGGACAATAATATTGAGTTGGCCAGAAGTCAAGGCTACGTAGAAACCATACTAGGTAGAAGGCGCTACTTACCCGATATTAACTCCAATAACCGGACAGTAAGAGGCCACGCCGAACGAAATGCCATAAATGCTCCTGTACAAGGATCTGCAGCAGACTTAGTCAAAGTTGCTATGATCAACGTAGCCAAAGCCATGGACAAAAAAGCCTTTCGATCAAAAATGGTCCTACAAGTACATGATGAACTCCTTTTCGACACCCACCAATCGGAAATAGAGGAATTAAAGGCGCTCATTATTCATGAAATGGAAAACGCTTTCCCGAACTTATCTGTACCTATGATTGCCGAGGTGGGAATTGGCCAGAATTGGCTGGAAGCCCATTAAACAATTGATTTTTTAAGAAAAGCAACTTATTTTCAAGTTTCTTAGCATAGTTGTTGTAACTATTTGTCTAAGGTCAAGTAAACTTTTAACACATGAGCGCTCAGCGGCCAATAAAACCACTTAATGTGTTAGATGATGCAGCTTTAATGTCCAAAATTCAAGCTGGTCAATCTGACAAGTTGGGACTGTTGTTTGAACGGTACCACAAGCGGCTCTATGCCTTTTTTGTAAGGCTAACCCGTGACAGCGCGATGAGTGAGGATTTAGTTCAAAACACCTTCTTTAGGGTATTGAAATACAAGAATTCTTACGATGTCAACAAACGCTTTTCAACCTGGCTCTATCAAGTAGCGCGGAATGTTTTTCACGACCAATACCGCAAAAAGAGCTCGAAAGAAACTTCGGTTGACGATTTTAAACAGAATGAACCAATTGCTGACGAAAAGGACAGCTTTCAGGAACCTGATGAGCGCATGGGGCTTCTGAAAAAAGCCTTAGACCAACTTTCGGCCGACAAAAGAGAAATATTGGTGCTGAGTAAATATGAAGGGCTTCGCTATAAAGAAATTGGAGACATCCTAGAATGTAGCGAAACCGCTGTGAAAGTGAAAGCACACCGTGCTATGAAAGAATTGAAGACCATTTATCTAAAGCTTGAAAAAGACCTTGCGGTATGAAAGAAGAGCAGTTCATAGAAAATATGATGGATAAGCTATCGGGGCAACTCACCGAGAACGATGCCCTTGCCTTCAATAGAAAGTTGCAAGACAATCCCGCTCAGAAGGAAGATTATGAGTTCTTTTCAAAGGCATGGAAAGATCTAGACAACCTACCTGCTCAGTCACCATCAGACAACCTCCGAATTGGGTTTTACAATCAGCTGGATGAAGTGATTAAGCAAGCTGATCGCAAACCTGTACTTCACAGGCTTTGGTCAAAAGTGTCTCGACCAATGTTCTTGGCCCGAGCGAGCTTCGCTGCCTTATTATTGGCTGTTGGCTTTATTCTCGGTGGTCAGTTCTCCGGAAAGAAAACCATAAATAATTATACAGCCGGCACCGCCACAGAACAACAAGAAGGAGTAAGGCCAGGTATTGCAAATATTGACTTTACTCCAGCGAACGTGCGAATTGAAGAAGTTTTTCAAGTTAAAAGTAGCCGTACTAATAATCAAGCGGCAGAAATGTTACTCGCCACACTTTCTTCAGATGATAATGTCAACGTTCGGCTGGTAGCCCTCGAGGAACTTAGGGAGTTTGCCTCCAATACCAAAGTGCGACAAAAGCTGGTTCGCCATATTAAAAAAGAAGCCTCCCCACTCGTTCAAGTCGAATTATTGAATGTAATTATGGAAAGTTCGAAGCCGAAAGAAACCATTAATACGATGGAACGGCTTCTAGACGATAAAAAGTTAGATCCGGTTATTGTCGAAAAAATAGAGAAAGATTTAAACGTATTACGAGCTTCATTATAGAGAGGAAATTGTCATGAAGAGATTGTTGAGTGTACTCATTATCGCGCTTTGCGTACAGGCATCGCTGGCCCAAATAGATACGTCTAAGGTGATTCAAGTGACGTTTGATGAAGATTTGGCGCACGACCCATTGGTATTGGTTTACCACAGCATGGGTGATGTAAATGTGCAGGGCCATGAAAACAATGATGTTTTTGTTTATGCGCAAGAATTGTTGCCTTCTGCTGAATTTTTATTCAACAGAAATAACCAAGAAGCGTTTTATGCTTTTGTGAATGAACGTACTGGTTCGATTCGTAAAATGAACCGGAGTAAAAATTTCCTGATCACACAAGAAGATCATGTCGTTCGAATTAGCACAGATTTATTTTCTTTAAATACAAATGTTTTTGTTTTGGTGCCTGAACCGACCTCAGTAGCGGTGAATGTAGCTCACCAAGGTAACATCAGCATCGAAGGAATAGCGGGCAATGTAGAGGCAAATACAGATTTCGGTAGCATTAATATGACTGATGTTGAAGGCAGTATTTTAGCCAATACAAAAACAGGTCAAGTGGTGGCCGATTTTTCAAACACTGGGTTACAACGCCCAATTTATTTATCTTCGTTTGTAGGAAACATTGAAGTTATTGTTCCACAAGACACCAAACACAATTTGGCGTTACATACGGAGCTGGGAAAATTGTATACCAACTTCAATCAGAACAACGAATTAGCTGCGGCCCAGGTTGCAGCACAACGTCCCAGAGAACGAAATCGTATTACGTTTGCCTTGAATGGAGGCACGCTCGGAGCTGGCACAGACTTTGTAGTTAAGACGATCAAAGGAGATATATACTTAAGGCACAACGAATAGTTTTGAGTAGTGATTCAAATCTCATAGTGTTTTGTTTTGGGTTAAGGGTGCTCGCAAGAGCACCCGTTTTTTTATCATTTAATCTTAAGTTAACCCAAGAGTCTTTATATTGGTCTTCCAATCTACAACTTCACTATGGAGACGTTACTCATATTCATCTTTGTACTTGGTTATTTAGCCATTACCTTAGAACATAGTCTTAAACTAGATAAACTTATTCCAGCCCTGGCTATGATGGCTGTTATGTGGGCGCTAGTAGCCTTTGGAATTGACAGCTTCCCTAATTGGTTCGACTCTTCAAAACATAAGCTTGTAGATGGCTTTTCAGCGTTCTCCCACGAAGACAAATTACATTTAGTAGAGGAAACCTTATTGCACCACCTTGGAAAAACTGCAGAAATTCTCTTTTTCTTAATTGGTGCCATGACTATTGTAGAGATCATTGATTACTTCGATGGTTTTGCTACATTCAAACGCTTCATTACCACGAAAAGCAAGAAATCTTTACTCTGGATTTTCGCCATCTTGGCCTTTATCCTCTCTGCTATAATTGACAACCTTACTGCAACTATTGTATTGATTACCATTCTGCAGAAAATTATTCCTGAAAAGAAAATGCGCTTATGGTTCGCTGGTTTAATTGTAATTGCGGCAAATGCAGGTGGAGCTTGGTCGCCAATTGGAGATGTCACCACAACTATGCTTTGGATCGCAGATAAAGTATCGGTACCGAAATTGATTAAATACTTGTTGCTGCCTTCCATTGTGTGTATGGCTGTACCCGTCTTTATAGCTTCGTTTCTACAACCTTTTAAAGGCGACATTAACTACACAGGCGATGACGAAATTCAATCAAAAAGCA
>JAHQVX010000123.1 GCA_019634125.1 Saprospiraceae bacterium
AGAACTACAAGGCCAACCGGGTATTGATTTAGCAGATGCGTACCACCCTGTATTGAAATTGCAGAATGAGAAGGCGGGCAAACGGGTTCAACCGTTGAATATTACCTTAGATACAAACCACCGAATCTTAGTAATAAGCGGCCCAAACGCAGGTGGGAAGTCTGTGGCATTGAAAACTATAGGCTTATTGCAGATGATGGTTCAATCCGGGTTGCTGATTCCTGCACGACCTCAATCGAAAATTGGAGTTTATAAGCAATTGCTTACCGAAATGGGCGATGAGCAAAGTATTGAGAACGAGTTAAGTACTTATAGTTCGAAGCTCAAGCACATGAGTCATTTTGTACAGGTGGCAGATGGCGATAGTTTGTTTTTGATTGATGAGTTTGGTTCGGGCACCGATCCCAGCTTGGGAGGTGCCGTTGCACAATCGATATTGGAAGCATTGACCAAAGCTGAAAGCTTTGGTGTTGTAACCACGCATTACTTGAACTTGAAATCCTATGCCAACGAAGCTTCGAGTGTATTTAATGGCGCTATGCTCTTTGACGAACAAACGCTGAATCCGCTCTATACGCTTGAGGTAGGTAAACCTGGAAGTTCCTACACGTTTGCCATCGCAACGAAAAGTGGGCTTAAGAAGGATATTGTAGATCGTGCAAAACAACTTAGCAATCAGGGCCAGCTCGAATTGGATGAGTTACTTACGAATACCCAACAAAGCCAATCCGACATTCTGCTTCAGCAGCTGGAGTTGGAGCATACCAAACTTTCTATTCAACAAAAAGAAGCGGAGTTAGCCCGCCAAAAGAAACAGCTCAAAGTCCAACGAGAGAAATACACCATCAACAAAAAAGAAGAGGAACTACGCGTTAAGCAAGCTGTTAAGAAGCAATTCGATGAATTGGTGAAAAAATGGGAAACTGTTCAGAACAAGTCGAAAGCTTCCCAAGATATTCGTGCACAGCTCAAAAATGAATTAGAAACAACGAAAGCATTCCTCCAAAAAGATCAACGTCGGAAAGCAAAGTCGAAAGCAAGCAATGGTAAAATTGAAGTGGGTGCAACGGTGAAGCTAATCAGCACTGGTCAAGTAGGCACTGTAGAAAGCCTCAATAAGAAAAAAGCAGAAGTGATTTTCGGTCAACTACGCATGTGGGTGAATACGGCCGACTTAGTTGTTGATGCTTCCATTCAGAAAAAGATTGCTCGCTCAAATGGCCAAAACACTTTTAAGAATCGGGCTTCAATAATGAATTTTGAGCTCGATATTCGAGGGTTTCGCTACGAAGCAGCTGAACGCGAATTACAGGAGTTTTTCGACAAAGCATTATTGAGCGACGCGAACTGGTTAACGGTTCTACACGGAAAAGGTTCAGGTGTTTTGAGAAACTTAGTAGCTGAAACCGCTAAACAATACGGCGCGAAGAAAACCAGTCACCCCCACCCTGAAGAGGGAGGTAATGGAATCACAATTGTCCAATTTTAAGCAATTTTGTTCAATGGCCGAGGAAGAAGAATATAGATATGTAAATGCGGCAGATATTCCCACCGTTTTCTTTTCAGAAAGTGAGGAGCAGCCCTTTCATACCTGTACGTTTTGTCAGAAAGAATTGATCAAGAGTGAAAGTCATTATTTCGTAGAGAAAGCATTCCGAAATTATCCAGAGCAAGGCATTGCGGATATCATTTTTGAATATGCGATCTGTATCCACTGCCACCAAAAAATGCATGAAAGTTTATCTATTCCATCACGAAAAGCCATCAACGCATATTTTCTGGACAAAAAGCGGCCACATGAAGTGGCCGATGAGTACCGATATGATGCAGCTCAATACTTACAGCGTTGTGTCATCTCTGGTTCTGAAGTAGATCAACTTCAAGAATATCAAATCATTGGCGAGTTCCAGGGCGACCAAATTCTACTTTCCGAAATGCCCATTTTATTGTCTGGTGCTGTTATGGAAGAAGTCCAAGAATTATTATCGCCTCAAACCAAAGAGGAATTAGATGATTTTATGGACACGATCACGGGTCTTCCTCCAGATTTGAAAGAATTATTTAAGCGCGATAAAGTATTAATCATTTAATTAGCTGGCCATACTGATTGAAATTGCCAAAAAGGCGATGTAGCCTAATAGAAGTAAGACCGCTTCCCAAATCACCACTTTTTTATCCCACACAAAAAGGAAGAATAGCACAGTAGCTACAATCATGATTGGCACACTGGTCACCACTACTTCGTTCGGGATGTCTAATCGTCCAACAAAACGAGGAATGCCCATGATGACCAGCGCGTTAAAAATATTTGAGCCTAACACATTGCCAATGACGATTTCCGCATTATTCTTCCGAATGGCTGCAAGACTGACAAATAATTCGGGCAAAGATGTACCTAAGGCTACAGCCGTTAATGCGATGATGGCCGGAGAGACTTTCAATTGCTCGCCAATACGGATAATACTTTCTACATTATACTTTGCACCGAAATAGATGCCTATTCCACCTAGTAATAACATCATCCAATAACTTGGCTTTAATTTGGGCGCTACTTGATCGGTTAAGTCAGTGCCCCCTCTTCGGATAGTAAGGAATAAGTAAGTGGCAATTATCGCTAAGCCAACTATGGCTTCCCACATCGCAAAGTCTCTATCCCAAATGGCAAAGCATAAAAAGGCAGTAGCGATCAGGAAGAAAGGCAAATCGATTTTTTTAAAATCGAAAGAAATGCTGAATCCCTTCGCAACTACGCCAACAACACCTAAGATCAATAAGATATTCGTGATATTGGAACCTACCACATTTCCGATGGGGATCTCCGGGGATCCTGAAAGGATGGCAAAAATCGAGGAGACTAACTCGGGCAAGGACGTACCTAATGCAACCACAGTCACTCCAATAATAAAATGTGGGATTCCTAAAGAGCGGCCGATTTTCTCTGATGCCTCGATAAACTTATCCGCTGAAAAGACCAATAAGGCTAGTGTGGCAATAAAAATGAGGGCAAGCAGGAATAAGCTATCTGGCATGAAAGAGATTTTCTACCACGAATGTAGTAATTAGATTATAGACAGATACTTTTTGAAAAGTCTTAGTTTTATGGAATAAAATTCAATACATGTTAAACACACGTTCACTTATTCCATTTATTCTTATCCTACTTGTTCTTAGCGCTTGCAAAAAAGAAGCGAAATCTACGGAAACCACTGAACAAGAAGAAGGAGTTACACTAATCACAGCACAAGCTTCTATTGACTCCAAGAGTGGAAGCACCTTGACAGGAGATGCTTTATTTACTCAAGTAGATGACCAGGTTACTTTAAAGTTAACCATTGAGAATGCCAGTCCAGGCATACATGCAGCGCACATTCATCAAAATGGGGATTGCAGTAGCGAAGATGGAAAGAGTGCTGGAGGGCATTGGAATCCTACAGAACATGACCATGGGAAATGGGGCGAGGGTCAGTTTCACAAAGGAGACATTGGTAATATAAAAGTTGGAGAAGACGGTAAGGGAAGTATTGAATTAACCACTGACCTCTGGGCGATTGGTGGAGATGATGCTGCGAAGAATGTACTTGGAAAATCGATCATAGTTCATGCAAAAGCAGATGATTTTGCCACGCAACCTACTGGTAATGCGGGGGGAAGAGAAGGCTGTGGGGTAATTGTTAAATAAAATCATACTTGAATCTGGCATTGGTATGTTCTTTGTATTTTTACGAACGATAACAATCATTATAATCATATTAAATTTTAATTAAAAGATGGGATTATTCACCTTTATTAAGGATGCTGGAGCAAAAATTTTCGGCGGAAAAACTTCTGCGGAAAAAGAAGCAGCAACAGAAGCATCAAAAGCACAGCAAATTGCTGAATTGATTCATGGTTTAAACTTAGAGATTTCAGAGTTAAGCGTTAGTGTTGAAGATGACAAAGCAGTTCTTGGTGGTCTAGCTACCAATCAAGCTGCGCGTGAAAAAGCGATTTTAGCTGCTGGAAATGTGGAAGGCATCGCTACGGTTGAAGACAATATCAACGTAGAGGCTCCTGAGCCTGAGGCGCAGTTCTACACAGTTCAGTCTGGCGACTCTCTTTCTAAGATCGCTAAAGAATTTTACGGCGATCCGATGAAGTATCCATCGATTTTCGAAGCCAACAAGCCTATGCTTACGCACCCAGATAAGATTTATCCAGGTCAGGTGCTTCGTATTCCGAATGCATAATTGATTTTTTATTGCAATACTACCCCATCTCGGCTTTGCCGAGATGGGGTTTTGTTTTTACACAAAATTGTAAATCCACTAGAAGACGTTTACATTTGCCAAATATTAAACTGTAGAAATGAGAAATTGGATCATAGGTCTAGCTGCACTTGGATGTTTAGCAGCATGTAACAATTCAACATCCACCATTGAAAGTAAAGCCCTTAACTCTCAATTAGATTCTGTTGCTTATAGTATTGGCGTTAACGTAGGAAAAAACATGCAAGTCCAGAAAATGGATGATGTAGATCCTGCTATCGTTGCTGCGGCCATCAATGATGTATTAAAGGACAACGAGCTTAAAATTACTGAAGACGACATTCGAACCGTAATTGGAGATTACCAAAAAGCGAAGTTTGAGGAGTTAAAAGAAGAAAACAAAGAGAAAGGCGCTACATTCTTGGCAGAGAATAAAGACAAAGAAGGCGTATTCACCACAGAAAGTGGCCTTCAATACAAAGTCATTGTAGATGGCAACGGCCCGAAACCAACGCTTAACGACAGAGTAAGTTGTCATTACGAAGGAAAGTTGTTAGATGGAACTGTGTTCGACAGTTCTATTCAACGGGGAACACCCTCAGAATTTAATGTTAACGGTGTAATCGCTGGTTGGACAGAAGCTTTACAGCTTATGCCTGTAGGTTCGAAGTGGGAATTATACATTCCCTACGAAATTGCTTACCGAGAAAACGGCAATGGTCGTGGTATTGGTCCTGCTGAAACGTTGTTGTTTGAACTAGAGTTATTAGATATTGTGAACTAGGTTGTAAGATGTCCTGGTTTGTAAACCCCTCGGCTTTGCCGAGGGGTTTTTTTTTTTGAATACACCTCCCTAAATCCCGTGATGTGGATAAATCACCAAAACCAAAAACAGCTTGTGTTAATTTTTTGTTAACTTTATATTAAATTAATGTTAAGCTACTGTAAACTTTTTCATCTTTAGCCAACAATGACAACTGCCCAAACACCAATTAGAAAAAAGCGTGGTTACGCGAAAAACCATATGGATACTATTAGTGAGTTGCTTCCTTACAACTCAACATGGATTTGCACAAGATTTGCTTACTCCAGAAGAACGCCTATTTGGTTTAAGTAAACTCTGGCAAGAAGTTAATTATAACTTTGCCTATTTCGATCAAGTTCCAACTCTAGATTGGGATGCGCTCTACCTCAACACCATACCAAAAGTGCAAGCCGTGCAATCAGATCGTGATTACTATCGAGTATTAGATGCATTTATTGCCAAATTGGAAGACGGGCACACCAATATTTACTACCCCGATCATATACAGGCGCAATTCTCCTACCCTATGATTGAAGTCCAACCTCTTGATCAAGCTTACATCGTAACGAATGTTTGTAAAAGGTGGGCTAAAAAAATTCCCCTGGGCTCGAAAGTGGTTGAAGTCAATTCTAAGCCCGTAGATGAATTTCTAGAGACAGAAGTATTCCCATTTATTGCTAGTTCTACCGAACATGGAAAACTGAATAGAAGCCTTGAATTCTTGTTTTGGGGACCAAAAGATGAAGCGATCACCGCTACTTTCGAAACAAGTGACCAAAAACTCGTGACCAAAACGTTAAGCCGAGATCTTAACGACTATTCCACTTGGCTCATCGAAAAAGAAATTCCTGAAGACTTTGAACACAAGGTGTTAGATAACGGCATTCATTATATTGTTTTCAATACATTTAGAGACCAAGCAGTTGTACAAGCATTCAACGAACACCTCAACGTCTTAACAGAAGCAAAGGCGCTTGTTATTGACTTGAGAGATAATGGCGGCGGTTTGTCCACTATGGGGCTGGAAGTGGCCAAACATTTAGTAGCCGAAGATGTAGTTGTAGATACGAAATGGAAAAGCAGATCGCACATTGCCAGCCACAAAGCCTGGGGAACTTCAGAGCTGCAACTCATGGGCTATAATCCTGTCAAAGAATTAGAAACCTTTGGTAATATGGACGCTTGGATCTATGTTGAAGCCGACACCTTGAATATTGCAAAAGATGTTGTCAAGCTCAACATGCCTACAGTCATACTTACTAGTGATAAAACCGCATCTGCAGCTGAAGATTTCCTTGTTTTCCTAGATGGCCAAGATCACATTACAACCATGGGCAGTACAACTTTCGGAAGTACTGGGCAGCCGATTTACTTCTCCTTACCTGGTGGTGGCTTCGCACGTGTATGTGCCAAGCGCGATATGTACCCAGACGGCCGAGAGTTTGTTGGAATAGGCATTCAACCAGAAATTGCGCTGACCAAAACTACCGCTACAGCGTTAAGTCCAGAAGACGAATGGCTAGATGCTGCTATTGCTTTGCTGAACAGACAATAAACGCTTTTAGATACAAATACAGCAGATTAGAAGTGATTGCAAATAGGCTGTTTCATAGCCTTCAACAACTAATGCAAGTAACTTATTGGCCATATTGGAGAAAAAGAAAAAACCGATAAGCAGGATACAAAGCACTAAAACAAACGAACTCATGCTTCTACTTTGTTGATCATAAGTAAATCGTTTTTGACCTTGATCATCAATGCGCTTGTCTAGAAGAACAACTGTTGCCGCAATCACGCCTATCATTGGAAAAACAAGCATACCAAGTGTCCATAATAATTTGAATTTTATTCGTTTTGGCGCATAGTATTCTGCTTGGGAATCTGAGTAGAACAACCCTAACTCCTCTTGGCTATAGCTGATACCACGTGTGTGGAGTAATTGAACAGCTATATTGTAATCGTAGGCATTCCATTCTGCTGGCTGCTCAACAATCTCATTTAACTCCTGGTTGCTGTATTCTGAAAAGAAATGTGCTTGAAGCGCGTTATCATCGATGTTGCTTACGTAGTATTTTTCGAGCACTGCCCTACCTTGCGAAAACGCTTCTTTAGGGAGTTGCACATAATACGTGTGGTTCTGGTTGTGGGCAAAGGTGATGTCGAAATTCACTTTACTGGAATCTAGGCGCGCATTCAAGCCTTGTTCTTGTAAATACGCACAAATAGCATCGGCTTCCTCAAGGGTATACAAGGAAATGAAATTCTCCATGTGTTAAATTTATAATTCAACTACCACACGTCCAAATGATTGTCCAGCCATCATTTGATCTACTGTTTCTGAGACTTGCTCTAACGTAATAACGCGTTTAATGGCATGCAGTTGCGGAATGGCCCATTCACCGGCCAATTTTTTCCAGATCATTTTTTTGTGCTCAATGGGATTTTCTGCAGTGGCTACTCCTAATAAGTTAACGCCATTAATGATAAACGGATACACACTTAAATCGAGTTTGGGGCTCTGTACAAGTCCGCATGCAGCCACATTGCCGTAAGGTTGGCAAGCTTTTAACAGGGTATGCAGGGTATTCCCACCAACTGTATCAATAGCGCCAGCCCACTGACTGCGTAATAACAGTTTATCTGTATCTAGATTCACGGCTTCTCTGCCCACAATTTGGTTGGCACCTAATGATTTAAGGAATTCGGTGGCTGTGGCCTGTTTCCCTGTACTAGCGATGACTTCATAACCTGCTTGAGAAAGAATGGCCACAGCCAGACTGCCTACTCCTCCTGTGGCTCCAGTAACCATAATCGGGCCGTTGTCGGGATGTTGGAGGTTGCGTTCCATTTGCCAAAGCGCAATGGCCGCTGTAAATCCAGCAGTCCCATAAATCATCGCTTCTTCCATTGTAAGTTGGTTGGGCAAAGGGACGGCCCATTCACTTGGCACTCTAATATATTGGCCCAAACCACCAGCCGTATTCATTCCTAGGTCATAACCACAAACGATGACCTTATCACCGGGCTGAAATCGATTTTCATGGCATTCGATGACTTCACCAACGGCGTCTATACCTGGTTGATGTGGGAAGTTCCTTGTTATTCCTTTATGCCCGTTTATACTAAGTGCATCCTTATAGTTGAGGGAAGAATACTTGACCCGAACAAGTAGGCTTCCAGCAGGTAAATCGGCTGTATTCCGTTCAAGAATAGTGCGTTGAAATTCGCCATTCGGTTGTTCGGAGATAAACAAAGCTTTGTATGGAATATTCATGGGGTAAATATAAAGAAACCCACCCCGGCTAGCCGGGGTGGGTTTCTGCAGAGCTATCGCGCTCATTTTGGGTTAAGGATGAATAGCTAGTGGTTTAAGGTTTTTAATACGACTTCTCCTTCTTTTTTTGAAAGCACTTCGGTGGTGACTTGACCGAGCAGTAAGTAATCGCCTGCCTTCAAATTTTTTGCTGGGAAATTATTCTGCAACACAAAAACTTCGCGCTCAGTGTACATCGTCAGAATCGAAGCCGGTAGCGGAATAATTACGTCTTGTTTCAATTCATATTGGCCCCTCAATTCACCTAGAAAAAAACGACAATTGGGATATTCCTGCGCCAGTCGATCTTTCTTCTCGGCGATAGCGCTGAGTAAATGAATTGATAAGACTTTTTTACTTTCCTGTTGAACAATAAATACGACTTTAGTTTGGTTGGTGGATCGCGTTTGGGCTTGCCCAAACGCGGCAAATACCAAAACCATAAGTGTTGTAAGCAACATCCTTTTCATAGCTTACATCAAAGCTATAGTGAAGAATCTAGCAGCTATAACACGTATGTATCAAAGCATGAAATAGATGTAACATTCCAACTACTTTGGCTATTGCATGTAGTTAGAAGGCGTAGTATTGTACATTTCCTTGAAGCATTTTATAAAATACGATGGCGTATTAAATCCAACAGAATAAGCCACTTCATTCACCGTTAAATCCGATTGCTTTAGTAATTGACTGGCTTGCTTCAAACGTTGAGATCGAATAAATGCTGAAGTGGACAAACCTGTATATGCTTGAATTTTTCGATGGAGCTGCATCCGGCTCATCCCAATTTCTTTCGAAAACTTTTCCGTTGTAAACTCAGCATCCGACAAATGCACTTCTAAAATCTCTTGAACTCGATTTAAGAAGTCTTCATCAGTTGTACTTAATGAAATATCCTTTGGGCGTAAAACATATTCTTGACTATAGCGAGTACGCAAGGCCTTTCGTACTTCAATAAGATTAGACAAACGCTTCATTAACACCCTTAGCTTAAACGGCTTGGTTAAGAAATCATCTGCACCAGATTGTAAGCCCTGAAGCTCATTCTCTTCCTCAGCCCCAGCGGTAAGTAGCACAATAGGAATATGGCTGGTCCGATGATCGGTTTTCAACGTATTCGTTAATTCAATACCATTCTTTCTAGGCATGCGCACATCAGATAAAATGATATCAGGAACATGTTCTAGCGCTAGCTCGATCCCCTCTTGTCCATCCTTAGCCTCTAGCACTTGGTAGGCAGTCTGAAGCGACATTTTCACAAAAGAACGTACTTCTTCATGGTCTTCAACTAAAAGTAAAATCGGCAATTCCTCAGAGACATTAACATTACTATCTGGAGTATAGTCAATATTTTCAGCAAGTCTTTCAGCAGTATCTAACTGAGGAGTGGTTTCGATTTGTTCTGGGCTAAAGGCTGATTCTTCGATAGGAAGTTCTATTCGAAACTCCAACAGATCTTCTTCAAGAGCATAAGCCTTCGCACTTCCCTTACACAGCTTTACTAACTCTCGAACGAGCGCTAAGCCCACACCAGCCCCTTCGCGATACTCATCTTGTTGATAGAAACGCTCAAATAGATGTTCTAAATCAATTTGTTCAATATTCGTAACAGTATTGGCAACGAAAAGCTTGCATTTCCCTGCTTCTGTACGTGCACGTATCTGTGCAATACCATTTTCAGGAGTATACTTTGTGGCATTTGACAACAAATTCGTGACAATCTTTTCAATGACATCTTCATCATACCAAGCACTTTCTATGGGATCAACAGCTATAGAGAAATCGATCTTATTGCTTTGCATTTTATGTTCAAATGAACGCGCAAGGCTTTGAATAAACAGAGATAGATTGCCTTGCTTAACCCGTAATGGAAGTTTCCCTTCCTCCAGCTTGGCCAGTTGTAATAATTGATCCACCAATCCAGTAAGTCGGTGCGTATTCCGCTTGATGGTTGAAAAATTAGCATATTCAAAATCCGTAAGGTTGCCTTCTGCTAACTTACTATCTATGGGTCCTTCAATAAGCGTAAGTGGTGTTCGGAACTCGTGTGCAATATCTGTGTAGAGTTTCGACTTATAATCGTTCATTTCCTTAAATCGTCTGGCTTCTTCTGCCTTTAATTTAAGGTCATATTGCATTTTCCATCGCCACTTAAAATATCTATAAATGGAAACAATACCCAATAAGAAGAGCAGTCCATAGAGGGCTTTTGTCCATGTATTAAAGTACCAGGGAGCTGCAATGGCGAATGGAAAAGTCTGGGCTTCTTCATTCCAAACTCCATCATAATTACTTGACTTCACCTCAAATTCGTACTTTCCTGGAGAAAGTCGTGAATACCGAGCAAAATTGTTGTTTCCAGCTTGAATCCAATCTTCGTCATAATTCTTGAGTCGATACTGATATTGGTTTTTCTCTGGCAAAGCATATTGAAGGCTGGAGAACGTAAATGCAATAGTATTCTCGTTGTGCTTTAGCTTAAGCCCATTTGAAATAGGAACAGGCTTATCCAACACCGTAAAACTCGTTATGATAGTAGCAGGAAGAAATTGATTCTCCTTTAATTCGAGCGGATTAAACCAGTAATAGCCATCTAAGCCTCCGAAATATAAATTCCCAGAACGATCTTTGAAGTAAGCGCCAGTATTAAACTCGGTAGCTAAACCCGCGTAGTTATTGTAATTCGTAATGCTGGGCGAATCAAAATCTTTGTTATCCAAAGAGAATTCTGTAATTCCCCGGTTTGAACTTAACCATAACACGCCATTGGCATCTTCAAGGATGCCATAAATTACATTGTTGGGCAATCCGTCTTCTTGGGTGTAATGATGAAAGGATTTAGATGTAAGATCGAAGGCGCTGAGTCCCCTTCCATTGCTTCCAATCCACAACAAATCGTCGTTGGCCACAAGCAATGATTTAATACGATTCTCAACAAGATCAATTCCTTCTTGGCCCTCTTGATACATTTCGAGCACTCCTTTACCGGGTTCGAAATAGAAGATTCCTGCATCATTCGTTCCAACCCAAAAGTTCCCTTTCTGATCTTCAGCAATTACTCGAATGTTATTGGTTGGCAGGCCATCATCAATGGTCCATTGCTGCAAAATTCCGTCTTGTTTGTCGTACTGGATAAGCCCATCATATCTTGTTCCTAGCCAGATTCTACCCGATTGATCTTCATGAATTTCCCATATAGACTCTGTAATCTTTCGATGTTCAAATTGGCCATCGTTGGATCGAATGACCAAGCCATCACCTAAAGTTCCTATCCATAGGTCATTATCCTTGTCGGCATGAAGGCTAACAATGCGATCCGATGGTATAGCAGAATTGCGTTCGGTGAAGGTTTGCCAACTGTTCGAGTTGGGCTCGTACTTGGTTAAGCCTTTCCCAGAAGTACCCACCCAAACATGCTCATTTGCATCTACTTGAATTGATCGGACTACATCTATACTTATGTTCTCAGGGGTTTCGAATGTGGTAAATGAATTGAATTTTTCCAAGTACTGATCATAGAAGCTCATACCGGCCCCATCGGTACCGAACCAAAGGCTTTGGGTAACATCTTCGTAAATACAGAGAATATCGTTGTAATGCAGGGCTCTTGGGTTCTGTTTTTCCGCAATAAAGTGCTGGATATCCTTATTGGTAAAATCTATTCTGTACAACCCGTCACCATAGGTAGCTACCCATAGATGATTCTGTGCATCGAGATGAAGGCTGAGGATATTTAGGTCGTTCGGTAATGGATCAAGAAAGCCAGTAAGGTCAATACGCTCCATGGTTTTGGAGAAGGCAGTTCTTTTAAATAGACCTTGACCGAAAGTTCCGATATACTGCTCGTTATTGCTGGATTGGGCGACATCGCTAAAGTTGGAGACGATGGGTTCGCCGAGTAGGGATTCTGGCACAAAGCTTTCAGCTTTGTGCGTAGTCACATTCAATTCAATCAACTGTTGATCTAGGGTGAGTAAAAGCGTCTCCGCACTTTGCTCATGAATATGGTAAATGGTAGAATTCGTATCTGCTAAGGTCAATACCTGTTGGATAGACGCTTTATCCGCACCCATGAAAAACAAACCATTAGAATACGTCCCTATCCAGTAGTTGTTTTGCCGATCTTGGTGGATAAAGCTGGCATCTTCGATGCCAGCTAGAACCTGAAATTCATCCAACTCAGGCACATAAAACCGTAGCAACTTATCCTGAGCGATCATCCATACTAGCCCTTGCCGGTCTACATAAACTTGTCCGAGATTACTGTATGTTGGCCGTGTAATATCCAGGTAATCATAAGGATAATGCGTAAAACTACGCCCATCATACTTATTAAGGCCATTCTGCGTAGCAGCCCATAAAAAGCCCGTGCTGTCCTGAGCAATAGAGACCACACTACTTTGCGACAACCCCTTATCTACAGAAAGCTGCCGAAATGAGATTTGCTCTTGAGCAATGCCTGGAATAGCGAACAATAGGCTCAGAAATACAAGAAGAATATGTTTTTGTCCCGCCACCATGCTATGAAAATAGGAAATTCTAGGGGCTATGCATAAAAAAAGACACCCGTAAGGGTGTCTTTAGTGGAGGATAGCGGAGTCGAACCGCTGACCTTTTGACTGCCAGTCAAACGCTCTAGCCAACTGAGCTAATCCCCCATTTGAGGACTGCAAATATAAACAGTCCATTCATATTACAAACGCCTCGCCATGATTTCCGCAGCGCGATCACTCGCACCAGGCCCAGCAACACGTTCTTTTAATTTTGCATAGTCTGAAATCATGCTCTCGCGGCGAGGCCCGTCCGCGAGCAACACCCGTAACTCTGTGGTTAGATTACTTAAATTCATTTCGGATTGAATGTACTCTTTCAAAACAGGACCGTTCATAATCAAATTCACCAAGCTGATGTGCGCTACATTTACCACTTGCTTTGCAATACGGTACGACAATTCATTACCTCGGTAACACACCAACTGCGGCACTCCAAAGAGTCCCGCCTCTAAAGTGGCCGTTCCAGAAGTCACCACTGCAGCTCGTGCATTGGCTAAAAGATTATACGTATCGTCAAAAATGATTGGAATCTTGTGCTTGCCGATATACTTTGGATAGTCTTCCTTTAACCAATTCACGCCAGCAATAGCAAATTGATAGTCCGGGAATTCTTGTGCTAAATCTAGCATCATGGGCAGCATATTCTTCAACTCCCCACTCCGACTTCCAGGAAGAAGAGCCACAATGGGCTGCTCACCAATTCCATGGCTATCTAAAAAGTTATCGTCGGCTTGGAAGCTAGCGATCTCATCCATTAATGGATTGCCTATATAATGAACCGCATCGAAACCATGTTCCTTATAAAAGTCCACTTCAAAAGGCAGGATAACGAACATTTCATCAATATAAGCCTTTACTTTATTTACGCGCTTACTATTCCACACCCATAGTTTTGGAGAAATGTAATAGAAAATCTTGCCCTTATAACCGGCTTTTCGGAGCTTCTTAGCCCAACGGAGGTTAAAACCCGAAAAATCGACCAAAACCACAGCATCGGGCTGAAATTCAAGTACTTGCTTCGTTGCA
>JAHQVX010000124.1 GCA_019634125.1 Saprospiraceae bacterium
GTTCTTTCTCTTTTAAGGTTATGAGGGTAAGGTGGTGGATGGTGGCGAAATTGAACAGCGCTTTGCGCTGTTCAAGGCCTAAATCACCAGAACTAATCTCGAAATGTCGATCGTTAAGCACTTGAATATTTCCCAATTGATTTAATAGCTGAAGCTGTTCTTGGGTAATGGCTTCTAAAAACTCCACCTCAACAATACTTTGATGATTATTCGCCTGACTACTTATGGACCCAGCTGGTGAATCGGCTACTAATTGACCATTGTTGATTACTAAAATGCGGTCGCTAACCTGTTCTACTTCCTGTAAAATATGGCTGGAAAAGATGACGGTTTTCTCTTGCCCTAAGCCACGTATCACTTCCCGTAACTCCCCCAATTGATTCGGATCTAAACCAGACAAAGGCTCATCTAAAATAACGACTTCTGGATCGTGTATGAGTGCCTGTGCTAGGCCTACCCGCTGTCGATAGCCCTTAGATAAACTGCCAATCACCTTATGTGCTTCGCGCTCTAGCCCGGTTTTTTCGATCACAAGATCTGCAGCCGCTTTTTTGCCTTTTAGGCCATGAACATTGGCGATAAAGCCTAAAAATTCACGCACATACATATCGAGGTAAAGTGGATTGTGTTCTGCTAAATAACCAATATGCTTTTTAGCTTCTAATGGATCATTCAATACATCAATACCATGAACGGTGACCTTGCCGGAAGTAGGCTGAAGAAAGCCCGTGATCATTTTCAAGGTCGTGCTTTTCCCAGCACCATTGGGGCCTAGGAAGCCGCAGGTCTGACCGGGTTCAATGGAAAAGTTAACGGCATCTACCGCTTTCTGTTTTCCGAAAGCTTTGCTGAGTTGTTCCACTACGATGGACATGGAGCGAATGTAAGAACAAAATATGAAAGTAAAATCCACAAAAAAAAACGCCTCACCAGGGGTGAGGCGCTCTTTTCACATCAAAACAAACTAGCGCTCCGTTCCACCACGACGAGGTGGTTTATTCGCTATGAGTTCTTCTTTCGACAATTGCCCATCTCCGTTGTCATCAATTTCATCAAAACGCTCAGCAATTGGTCCTTTCGCTTCCGATGAACTAATAAATCCATCTTGATTTGCATCCATTTTTGCTAATGGATTTCGTTCACCTCTTTCACCTCTTTCACCTCGCTCACCACGCTTTGGCTTATTGGCTTTGATTTCTTCGCTACTCAACAAACCATCTCCATTGGTGTCCACTTCTGCAAATCGTTCACTAAGCTTGCCTTGTGCTTCTGATTGGCTAATAAAGCCATCTTCGTTCGTATCTAATTTTGCAAACATTTGCTTTCCTTTCTCTCCCTTTCCGCCTTTCTTTCCAGCCCGCTTTTTCATTTCTTCAGGAGTAATATACCCGTCGCCATCGCTGTCTAACTTTTCGAAGTGTTTCGCTAACTTCTCTTTACTCTCGGCTTCAGCTAAAGAGATTTTTCCGTCACCGTTTGTATCTAATTGAGCGAAACGCTCTTCAGGGCTTAACTTTTGCTTTTCAGTTTGAGCGAAAACAGAAATGGAGAAAACCATTAATGCCGCTGTTGCTAGTCCTTTCATGGAATTTAGTGTGATCTTTTTCATGCTTTTATTTTTTGATTACACTGCTTTGGACTACAGAAAAACTAAAAAGTCCTCGCTCTACCTCGAATTTTAACCTTATTTAACATAGAACGAAAGCGGAAAACAACAAGAAAATTCCTGCAACTATTTGATAATCATTTTAATGTAAAAAATAACGTTGATTAGCTAATTCTACTCCAATATCCTGCAAGGGCGGTGCTTTTTTGTAGGAAGTTGCGTAGTGGCCAGTTTTCGTTGAGTTCCAATTCAGGATCTTGTTCTAGTAATTGAATGGCGGCGTATCGGGCTTTTTTGAGCACAGCTTGGTCGCTAGCGAGGTTGGCCATTTTGAAATGTAAGTCGCCACTTTGTCGTGTTCCTTCAATATCTCCAGGTCCTCTAAGTTCGAGGTCTGCTTCAGCAATCACAAAGCCATCTGTAGAATTGACCATGGTTTGGATACGTTTCTTCGCATAGGTGTTCAGTTCATCCTTGGTCATGAGGACACAATAGCTTTGATCTGCGCCCCGGCCTACTCGTCCACGTAGTTGATGCAACTGGGCTAACCCAAAGCGTTCTGCATTTTCGATTACCATCACGGAGGCGTTGGGCACATTGACACCCACTTCAATAACGGTAGTGGCCACCATAACTTGAGTTTCGCCTTTTACAAAGCGTTGCATTTCCGCATCTTTTTCGGCAGGTTTCATTCTACCATGCACCACACTCGTTCTGTATTCTGGATAGGGGAATACGCGTTGGACATCTTCAAAACCACTCATCAAGTCTTTTAATTCAAAGTGCTCGCTTTCTTCAATCAATGGATATACAATATAGGCTTGTCGGCCTTTAGCGATTTCTTCTTTCAAGAATCCGTGAACACGTAAGCGGTGGGCATCGGTCCGGTGTAGGGTTTTCACGGGTTTTCGGCCCGGCGGCAATTCATCGATGACGGAAACATCGAGGTCGCCATACACGGTCATTGCCAATGTGCGTGGAATTGGCGTGGCTGTCATCACGAGTACATGCGGCGGAATATCTGTGCTGGCTTTATTCCAGAGTTTTGCGCGCTGGGCAACACCGAAACGGTGTTGCTCATCGATAACAGCAATACCCAGATTTTCAAATTCCACAGGGTCTTCGATGAGTGCATGGGTGCCAATGAGTACATGTAAATGCCCAGTTCGAAGGGCTTTTAGTATATCTTTCCGACGTTGCCCTTTGATGGATCCTGTTAAGAGTTCGGCCCGAACGCCTACCTTCTGGAGCATAGGCTTAATACCATTGTAGTGCTGCTGAGCGAGGATTTCGGTGGGCGCCATAATCGCAGCCTGGAAGCCATTATCGATAGCCATAAGTGCGGTCATAACGGCCACAATGGTTTTTCCCGAGCCGACATCCCCTTGTAGGAGTCGATTCATTTGTTTGCCTTGAACAACATCTTGTCGGATTTCTCGAAGTACGCGTTTTTGAGCGCCAGTAAGCTCAAATTCCAGTACATCATGGAAGAATCGGTCGAAGGCGTCGTCGATGCGAGAAAACACCAGCCCGCTGGTGTTTTCCTGACGTTGCAGCTTGGCCTTCAGCATATTTAATTGCGGCAAGAAAAACTCCTCGAATTTAATGCGCTCTTGACCCTGTTCGATCTGCTGAAAGTCCTGCGCAAAATGAATAAACTGGAAGGCTTGAAAGCGATGTGCTAATCCATTTTTTTGTAGTATTTGAAGGGGTAAGTATTCCGGTATATGAACGGGTTGTAATTGGGCAAACAAGTTTTGCACGAGCTTGAAAATCCCTTTGCTGTCTAGTCCTTTTTTAGATAATTTTTCAGTGCTTCGGTAAACAGGCTCAAAGCTTGCTTTGAGCGTTTTCGAGGCATCCCACTTTTCCATTTCTGGATGGGCTATAGTCAGTTTCCCACGGTAGCGGTTCACCTTGCCATAGAGGAGGTATTCTGCCCCCGAAGTCAGTACATTCTTCATCCATTTCGCCCCCTGAAACCAAACCAGTTCTATGGTGCCAGATTCATCTTGAAATTTGCCCGTAAGTCGCTTTCCTTTTCCTTTAAATCCTTGTTCTTTTAAACTATGCAATGTGCCCTTAAGCTGAATATATTCAGTATCGTAAGTGATGTCGCTGAGTTTGGAAATTTTCGACTTATCTACATAACGGAAAGGATAGTGCGTGAGTAGGTCATAAAAGGTAAAAATGCCGAGTTCTTTACCTAGTAATTCCGCTTTAGAAGGCCCTACGCCTTTTAAAAATTCAATGGATGTTTTTATGAAATCGCTACTTACAGCCATTAAGGGGTAAATATAAAGTGTTGTATAGGTTTATTCTAACCACTTCCAACTCTCTAACATATTGACCAAATCTTTTTTTACAAACTCTACTGCCGGTTTTAGGGAGTCGGCATTGGCTTGCGCTTTAAAATAAAGCGCACCGCGTACGTAATGGTTTTGACTATCTGTTACATAAAACTGATAGGAGCTGGCCACATTTCCCCCCACTTCACTTACTAATCCATATACCTTCTTGGAATCGTTCGTGATGATGGCATCGTCTATAAAATCCGCTTTCACGGCATGCTTAAACTTAATTCGATGGTATTCCTCCGTGAGTTCATTAAAACTATTTTGAGGCAGCGGCTTATAACTCATATGTACAATGCCATTCAGTGTTGGATACTTTATATTTAGCCAACACGGATGATCTGGCCGCTCGTTGAAGTATAGCGTATCTTGCTCAATCTCCACATAAGCTGGATGCGAAAAAGAGAAGTCGCAAGCCTTTAACTCAAACTCATTAACACTCGTAGAAGCTGGGAAATTGAATTTGTAATAGCCTCTTGGTTTAGGAACTGGTGGATCTGACTTGCAGGCTGTTACTAGAATTCCTGCGATAATTATGAGTTTTAAAACACTATTCACCTAACCTAATTTTTACTTTTTTAATTCTCTTCTGATCAACATCCATCACCGTAAAAGAGAACGGTGTCAGATCGATTTCCGTATTTTTTCTGGGGATTTTTCCAGTGACTTCCAAAAGCAAACCAGCAATAGAATCTGAATCTCCCTTTACTTTCTCAAACTTAGAGAAGTCTACATCAATAATTTTGCACATATCGTACAGTGAAGTTTTGCCTTCAAATACAAAAGTGTGCTCATCAATTTTTTCATAGTCGATATCGGCGCCAATGTCATCAAATTCATCTTTGATGTCGCCAATAATTTCTTCAAGAACATCTTCAAGGGTAATAAGTCCGGCAGTACCACCATATTCGTCCACCACCATGGCCATGTGGAGGCGATTGGTTTGGAAGTCCTCAAGTAAATCGTCGATCTTTTTGTTCTCTGGCACAAAGAAAGCTTCCCGAAGCAAGTCGTTCCACTGAAAATCTTCTTCCTCGTCGAGGTGGCTGAGCAAATCTTTTGCATATAAAATGCCTTTTACACTATCTAGATCTTTCTCAAATACTGGGATTCGCGAAAAACCAGAGGATTTGATCAACGCTAATAAATCGTTGAAAGTTGTTTCAAATTCAATAGCCGTTACATCTGGTCGAGCTGTCATCACATCTCGTACATCTATATCTCCAAACCGCACAATACTCTTCAGCATTCTGACCTCTTCTTCTGTCCCTTGTTCGTTTACTGTTAGATCGATAGCTATATCTAATTCTTCAGCAGAAATGGATGTCTTCTCGCGTTGTTCTAAGCGTCGCTCTACAACTTGGGTAGCATTGATTAAGACTTGGCTTATTGGCTTAAACATACTCCGGAGAAAGAGCAAAGGCGGCGCCATGAATGTTGCCAGTCGTTGGCCTTTCTGAGTGGCGTAAACTTTTGGTAAAACTTCCCCAAAGAGCACGATTAAAAAGGTGACTAGGATCGTATTGATAACGATTTCTACCCAGCCGGGTTGATGGTTGAAGTTGAATACTTCTTGAAATAAATAGAACGAAGACAGTATGATACCTATGTTGAATAGGTTATTAGCAATTAAAATGGTAGCTAAAAGGTAACGGGGTTTCCCGAGGAGTTCTTTTACCATTTGTTTTCGGTTGCTCGGATCTTCGGTAAGGGCTTTTAAGTCTTCTGGCCCATAACTGAAATAAGCAATCTCAGAGCCAGATACTAATGCCGAAGCTATGATGAGCAATAGAATAACAACGATTAGCATCCAATTGCCTGAGGACAGGGCATCTTCTGCAAGAAGGTGCGCCCAATCTACTTGGTTTGCTATGTAAATTAAGTCCGGACTTTCAGGCTCCAAGGTCAAGGATTAAAAGGGTAAGTCGTCATCAAATGAAGGCGCTTCAGGTTTTGCAGGCGTGCTTGGTGGCGTGGAAGAAGGCGTGGGGTTGTTAGACGGTGTTGCCGTATTGTTCTGGTATTGGCCAGAAGCGCTTCCTTGCGACTCCGATTTACTGCTGAGCATGGAGATATTCAGGGCTTCAATTTCTGTGATATAGCGCTTGTTCCCATCTCGATCATCATAAGAACGGGTTTTTAGCTTGCCTTCTAAATAGATGGGATCGCCTTTGCGCATGTATTGCTCTGCAATTTCGGCAAGTCGACGCCAAAGAACAATGTTGTGCCATTCGGTTTGTTCTACTCGGTTACCGTTACGATCTACGTAAGATTCACCAGTAGCCAGCGGAAAAGATGCTTTTTTAGTCCCGCTTTCGAAATTGACAATATCTGGATCTTTACCTAGTCGTCCGATTAATATTACCTTATTTACATCTCTCATATACCGCGCTGTGTTTATTCTAAGATATGAATTTTTATTGGTTTGAATTGGCGCTGATGCCTTGTTGTGTTAAGAATTTTTTTAGGATTCTAGGGAAGGGTTGGCTGCCAATTGCTTGTATAGCTGTTTTTTGAAAGTGCGGCAAAGAAAAGGCTTTCGGCACTTCTATCTCAACAATTTTAGTATAAATTATCCGATGAGAAAGGATTTGCTTCAGGTCGGTGTGTAGTTTTTTGATGGTGAATTCCGCAGGCAAAAAGTTTTTTGCCTGCGCCTGTTCCACCAACGAATCTAAGTCTAATGGACGGCTCGTTTCAATCAATGGAAATTCATATAAATTCTGCCAAATATCAGCCGATTTGCGTTCTCCAATCCAGGTGTCTTTTCCCTGTTGTAGGAAGAAGTAATTGAAATAGCGTGGGGTTTTCTTTAGTGATTTGGATTTTACTGGCCGGGAATCAGTGGTTTGATTCGAAAAACTCAAACATTGCTGCTGTAAGACACAGTCGTTGCATTTTGGTTTTTTAGGCGTGCAAACCAACGCCCCGAAGTTCATCAAGGCTTGGTTAAATGTGCCTGATTTGGCTGGGTCAAGTAAGCTATTTCCGAGTTCTTGGAATTGCTTTCTGCCCGAGCTACTGTCGATGGGCGTATCAATGTCGAATAATCTGGAGAGCACTCTGTAGGCATTACCATCTATGGCGGCAATGGGATAGTTGAAGGCAAATGAAGCTATTGCTGCGGCGGTGTATGGTCCAATGCCTTTGAGTTGTTGAATTTCATTTGGAGTTTTTGGGAAGACGCCTTGGTAGTCTTTGACTAAAACTTGCGCCGTCAGGTGCAAGTTCCGTGCTCGTGAATAATAACCCAGCCCTTCCCATAAACGAATGACTTCATCTAGCGGCGCTTTTGCCAGATCAAATACAGTTGGAAAAGCGTTTTTAAACGCTTCAAAATACGCACTGCCTTGCTCTACTCGGGTTTGCTGCATTATGATCTCTGAAAGCCATATAGAATAGGCATCTGAATACTGCTTCCAGACGAGCGCTCTAGGGTGAGCTTCGTGCCAGTGAATCAAGTGATTAGCAATTGGATGATTCATTAATGTGCTTTTTTTACTAAAATGTTTGTTTTTAACAGATTGATTTCCCGATATTTGCAGCCCCAATAAAAAAAGGATTATTTAAGCTTAACAGCGCATAAAATTATGAGGAAAGCAGATTTAGTTAATAGAATTGCACAGGAAACTGGAGTGCCAAAGGTAGATGTATTAGTAACTTTAGAGCAATTCTTTAAGGAAGTTAAAGATTCATTAGAGTCTGGAGAAAATGTTTATGTAAGAGGTTTTGGCTCTTTTATTGTTAAGAAAAGAGCAAAGAAGATTGGAAGAAATATCAAAAAGAATATAGCTATTGAGATTCCTGCACATCATATTCCGGCATTTAAGCCATCGAAAGAATTTGTGCAGGCAGTGAAAGAAGCGAGTGTAAACAAAGTTGAAGGATAACACTAGAATAGCACAAACATTATTAATAACAGCAGCTTGCGCTGCTGTTTTCGTTCTTTATTTTTTTGGCAAAACCGTTCCAAAACCTAAACAGGTTACGGTAACGGAAACAGTAGAAGATCATAGCGATCACAACCATTCCTCTACTGCCAATACTAACGATTGGCAAATAGAGGCAGAAGCATCATTGTCTGCAGATGACATGGAGCAACTTAAGCAGCTCAAAAGCAATAATTTTTCGGGTATTGCTGCTTTTTGGGCGAACAGGAAACGACATGACATCGCGGCGATCTTCAAAAACAAATTTGCAGAGGCACAGAGTGACTTTAGAAATTGGGATACCTCAGGAGATGCAGCTATAGTAGCATTTCGAGCAGACCCACAAGACTCTGTTAAGGCAACCTTTTTCATTAATCAAGCCTTACAAGCCTATTCCAATGCATTGATTTTGGAGGATAATATCACAACCAAACTGAAACTGGCTAAGGTACAGACAGAAATTACCGGCCAAACCATGGAAGGTGTGGTTCTATTGCGGGAAATTGTAGACGCCGATCCCAATCATATTCAAGCGAATTATGAATTAGGCGCACTATCTATACGCTCAGGTCAATGGGAAAAAGCCATCCAACGATTTACTACTGTTATTAAAGCAGACCCGAATTTAATTGACGCATATGTACTGAAGGCTCAATCGCTCATACAACTTGAACAGCGAGATGAGGCACTTGCCACCCTCAGAACCGCCTTGGAAAACACAGGTTCACCAGAAGTCATAGATGCGATCAATGAGATGGTAAACAATATTGAAAAAAATTAAAACATTGAATTATGCCGTGTGGTAAAAAAAGAAAAAGACATAAAATTGCGACGCACAAGCGCAAGAAACGTTTAAGAAAAAACCGTCACAAGAAAAAGAAATAAGTCACATTAAGCGCTATGCGCTTATTTGTGCTTAAGGGAGTTTCTTAAACATAAGTTGTCATGAGTAAAGAATTAATTATTCATACAACTCCCGCAGGTGCTGAAATTGGGCTTCTTGAAGATAAAAAACTCGTAGAGTTTCACAAAGAAGCTGCAACCAGCCAATTCAATATAGGCGATATCTATCTGGCACGCGTTAAAAAAGTAGTGCCTAGTCTTAACGCCGCATTCATTGATGTAGGATATACCAAAGATGGTTTCTTACATTACACTGACCTTGGTCCGAACGTACGTTCTCTTCTCAAATATGCGAATCGGGGCAATCAAGGAAAACTTAATACTCACCTGCTTGGGAGTTTCAAAAAAGAGCCTGAAATCATAAAAACAGGCAAGATTGATAAAGTACTTAGCCGTAGAGACAAGATTCTTGTTCAAGTGGTTAAGGAACCTATTTCCACCAAAGGACCACGTCTTACCAGCGAAGTTGGAATACCTGGACGTACCATGGTTCTTACACCGTTTAATAATTTCGTTGGTGTTTCGAAGAAGATCGCAGATGCCGAAGAACGGAAACGTCTGAAAAGATTGATTTCCAGTATTAAGCCGGAAGGGTTCGGAGTTATAGTACGAACAAATGCAGTAGGCAAAGGGGTTGCATACCTCCACCAAGAGCTTGAAAAGCTCTTGGAACGATGGGAAGCAATGACCAATGCGCTTACTACGGATAAATTACCGCACTGTGTGCACAGTGAAGCGGGTATGACCAGAGGGCTATTGAGGGATTATGTCAATGAGTCTTTATCCAAAATTATTGTGGATAGTAAGAGTATTCACAACGATATTAAGGATTACCTCGAAGAGATCGCTCCTGAACAATCGAAGATTGTTCAGCTCCACCACGGAGATCGAAATATCTTCACCAAATTCGATGTTACCAAACAGATTAAATCTGCTTTTGGCCGACAAGTAAAAATGGATAGTGGCGCCTACCTAGTTATTGAACACACAGAAGCCCTTCACGTAATTGACGTGAATAGTGGTAATCGAATTAGTAGCAGTACAGAGCAAGATGCAATGGCTCTACAAGTCAACCTTGAAAGTGCCGACGAAATCGCTCGCCAGCTCCGCTTGCGAGACCTAGGAGGCATTATCATCATCGACTTTATTGATATGCGCAATCCAGAGTATAAAAAACAACTCTACAGACGCATGAAAGATGCCATGGCAAAAGATAAAGCCAAGCACCTCGTCCTTCAATTAAGTCGATTCGGCCTCATGCAAATCACCAGACAACGAACAAAACCTGTCTTAAATATCACTACACAAGAGACTTGTTCTACGTGTAACGGTACGGGAAAAACGTCGTCTACACTTTTGCTGGCCGATGAAATCGAGAATGGACTGAGAAAACTATTCGATAAAAAGAAAGAAAGTGTGATTGTCGAAGCCAACCCTATAGTAGCTGGCTACCTCAAAAAAGGATGGCCCAGCCCTAGAATGAACTGGAGTTGGAAATACAAAACCTGGATTAAAATCACACCAGATGAAAATCTACCGCTTACCGAGTATAAATACCTCAATAAAAGCGGCCAAGAAATAGAAATTTAAACCAATGCCCTCGTAATTTTGCGAGGGCATTTTTAATACACCTATGAAGTACTTTATCGCAACCTGTTTACTCAGTATCTCTATCCTCTCTTGTAAAGAAACACAAGAACCGCTTCCTGAGTACGGAGAAGTGTTCATACCTTATTCCTATATCGATCAAAATGGCAATACTATCGATGCATCTACGGTAGAGAACACCAATTATGTCGTAGATTTTTTCTTTACGCATTGCCCAACGATTTGCCCAGTGATGAGCAACAACTTAGCGAAAGTTCAAGAGGCCTATTCGGGCAACGAGAACTTAAAATTGATATCCTTCTCCATCGATCCAGAAAGAGACACCATAGGTCGTTTGAAATGGTATGCTGAAAAAATGGGGGCCGACGATAACATGTGGCATCTTGTTCGGGCCGAAAAGCAAAAAATTGATTCTACTTCCTCCATTATGAAAGTCTATCAGGAGCAAGATGCATCGGCGCCAGGTGGATTTAACCACCAAGGCCGATTTTTACTCATTGACGCCACTGGAATGATACGTGGCTCTTATGATGGTACGCTGGATGAAGATACGGAAGAACTCATACAAGATATTCAGCAACTGCTCGACTAATGCGATCTTCCATTATAAGCAGTCTTTTTGCTTTGGTTGGATTTGTCCTATTCATTCAATGTTCCAATTCTAAACCCAGTAGAGGTCAAGCATTGTATGAGACCCATTGTGGGAACTGCCACTTGAACAATGGCCAAGGTATCGGAACCCTCATGCCCCCGCTTAAAAATGCAGACTACATACTTGAAAACAGAGCAGATCTTGCCTGTATCATCACCAATGGCTTAGAAGGAGAAATTGAAGTGAACGAAATCACCTACAACAATCCAATGTTGCCCATTACAGAACTCTCTGAAGTAGATATCGTCAATATTTTGAATTATATCCAAGCTCAATGGTATCCTCAAGAATCGGTTTTCTCCATTAGTGAAATCAAAGATCAGTTAGAAAACTGTAACTAATTCGACGAATTAACAGTCTTATTACCATAACCAATCTACAAAACCATGCAAAACAAACTTTCAGCAAAACTGTTTACGCTATTATTTCTGTTGAGTCCCATCTACTTACTTGCGCAAAATTGGTACGGTAAGGGGGTAAAAGGAAGCGGAAATGTAGTCACTGAATCTCGAAGCCATACTAATTTTGATCGGGTCCATGTATCAAGTGGCTTAGATGTATACTTTACTCAATCCAACAATTACAGCGTTGAAGTAGAAGCAGATGATAATTTGATAGATATTATTAAAACCGAAGTCAATGGCGGTGAATTGCGCGTAAAAGTGGCAAAGGGCAAGTCGATTAAACGCTCAAAAAAACTCGTTGTTCACGTAAGTGCACCTGATTTAACAGGGATTAAAAGTTCATCTGGTGCCGACTTTTATTCGGAGTCAGTCATTTCTGGAGATAACATCATCATTGATGTGAGTAGTGGTGCCGATGTGAAAGTGGATTTAGATTACGATAAGTTGAAGTGTGAAGTATCTAGTGGTTCTGCGGCACGACTGAAAGGAAGTGCAAATATGGCCGAGCTTAGATCTTCTAGTGGCGCGAATATTCGTGCGAAAGAGCTTACTGTACAGCGATGCAAAGCCAAAGCCTCTAGTGGCTCAGATGTAGTTGTTCGAGTTGAAAAGGAACTCATCGGCGACGCTTCTAGCGGCGGCGATGTCATTTACTTCGGAAACCCAGCAGAAGTCGATAAGTCGGAGAGTAGCGGTGGAGATGTAACGGCAGGTTAGGCCATTTAAAGCATACGTGTTGCCACTTAATCGTGGATAACATCCCTGTATAACCCTCAATTGGTACGTATATTGTGGCTGTAATCCAAACAGCTACCATGAAACGAATAGTATTATTCGTTCTTTCTTTCCTTTCACTATTGACCGTTTCTTATGGTCAGTTTGAAGAAGGCTTTGCCCCTTCGGAAGGTGTTGAAATTCACTATGAAATCTACGGTAAAGGCGAACCGTTGCTGCTTGTAAATGGAGGCCCAGGCTTTCCTTCTTATTACTTCAGAGAGATTGCTAAAAAGTTAGCCTCAGATCGCCAAGTCATTATTTTCGATCAACGGGGAACCGGCGATTCCTATCTCCAAACCTATGACCGATCAACAGTGAATCTAAAGAAAATGGTCGCTGATATTGAAGCACTTAGAACCCATCTTGGTATTAAAAAATGGGATGTGATGGGCCACTCTTTTGGAGGGGTATTGTCTATGCTTTACTGTGCAGAACATGGGGATAAAGTAAAGAAGCTAGTGCTCTCTGCATCAGGAGGAATGGATTTGGAGTTTATCAAGTTCATGCCGGCGAATATTCAATCGAGGTTGAACAACCAACAGACGTTAGAGATGGAACGCTTGAATGCGCAGTACCAAAAGGATCAAAGCAATATGAAAATTCATAATCAACGCTTTGAAATTCTAGCTTGGGCCTATGTTTACGATAAGAACAAAGTGAAAGATGCTGCCCTTATGCTCACCGAAGGCAATCGGTTCCAATATCGGGTCAATCAGTTGGTTTGGAAAGACCTTCGTGCCCGAGAATACGACGTTACCCAAGAACTCAAGCATTTTAAACAACCCGTATTTATTGTTCATGGAAGACAAGACGTCATTAGCGAATCCGTGGCTATTAAAACCCACATGAACTTCCCGAACTCAACTTTAGCCTTCATTAATGAAGCCAGTCATTATATTTGGTTAGATCAAGAAGCAGAGTACCTGCGACTCATTCATGGATTTCTAAAATAATACTATGCGCTTTCTCGTACTATTCTGCTTATCAGGCTTCTTCTTACAGTGCAATTCCACAAAAATAAAGACAGCCGATTGTCAAGAACAAATCAAAGAAGACTGCATCTGTACGATGCAGTACGATCCGGTTTGTGGGTGTAACGGCAAAACTTATGGCAATGCATGTGCAGCAGATTGTGCTGGCATTACAGAATACACTCCGGGAGAGTGTTCCTAGCTTTGTTCTAAGTATTTTGCTACAATGGGCATTCTTCTACCCATTCCAAATGCTTTTGGTGAAACCCTTAACATAGGGGGAGTTTGGTAACGTTTATATTCTGAGCGGTTAACCAAGCGTAAAATTCGATGCACTAATTTCGGATCGTGACCTTGTGCAATGATTTCTTTCGGCCCCATTCGTTGTTCGATGTAGAGCATGAGGATTTCGTCTAGAACGTCATATTCCGGTAAAGAGTCGCTGTCTTTTTGATCTGGGCGCAGCTCTGCGCTTGGTGGCTTAGTGATGATGTTTTCGGGCACCACTTCTCCATGTCGATTCATATATCGAGCTAAAGCAAAAACATCTACTTTATAGACGTCGCCAATTACGCTTAATCCACCTGCCATGTCGCCGTATAGGGTTCCGTAGCCCACGGCGGCTTCACTTTTATTACTGGTGTTGAGTAGGATGTAACCATGTTTATTACTCAATGCCATTAAGAGCATACCTCTGCTTCTTGCTTGAATATTCTCTTCGGCTACATTAAAGGGCTTGCCTTCGAAATGTGGGGTAAGTTCTTCCATAAATGCATCAAACATGCCTTTAATTGGAATGGTTTTATAGGGCGATTCTAGGTTGTGGCAAAGCTGCACAGAGTCGTTCACCGAATGATCACTGGAGAACTGCGAGGGCATCAATACGCTGAGTACGTTTTCTTTCCCTAAGGCTTCAACGGCTAAGGCAAGCGTCACGGCGGAATCAATTCCGCCGCTTAAGCCCAAAATCGCCTTCGAAAAGCCCAACTTTTGAAAGTAATTCCGAATGCCCATTACTAATGCATCGTGAATCAGGGCAATTTTTTCTTTTGGACGAACTTTGTTTTCAGTGGCTTGAGTCACTTCCCCTAAATCATAGACCTGAAAAGCTTCCTCGAAGTAAGGCATTTCATCCACTACAACACCTCCTGCATTTACCACCAATGAAGCGCCATCAAACAAGATTTCAGTTTGTGCACCTACATGATTTGAATAAAACATCGGCACGCCATAACGCGCGACGTTTTCTCGTACAATTCGTATGCGTTCTTCGGCTTTGTCGTAAGTAAACGGGGACGCGGAAATATTGATCATGAAATCTGGGTTGCCTTTGGTGAGCTCGTCCATCGGACAAATGGTGTACAGCGGATTTTCATTGCCAATGTTCCAAATATCTTCACAAACGGTCAGGGCAATCTTCTTGCCTTTAAATTCTACATTATTGAACGTGGTTGCCGGCTCAAAATAGCGGTATTCATCGAAAATATCGTAGGTCGGTAAAAGGGCTTTCTTAGCTACGTGCTGGATTTTCCCTTCATGTAGTAAGTAGGCACAATTGAATAAGTCTTTGCCCTCTGGGACGGGATTAATCGCTGGAGCACCAACAATAATCCCAATGTCTTGACTTAAAGCGGCTAATTGTTGAACTACTGCATCACAGCGGTGAATGAAATCGGGAAATTCTAAAAAATCGCGGGGCGGATAGCCACATACGGCGAGTTCGGAAAACACCACTAAGTCGGCTCCAGCTGCTTTTGCTTTCTCTACGTGAGAAGCCATTTTCTGATAGTTGTGCTCAAAATCCCCAATGATGTAATTGAGCTGCGCGAGGGCTATTTTCATAGTGTAAAAATACTTTTACTTTTTCCAATTTCGGAATGAGATTGTAAGTGCCTGACTACGGACTTAAGTCCGTAGTCAAGAATAATTCGTTTTTCTTGATCGATAAACGTTCTGGGTATTCCCCATTGATATAAGCAATGTACTTCCCGTCTGTGATCGCAATGCTTCCGGCAGATGGAATTGCGCTCTCGTAAGAGAAGAATAATGTGTCATTTTTGATGGATAATTTGCCAGAATAGATATCTCCTCTTCTTTCTAGGCCACGTGATTCAAACTCAAAGGTCTGGTCTTCGTAAACTCTTAAATAAATCCATCCTAGCGGGGCTTCTCTATCTGCTAAGAGAACAGGTTCTACTTTTCTACGACCATCTACGCAAGCGAGTAAGGTGAACAAAGCAAAAAAATAAATTATGGGATTCATATTATAAACCTTACCCCATTTTTCTCTGCAATTTCTGCCACTTTTGGCGAGAGTTCGTCGGCAAACTTTAAGTATTTAGAGTAGTAACCGCTTGGGCGTTCCTTCAGCGACAAGCGAAGCTTGTCGGCATGATGCGGTTGTTTGCAGGCAATATTCATAATTCCATACTTATCGTATGGTCTGTTTTTCGTGTCGGTAATGTCGGAACCTTTGTGGTCGAGTCGAAGATCAATCACGATTACATCGCCTTTTTCACTTGGAATCCAAACTTTATCTGGATGGTTTTCCATTTTATTGAAGTGCGATACGCCAAGTGTTTTCTTCGCTTTTAGAACAGCCCGTTCGGCTAAATTCATTTGCTCTACTTTATGGTAGAAGTCGGCATCGCGTTGAGTCTTTGGAACAATAGAAATGCCTCCGCCGTATTGCTTTGAGTTGGCTTGGAGGTACATAACAGTCATCGTAGCGTGAAAATCTTCATCCCAGTGGTAGTCTTCGCCGAGTGCGTCAAGAAAGCTACTGTCTTTATGCCAGGAGAAATACCTATTACGGTGAATGCCTGGTTCTGGGAGAATGGTGACTTGTTCTCCGAACAAGTCTTTCATGGCCTGAATGTAATTTTCGTTAAACACAATCGTAGCCAGTTCTGGAACTAAATTATAGATGTCGGTAGTTAGCGTATCACTGTAGTGGGGGGCTTTCTCCCAAGTCCCATCAGCACGCATTTGCTCGATGATTGCACGTGTTCGCTCTACATCCGCCTCGGAATACACTTGTTTGCACAATACCCAACCCTGCTCGTAATATTGATCTACTTCTTGTTGTGTCAAAAATCGTGGCACTAAGACTTGTTTTTGTATGGAATAAAGATATCCTATTTTCACTTATGGAAAATGCTTTTTTAAGCATCTTATTGGCAATAGAACAGATTACATGAAGCTATTGAACTATTTAATGATTATGCTTTTAGGCGGCTTAATGCTTACCGCATCTACAACGCCTAATTCTCCAATAAATACTATGCAGTATACCGATTACCCAACGTACGAAGCCCAATGGAAGGAAGTGGAGCGATTTGAGCGGGAAGGCCTTCCGAAATCGGCGTTGGAAGTGGTTGACCGGATTTTTGCTCAAGCGAAGCTTGAGCAAAATCCACCCCAGATTTACAAGACCCTGATCTATCAATCAAAATACGCCCTTCAACTCGAAGAAGACGCACAACTCAATATCGTCAATACCTTCAAAGAAGAAATTGAAGCAGCCGATGCACCCACCAAACAACTCCTACAATCGACACTAGCCGATCTTTACTGGCAATATTTTAACGCCAATCGCTACCAATTCCTTAATCGTACCGCAACTGCCAATATCGACTTGGAGGATTTCCGCACCTGGGACCTCAATAAAATTTTTGAAGAAAGTGCCGCCTTATTCGATACTTCCCTTCAGCCTGCAACAATGCTACAGCAAATTGCATTAGAGGATTTTGATGCCATTCTTTCCGAGGAAGAAGGCTCTAAAACCTATCGCCCCACCTTGTATGATTTGCTGGTACATCGGGCATTGCAATTCTATAAAAACGATCAAAACACCTTAAATCGCCCGAGTGATCAATTTGAAATCACAGACGAAAAAGCCTTAGGTCCAATCCAGGAATTTTTAAAATATGCGCCAAAAACAACAGATGCTGAAGCCAATAAATTAAAAGCCATTCAACTCTACCAGCAGCTCATTACCTTTCATCAAAACGATGCAGAACCCGATGCGCTGATTCAAATCGACTTAGAGCGATTAGAATTCGTTCGCGCCCATTTGCGCTCAGATCGAGTAGAGGAATTGTACGAATCAGCCCTCTCTGATTTACTCAA
>JAHQVX010000125.1 GCA_019634125.1 Saprospiraceae bacterium
CCTTTCTGCGCATCATCATGACTTTTTGCTGTATTGATACGTTGGGCGATATAGCCCGTCCCATCTGAATCGTAGCGCACCCACCACTGAACCAGGATATAGACTAAAAAGACTTGAAAGGGCAGTAGTTTATTGTCGAATGAGGGCACAAATTCAGTTAAACTTTTGGCTTTCTCATCTCCATAAATTGTTTTGATAGAAGCCATCATTTCTTCAATGCCTCCAACTGCTTTCACTGCATATACTGCAAATACTACAGCGGTGACCATGGCGATGGCAAATTGGACCAAGTCGGTAAGGATAACACCTCGAATTCCCCCCAATGAGCTATACACAGTAACTAAAAGCAACAAGGCTAAGATGGTTAAGGTGGCGTTGAAGTCGCCTTTGAATAATAAAAAGGCTGGATAGATGTTTTCTAGGCTACTGAAAGCATTTAGTCCAATGATGGATTCCCAGTTAATAAACGGACCAGCGATTTTAACCGCAGCTGTAATCACCCAACCGAGTATGAAGCAATTAATAATGATGCCAAAGAAAAAGGCCTTAAAGCCTCTGAGCATGGCAGCTTGTGGTCCATCGTAGCGCAATTCGATCAGTTCTACATCGGTTAACACGCCACTTTTTCGCCACCGTTTGCTGAAGAAAATAGCTACTGTAATGTACGTTGCCGCCCAGCTCCACCAAAACCAGTTCCCAGATATTCCAGTATTCGCTGTAATTCCAGTGATGGCTAAAGGGGTGTCCGCAGCGAAAGTAGTTGCGATAATCGAAATCCCCAACCACCACCAAGGAATACTTCGCCCAGCTCCAAAGTACGAATCAAGACCTGTTTTGGCTTTTTTCGAGACCCAAATACCAATAAGAAAAACAAAAAGGATGTAAACGATAAATATGATCCAGTCGAGTGATTGCATAGCTAAGGATGAGTACGAAAACGTTTTGAACGAGAGTGAAGATAGTGGAAATAGGAATTATCTATGAAGTGGTTATTGGTGATTAGTGTAGTGGTGAATTAGTGAACTAGTGCCTATTGCCTCATATTAGTCTGCTTCGCAGTTGGTGATTGGTAGTTTAGTAAATCAGTAAATCAGTAGACCGTTTCCATTTTGATTTTTATTTAGATTTTCATTGATAGAATACGGTTTGAGATTAGTGAATTGGTGAATCAGTGAACTAGTGGCTATTGCCTAATGCCTAGTAAACTAGTGGCTAGTTACCTTCCATTACCCATTAATTCCTGCTTAATAATTTCCCAGGTTACAATTCCAATACTTACACTGATATTAAAACTATGCTTAGTTCCAAATTGCGGAATTTCAATGGCGAAGTCGGATTGATTCACCACTTCTTGGTCTACGCCTTTGACTTCATGTCCGAACACTAAAGCGATCTTTTGGTTGTTTTCTAGCCGTAGGCGTTCCAAAGACGTACTACCTTCTACCTGCTCGACAGAAACGATCGTATATCCTTTTTCTTTCAATTCAGCGATGGCATCTAAGGTCTGATCGTAATGTTCCCATTCAATGGTTTCTGTGGCACCTAGTGCAGCTTTATTAATATCTCGATGTGGTGGTTTTGCCGTAATACCACAGAGATAAATTTTTTCGATGCCAAAACCATCTGCCGTTCGGAATGCAGCACCTACATTATGCATGCTTCGTACATTATCAAGTACAAAAACAATGGGATGTCTTTTCGCAGATTCGAATTCGGCTTCTGACCATCTGCCGAGTTCTTCATTGGGTATTTTACGCATGATTGAATTGAATGAGTAACAAAGGTGCTAAAACTTTTGGACTAGAAATCGGACCGCCCCAAACAGAACTTTGTTCTGTTTGGGGCGGCCTTTTACTATGAGGAAAAATACTATTGTGGAGGCGGTGGAGGTCTGTTGTCACCATTTCCTCTTGGTCGGCCTTCGCCTCGAGGTGGACGCGGAGTATTTCCATCTCCTTTTGCCTCTTTGTTTCTGCCACTTCGTATGTTGTAGCGAAAACTCACCATTCCATACTGTCCAATGACGTTGGAAATCTCTTCTTGACTGTAATTCAGATTATTGGTTCGATTGATACCCGTGTTTTCACTTAAAATGTCATTTACACTCAATCTTACTTCTGCAATGTTATCCCAAAGCGATCGCTTGAGATAGGCATTCCATATGGCAAATGTATTATCTGCACCAAATTGCTCTTCAGAGTAAACGTTATAATTCATGCTACTCCCGAGTTCCCAATGTTCTTTGATCGTGAAATCTGTGTTAAATGCATAACGCTGAGTGAGGAAACTTTGATCTAAGGCTTCATTTTCAGCATATTGTTGGTTGTTGAAATTCCAACGTCCGGAGAGGTTAAGGTCTATCTTCTCATCGTTGGTATTGCTCAAGTTCAGTCGATAACCGTGATTAAATGTGTTGAAGTCTGTATTGTTCCCATTAATGAACACTTCACCGTCGGTGTAATTCACATTTGTTCCAACTCGAACGCGCGTTCGAATAGAACGAATAGGCTTGGAGAACGACACATTTGCACTGGAACTTAATTGGCCGTCAGTATTAACTGGTGTTGTGGTTCGGATGTTGTTTTCATCAAATACCTGTGCATTTACAATTTTATCTGCGGTATAACTGGCGTTAATGAATGCAAATACATTGGTGAATGAGAACCGATCAAACGTAAAGAAATTTGCGCGTACATTATGCTGTGTTTCAGCATCTAGGTTGGGATTTCCAACATATACATTCAACGGATTGGAGTTGTCTACCGCGGGTTGCAACTGCCTGATACCCGGTTCGTTTAAACTGGAAGAATAGTTGAAGTTCAAATTTTTCGAATCATCCAACTCAATTCTCCAGTTAAAAGAAGGCAGGAGCTGGTTGAAGTCTTTGTCGATTTGAGTGGAGCTCAAATCGGTAGCGCCCTCAAGATTCGAAAATTCATAGGCCATGCCCACATTCACATTGTGTTTCCCCTTGATGAATCGATAACTCATTCCAGGGCGATGAGAAATATAGTCTTTCTCAAACTCATTTGACAATTGATCATTAAAAACATCTTGTCCAGATACAATATCGAAAAAGTCCCGATCTGAATTGTCTGTATCGTTCGACAGCGCATAATCAAATTGCAAGTATTTATCCTCACCCACTGGTTCGGTATACGATACTGACCCACTCAATAACGTTGAAGCATCGTCGGCATTGAGCTGTTGATTTAATAATACACTTTCCGATTGTTCAATGAGGTTAGTAGTGGCTTCGGTTAGGTTAATAAAGTCACTATTGTTCGTATTGATTCCAGCTTCCGCAAAAAAGGAACGTCCTTTCTTTTTAAACCGGTGTTTATAAAACAATTCACTTTCAATTCCGAAACTATCTCCAGTATTGTTTTCGAACGTCGTGTTATCGTTCGATAAATTCCCATCAACACCTATTGTTTCACTAAAATTGTTGGCGAAATAGTCTTGCTCAGAATAGACCAATCGATTGTTGAACTCTATTTGATTCATGGAGTCAAGTTTGAACTCAAAGTCAAGACTCATTCTATGGTTGTCGGATACGGAATTTCCTAAATTATTCTCGTTCGTACTAATGAAACCATTCGTTAATAACTCTTGTCGGTTGGTAAAGCGTTCGAAGTTGTTGTCTGCTTGATTGAAGAAGTAATCGGCATGAAGCTCGGTTTTATCGCTTAATGAGGCATTTAGGTTGACGCCTGCAGCTGTTGAGGTATTAATTCCTGATTCTAAGTTTTGTCCTCCAGGCACATCTCCGGTCACCATCATGACTCGAGCACCGCCTCCTCCTGTTGGAACAAACCCACCACCGCCATTCATTCCAATATAATCTCGAAAAGTGAAAGCTTGATCGTTGATGTTGTTTCTAGAGACAATAGTCGAAAGTTGTAAGCCGGGGGAGAACCGATTTAGGGAAGCTTTACCTGTGTAGAGCTCGTCTGTTCCTCCACCCACATTTATATTTCCGAACACGCCGTTTTTATGATCATCTTTCAAATCCAAGTTGATGGTTTTTTGAGTTTGTCCATCTTCTACACCGGTGAATTCCGCTTTTTCTGATTTCTGATCATAGACTTCTACATTTTGTACAGCTTCTGCAGGTAAGTTTTTGGTCGCAATTTTCGGATCGTCGCCAAAGAATTTTTTCCCATCTACCAATACATTTTCTACTTGTTCTCCTTGTGCGGTGATACTTCCATCGTCTTCTACTTCAATCCCTGGTAATTGTTTTAATAAGTCTTCAACAGTGGCATTGGGTCGAGTATTGAATACGGTCGCATCATATACAATGGTGTCTTTCCGAATTTCAAGAGGCGCTTGACGAATCTCCACGCCGTCTATAATGTTGGCATTCTTTAATTTGATAGTTCCCAAGTCAACTTCACCATCGAATTGATCTTTATCTAATGAAACCGATTGGTTTTCAAAGCCGATATAACTGAGCTGTAAATAGTAATTGCCTGGGGCTACTTTGGGGATTTCAAACTGACCGAATTCATTGGTTAATGCAAACCCAGCTAATAGGGAATCTGCTTGGTAATAGAGAATAGCTGTTGCTCCTACTAATTCGTTGTCGGTCGAATCCTGAATGTTGCCTTTTATGGTAGAATTCTGTGAGAATCCGGAAAAGCATAGGCATAGCAATGCCAATGTAGTGTAAATGTGTTTCATAGCTGAGGTTTGGGTTTAGTTTTGTTCAAAGCTGAGAAAACGACCCGCACGTTCCTCACCATACATTTCTTTTAATTCTTGGATTTTATCTTCTCTAATTTTCTGGAATTGCGCTTGACTGACTTTTTTGCCATCAGTGGGCACCTCTAATTCACCTTCTTCTAAGGGTCGAATTTCAATGTCGTTGGCTTCAATAATTCGCTTTCCATGATTAATGTCTACTCGGAGAATCATGCCAGGCAATTGGCTATACTTTCCTGGGCCAGTGGAGACTGGGATTTGGGGTGTGAACCAAGCGAAGACAGTATCTTTTTCATTTTCATACTTTGCTTCCATCACTTGGTATTGGCCAAGTTGCGCTTGTTTGCCAGTAATTTTCCAAGTGAGTTTTTCTTCTTCATCTTCTATTCGGAAGTCTTTGCCCATCATATTGGTCAACTGCTTTTTCTCTTTCTTCTGCACGTCTCGGTAATACTGGTTGTTATTATTCCCACCAAAGCGCATGACGCGAACACCTCTCCCTCTGCCCATTGGCATATCTGGTTCTTCTTCCTTTATGGTTTTATTTTTTTGGTAGATGGAAGATTCGGCATTAAAGTGCAATGTCATTTTATTGGTTCGGCTATCGGGAATATCCATAACAATACCTCTGTCGGCCATCCGTTTCTTTACATCTTCGGGCAATTCAATTTTTATGGTCTCTGTATAATTGATTACACCTTCTGTGCTTTGCGCAAAAGTGGTTAGTGCAATAAATAAACAAATGGTGGCGAGCAATGCATGTCTCATGTAGTTGAATTTTGATGTAAAACTAGACGCAGTTTTTGACAAAGCGCGTTAATTAACCTAAAAGTCCATGTTAAAAAAGGTTAATTGTCAGTACTGGCTTCGTTTTCTTGCTATGTTTGTTATGTATTTAAGCAAATGAAACTTTTTAAAAACCATACTTGGCTCATTGCACTTAGTCAGATAGGCTTTGCTGTATTAATTACTTTCTGGTTATATAATAGTTACCAGAACAAGAAACGCGATGTTCAGCGAGAAGCTACATTCTTTTTTGGAGAACAAAGCAATATCCTTCAAAAGGAGAAATGGCAACGCGGCTTAAAAGTTTTTTTTGAAAAGAATTTAGATAGTATCGGAAGTGTTGATGAATTGGGTGACACAACGATCAATTTAGGCAATATTTCTTTTGATCGACCTCGTGGTCGAATGCGTGGGTTTTTAAAAACTAGAACAAATCCTAATGATTCTTTAACCATAACGAACACGTTTGAGCAGGACAGTTTAGACCTAGCTGATACCATAGAGAATTCAGTTATTCGTATTTATAGAGGAGCCGGTAAGGAAAAGGAAACGATTTTTTTGGGGACCATTCCTGATAGTAACCATTTAGTTCAACTTAAAGCCCGATTAGATACTGCTGCCTTACACAATAACTTTTCTTTGGAACCAATGTCCATTGAGGAATATGAGTCGAGAACGGACGGTTTTTTTATTACACGTGCCCCCGGAAGGCGTGGGGAGAATCAAATGGTTATTGCCGAGATTAAGAATTATAAGCCTTATTTATTCCGAAAGGTTTTACCTGAGGGTTTACTGTCGTTATTTCTATTGGGTTTATCGGGGCTCGCTTTTTGGCAGTTGGGTAAAGCGCTGCGTACGCAGCGCTTAATGGCTGAGCAACAACAAAATTTCATGTATAACATGACGCATGAGTTGAAAACCCCGGTGACCACCATTGGTTTGGCTATGGAGTCGCTCAAGAACAACAACCTCACGGAAACCTCTAAAGAACAGTATATCGACCTGAGCACAAAAAGTGTTCATCGCCTCAGCACACTTATCGATAAAGTTCTTGGGGCCGCCAAACTTCAAAATGGCAAACTTCAACTTAGTAGCTCCATGGTCAACGTCGGACAACTTGTTGAGGAAGTTGTAGAAACCCATAATTTCATGCTTAAAGAACAAGGAAAAGCTTTTCAAGTCATTCATCAGCGAAGTGGGCACAATATGGTTTTGGTAGGCGATGCCTACCATATCCGTAATGCTATTAGTAATTTGATTGATAATGCCATTAAGTATTCTTCCGAAGCTCCAGAAATTAAGGTAAAGGCGCAGTGTCAAAATGGGAAAGTTGAGGTGGCTGTTACAGATAATGGTCCAGGGATCGATAAAGAAAATTTGCCCTTCTTATTTAAGAAATTTTATCGCGTAAATGATGGGCGTCAGCATAATGTAAAGGGCTTTGGTCTTGGATTACATTATACGAACCAAGTAGCCCATTTACATGGTGGTACTTTAGACGTTGTTTCTGTGAAAGACCAAGGCTCTACCTTTACTTTAAAATTGCCCAGCCATGGATAAAAAGGCCATTCGAATATTGTATGCAGAAGATGAGCCCGGCATTGGGCAAATTGTGAAAGACGGTTTAGAGCTGATGGGTTATGACGTAGTTTGGGCACTAGACGGATTAACCGCAAAGCAAAGCTTTGCGGTTCAACAGCCCGACATCTGCATTCTCGATGTTATGATGCCCAAAATGGATGGCTTTGAATTGGGCAAGCATATCCATAGTCTACAACCCCAACTTCCGATCATCTTCCTTACAGCCCGAGACCAAACGGAAGATGTTTTAGAAGGCTTTTCCTCTGGAGGGAACGACTATATTCGAAAACCCTTTAGCATGAAAGAGTTAGAAGTTCGTATCAACAACTTGCTTCAACTTCAAGCACAACCCGGACAAACGAATACACCCGAAACGTTTACCATTGGTGCTTTTCATTTCAATACCATTAGTTACGAGCTCAAGCACCATGATATATCTAAGAAACTCACGCATAAAGAAGCTGCCTTACTCACCATGTTGGCTGGATCAGCCAACCAAGCGGTGGAGCGAAAACACATCTTATTAAATATTTGGGATGACGATAGTTTCTTCCATTCTCGGAGCTTAGATGTGTACATTAAAAAACTGCGGAATTACCTAGCAGTCGATCCGAGCGTCGAAATTGTTACGTTGAAAGGCATTGGTTATCGATTGGTAACCATTTAAGGTTGAATGGATATAAGCGCCGCTGAAAGCGGGGCTAACGTCACACCATTCCCAGTTATCTCGCCCGATCCAAATACAATCTCATTGAGTTGAAGTGTATTGAATTCTTGCGTTGTTTCCGTTGCATCTAGATTGAAAATTACGAGTAGTTTTTCCGAGTCTGAAGTCCTGGAATAAGCTAAGACATTGCCTTTGGCTAGTTCAAATTCAAAGCTTCCACTATGCAATGCAGGATGCGCTTTTCGAAGGGCTATTAACGATTTATAGAACTCAAACCATTCGGTATTGAAGCCAACTTCTTGGTCGCGCGTCGGGTGTCCTGGCGCCATCGATTCATTATCGAAAGTAAGCTCTGGCCACCATAATGGTTTTCGGCAATCCGGATCGTCACCGCCCCACATTCCCATCTCATCGCCATTCCAGATATGTGGAGACGATAGACTAGTGAATTGATGCATCAAGTATAGTTTGGTTCGTTGGAAGGCTTCCTCAGAAGGTCGATCCACCTTGTAATTCAGGTGGTCTCTGGGGTGGGCTTCAAATTTATACTTATTTGGATTGTTGAATGAGGTCAATAATCTTGGCGTGTCGTGCGTGGAGGAGACACTCATCATTTTACGGATCGAATCGACTTCAATGCCTTTCCAAGCTTTTTCAAGTGCTTGTTTGAGTTCTGCAGCATCCATATTGTTGTCGTTGTCTCCGAAGAACCCTCTAGCTGGTTTGAATACTTGATAATACATCACGGCATCAAATGCAGCTTCTCCTAAGTACGGTCTTGGATCCATGAGTTTGTCGGGCCATTCTTCCCACCAAATTTCTCCAACCAAGTAGGTAGAGGGCTTTACGGATTTTACATAGGCCCTATATTCTTTCCAAAATTCCATTGGGATCTGATCGGCTACATCCAAGCGGAAGCCATCAATGCCATCTTCGATGTCTCCATTAGGTGCTAACCAACGTTGGCTAACATCAAAAATATGTTGCTTCACATTGGCCTCCAGGTTTCCTGAATAAGGATGGCCATGTTTGCGTTCACCGGCGTTGACTTTTTTCAATTCTGGAAGATCATTAATGTTTAGCCAGCCATAATAGTCGAATTCATTTTCTTCGGTGGTTGGATCATCGAAGGAATTAATTTCGAACCAATCTTTAAATTCCGAATTAATGCCCTTGTTTTTAACATCTTGAAATGCCCAAAATGGAATGCCTACATGGTTCCACGAAAAATCAACAATAACGCGCATGCCTTTTTTATGGGCTTCGTCTACGACTTTAAGGAATAATTTATCGGCGCTAGTCCATTTCCAAGTGGACGGATCATTCGGGTCTTCTGATGCAATAATGGCTTTGTCTCCTTCGGGGTCAGGGCCAAAATGAATATCAATATGGTGATAGTAGCGGGCGCCGTATTTATGCAGCGAGGGGGAATCGTTTACGGGATTGAAATAAATGGCTGTTATGCCTAGTTCTTCTAAGTAGTTGAGCTTATCCAAGACACCCTGTAAGTCGCCGCCGTAACGCCCGAGTTGCAAGTTTCCATAATAGTCGAGGGAATTGTTCTTCATCCATGCATCTTCGGCGTACCAATCGCTGATCCATGGCGAAATGGTCCAATCCGCTGGAATGTCATATGGCCAAGTGTCTAACATGTTTTCAGGCACAGGGTCATTACTGGAATCACCATTGTTAAAGCGTTCAACGAAGATTTGATACCAAATTTGGTTTTCTGCCCAGTCGGTTGAATGATCTTTTTTCATGGGAGTAGAGTTGCAGCCAAGAAGGCAGAGAACGATAAAGGGAAGTACTGATTTATGCGTCATTTTGGGATAGGTTGTAAAAGCGATGGAAGGGTTTCCAGAAGTCATTATTGGGCAGGCGACACTGTTGATTTTGAATGTCCTTTTTTGTAGGGTGGGGAAAGGAGAGTGCTGTTGAGTGGAGTGCAATACTGCCAGGCATCCATTTTTCTGGGGAGCGGTATTTTTTGTCGCCAACAATTGGGCAGCCTATATTGGCGAGTTGAACGCGTATTTGATGGGATCTACCGGTAAGCGGATTTACTTTAAGTAAGAAGCGGCCATTGTCTTCGGCGAGGACTTCGTAGGTTAACCGCCCAAGCTTCGCTTGGGCGGTCGATTTTGAGACTACACGAGTTACGTTCTTCTTGACATTTTTCAATAAATAATCCCTCAGCTCACCACTGTAATTAGGAGGCAGTGCACTGGTTACCGCTAAATAGGTTTTAACGGTATCCCGTTGTTTAAACGCATCGGTCAGCCTCGGCAATGCCTTGGAAGTACGCGCCATCAACAATAAACCACTTACTGGGCGATCTAATCGGTGCACAGGGGTCAGAAATACATTGCCTGGCTTGTTGTATTTCTCCTTTAGGTAGGCTTTACCCTTATCTTCAGCACTTTCATCGCCGGTAATATCAGAGTGAGTGAGCAAACCGGCAGGTTTGTTCACGATTAAAATATGATTGTCTTCCCAGAGAATATCCATTGTACCAAGTTACTACATCCGAAGTTGGTGGAAAAAGAAAACCCCCTCGGCTTTGCCGAGGGGGTTGATAACTAATTCGTTTTGAAGATTAGTCAAATAAGTATCTGAAACCAATTTGAGCTCTCCATCTAGAAGAAATATCGTTGATGTTGAATCGCTCATCATCTAAGGAATCATCTGTAAAGGTATAAATAGGACTACCATCTGTATCAAAACCTTGGAGATTCAAAATCGTTTGGTAACTGAAAGAGTCATTCGTACTCCAAGTTGTCCCCCAATCTTTACTGATTAAATTTCCGAAATTGAAAATATCAGCCGAGAATTGGAAGCGGTGACGCTTATCACCCAAAGTAAGACCAAAATCTTGTAGAACTTTTACATCTAATTGGCTTTCAAATGGCAATCGGTTACTGTTTTTCTCAGCATACTCGCCTCTGTGGTCACTCAGGTAATCATCATTTTCAATGAAATTGTTGAGTAGCGCCCACTGCTGGTCTGCTGTCAAGTCATCTGTGTCCATTAAATTGATGTCTCCTCTAGATTGTGGAATATAGAATAAGGTTCTGTTTCTTGATGTTGAACCATTTTCATTACTGAAGTTATCCGCATCATCACCTCCAACGATCCAAGAGAATGGAGTTCCTGATTGACCATTATAAAATAAGCTTACCGTAGTAGCAACGTTTTTCTCATCGTTCCAGTCAAATTTATAAGCAGTAGTACCTACAACTCGATGTCCAGCAGAAAAGTCGGAACGTCCAAATACAGGGTTGTTTCTTCCACCTACATCGTGTACTTGACCTCTCCACTGCGAAGAGTTCTGAGAAGAAGTCCCTTCATTTAATGCATAAGAATCACCGTATGAGTAGAATAAACTACCAAAGAAGTTCTCAAATTGCTTGTCTACACCAGTAGAGAAATTAAAGGAATGTCCTTCGTTCGTATTGTAACCCACATAAATACTTCTGTATCTGCTATCCACTGCTGCATTAGAAACATATTGAATTCTACTTTCAGGACCAGGAGTAGAGGTGAAGTTGTTCTCGAAGTTCACACTTTGGTAAACTATGTTGTTCAATGTTTTCGTGTAAATACCATCTAAGCTCACATTCCAGCCATCTCCAAATGTTTTTGCAACACCTAAGCTCGTTCTAAATACTTGTGGGAATTTGAAGTCCTCAACAAATAAGTTGACATCACCTTGTGGAACAGCATCGGTACCACCGAAGATATCAGCTGCAGTTGGTTGGTTGTTTACATCTGGCTCGAACTGAGGTGCGTTCACAATACCGTTTGTAAAGTCTACATCGGCGAAAATACCTCCTTGCTTCGTACCATTCGTGTTGAACATAGCACCTGGCCATACAAA
>JAHQVX010000012.1 GCA_019634125.1 Saprospiraceae bacterium
AACAGTATGCTACGTGAATACTCCAATAGGGCTTTTTGCTTTCGATGTTGAAGATGGCAGTCTAAAAAAGCAATTTCTTTTTGGAGAGGGCAGTAGCGATGATGGAGGCGGATTTGTTCCCAACAACCAGAGTTCAATGTCAGTCATTCTTCGGAGAGATAGTGATCTTACCACTATTCGCCGTTCGTGGAATACTTATTTTAAAGATTGAATGCTCTAAGATTGTTCTTTTTGATAGGCTTTGTAGAGTGTTGGATAGTTGGCTTCAAACGTCGACTTGATAAATTCAATTGGAACATCACTAAAGCTGCCATAATCTTCTAAGTATTCCATGAATTTATCTTGATGTCTATTGAATTCTTGCATGACTGAGTCTTTAGTGCCGTTGTATTCCAATACGTCTACTTCATAGCGTTCACAGAGCGTTTTGTTGAATGCTGGTGAACATTTCGTCCATTGATTTTGGTGAAAGACTTCTACCAATCCATGTGGGGCGATCTCGTTGGAGCCGAGTGTATTGATGAGGTTTTCAGCTGCAATATGGTTCGATACTTTTGCGAGCCGAAGGCGAGCAGGGATGTTTAGTGCACGTAAGCCTGTTATGTACAAAATCGCTTTGTCAATACAGTGCGCGGCTTCTTTTTGAGCGATGTAACTGGCTTGGAAGGCTGCCTCATCTAATACAATAACGTAAGGATTATAGCGCCAATGATCTCGAACATGTATATACCATTGTTCGATTTTGGCTTGGTCAGATGCTAAAACTTTGAATTCCTGGATTTCACTCTGAATGTTTGGGTGTTCAAAATTGAAGTAAAAGGTAGACTGCAAATATTGATTTAGCATGGGGTAAAAGTATCAAAAACTGTTGGCCATCCGCTTTTTGTCGTAATTTTCTCCTATGACCCGAGACATCATAGACATCAATGATTTTACCATCTTGGTAGAGACGGCCACATCTGAACATATCACCGAAGATATTTGTGCTTTTGACGAACCTGTTATCGGTATTGCGTTTTACGGAGCAGGAAATGTACAGTTAGATGTTTTATACAATGAGAATAAGCAGGCCTATCAACACACCAAAGGCCTAGCGCTTTCCTTTTATGCCGATGAGCGCGTACAATTCAAACATACTGTCGATAAAAACCAGCCTTTAGAGTGTTTGGTCGTGGTGACAGCAGTAAGTAGTTTACAACACCTTCCGAATCAGGAAGGAGAGATCTTTACAGAAGTGCTTCATCAGCTGGTTCATCCCCAAGATCACTATGTTGAAGGCCCTGAATTTTTTATGAATCCGAAAATGATGTCTGTTGTGGAGGATATTTTCAATAATTCTTTCAGTGGTAAGAATCGAATGCTTTTTTTTCGGAGTCAAGTCACGGCCTTGCTTTCCCACTTTTTCGGTCATGTCGCTACAGAATACCAAAGCCCCCTTACTGAGCAAGAACGCTTAAAGCTTATAGAGGCTCAACAAATCTTACTGTCAGATTTAGAGCATCCGCCTTCGCTCAGCGAACTGGCACATCAAATTGGCTGGAATACCTTCAAACTCAAAAAGAATTTTAAAGCATGGTTTGGGCTTCCTGTATTTAAATACCTCCAGAATGAGCGCTTAACCAAAGCACATGCGTTAATAAGTCAACAAAAAATGACGATTCAGGAAGCGGCGTGGGAAGTGGGTTATGATAGCCTAAGTTCTTTTTCCAATGCTTTTGCGAAAAAATTCGGTTTCCGGCCCAGTCAACTCAAATAATCCGTTTCGAACAAATCGTTCTCCGTTTCGAACCAATGATTCGGAGCAAGTTGAGGCAGTTTTGTGTCATAATCAAAAACAACAAAGATTATGGGACTTCAAAGCCTACTTATATGCTTTTTTTATGTGTGCAGTCTACTGCTGATCTCACCATCTTGTGAAGCACAATCGGTAAACAGACCAATTTCAATCGAACAAAATGCTTTTCAGGTTTTAGAGGCAAAATGCAATTCCTGCCATCGAAAGAAAAATCGTCGCAAGATTTTCAGCCTCGAGAATATGAATCAATTCGCTCCAAAAATCCATGAGCAAGTATTTGTGAAGCAGCGCATGCCGAAAGGCAAGGCAACTCCACTCACCGAGCAGGAGCGAGAAATGCTTCTTAATTGGATAACTACACTAAAACAACATTAATGGAATCGATATTAAAACTATTGCCTTTAGTTCTAGCTACTCTACTAGCTGGTTTGTCTGCTGGTATCTGTTTCACTTGGGGGAATGCCGTTACGCCTGGAATTGGGAAGTTGGATGATTTTGCATTTTTAAGTGCCTTTCAATCGATGAATCGGGTCATTCTAAATCCACTTTTCTTATTCATTTTCTTCAGCCCATTTCTATTTGCCACTATTGGCGCTGTTCAGCATCGACATGATTCGTCTTTGCCATTAGGGTTGATTATTGGCGCGGCTTTGATCTACTTTTTTGGACTCGTATTAGTGACCATATTCGGGAATGTACCATTGAATGAGCTCCTCGATAGGACGGCATTGACATCGATGAGTCAAGGGGAATTAAGTGTATTAAGACAACAGTTTGAGTCACCGTGGAAGCTTTACCACACGATCAGGACTTGGGCGGCTAGTATTTCTTTTTTGCTGCTAGTTGTAGCCCTACTATTCACAAAAATTAATTAAAAACTATAAATCATGAAAGAACAAATTTTAGTACTTGGCGGTACAGGGAAAACAGGAAGAAAAATTGTTGAGCAACTTCAAACGCAGGGTTATCCGGTGCGTATTGGATCTAGAAGAGCAGCTATACCTTTTGATTGGGATGCACCTGAAAATTGGTCGGAAGTTTTGCAGGGAATGGATAAGATGTATGTAACCTATCAACCTGATTTGGCTGTTCCTGGGGCATTGGAAGCGATTGAACAATTGGTTCGCGTAGCTAAGCAACAAGGGATTAAGAAGCTGGTCTTATTATCTGGGAAAGGGGAGCGCGAAGCGGAGTTGAGTGAGCAAGTTGTCATACATTCGGGTTTGGATTACACCATAGTGCGGGCGAGTTGGTTTAGTCAGAATTTCAGCGAGAGTTTTTTGTTGGAGCCAATTATGGCTGGCTTTGTGGCGTTGCCACAAGCCAACGTGAAGATCCCATTTGTCGACACCAATGATATTGCTGAGGTGGCTGTTCAGGCGCTGACGAACGATTTGCATAACGGCAAAATCTACCATTTAACTGGGCCTGAGGCCATAACGTTTCCTCAGGCCATCGCCGAAATCGCCACACAAACGAATCGACACATCGATTTCCAGCCAGTGAGCTTAGACGAGTATTCCGCAGCATTGAAGGCCGCTCCACTGCCAGAAGGCTATGCCTGGTTGATTGATTACCTCTTTCGAGAAGTGATTGGCCAAGCCAGTGTGTCTGACATTAGCACGGATGTAGAGCAGGTGCTTGGTCGGAAACCTACTAGTTTCCAAGAATATGTCTCAACGACGAAAGAAACGGGTGTTTGGAATTGATTGACTCTAACGAAAAACCCCCTCGGCAAAGCCGAGGGGGTTTATACGTTTGGCTTGCAGCCCGTAGGGGAATCGAACCCCTGTTTCCAGGATGAAAACCTGGCGTCCTAACCCCTAGACGAACGGGCCATTTCTTTCAAATGGACGGCAAAAATAATCTAAAAAATCACTTTCGACAAAACTTCTGAGAAAAAAATTACAATCCTCTTGCTTTTCGCTCCCAAGCCCATGCCGATCGCACCATATCTTCTAGACTACGCTGGGCTGTCCAGCCCAGCTTTTCCACAGCTAACGACGCATCTGCACGCAATTCTGCCACATCGCCTGGCCTTCGTTCCGCAAAAACATAATTCAGTTTAATAGAATTAGCGCGCTCAAAAGCTTGCACGATTTCCAACACCGAATACCCGTTGCCACTGCCTAAATTAAACGCTTCATGTGCGGCCTCATTTTTTCCATTTAACAAGCGCATCAACGCTTTTACATGGGCAGTGGCCACATCCTCAACGTGTAAATAGTCGCGAACCGCCGTGCCGTCAGGAGTTGGGTAATCCTTCCCAAATATCGTCAGCTGCTGCCGGATCCCAGCCGCAGTTTGGGTAATGTAAGGCATTAAGTTGTTGGGGCGACCCTTGGGTAACTCCCCAATCAAGGCGCTCGAATGAGCGCCAATTGGATTGAAATAACGCAAACTAATCGCCGACCCAAAACAGGCTTCTACTAAGGCAGCATCAATCAATTCTTCCCCAACCTGTTTCGAAATCCCATACGCCGAAACCGCATTCCGAGCAGGTAATGCCTCTGTAATCGGTAAAACAGTCGTGTTCCCATATACACTGGCTGAAGAAGAAAATATAACATGCTCCACAGATGCAGAACGTAAGCCTTCTAGTAGATTCGTCATGCCATTCAAGTTATTCCGATAGTACCACAGTGGCCGTTCCATACTTTCTGCTACTGCTTTCAAGGAAGCAAAATGTATGCAAGCCACGGCGTCTTTATGTAGCGCCAATACGTCCTGTAAATTGGCGTAATCTAGCAGATCCACTTGGTAGAATAATGGACGTTGCCCAGTAATCTTTTCAATTCCGTCCAAGGCGCTGGCCTCAGAATTCAATAAGTTATCAATGATAACCACCTCAAATCCTTCTCCCAAAAGCTGAACAACCGTATGCGAGCCGATGTATCCCGTGCCTCCTGTTACAATAACTTTTTGCATAGTCCTATTAAGTTCCTTCAAAAGTAATGGTTGTCAAACACTTGGCTTTACAATTAAGTAACATTAGTTATTCGCTTTAGAAACACCTGTGAAGTATATTTATTCAAAACTCAATACAAGCCATGAAACACGGATTTCTTTTAGACATGGATGGCGTTATTTATAGCGGAAACGAACTCATCCCAGGTGCTGATACCTTTGTGAAAGCGTTACAAGATCAAAATATCCCTTATTTGTTTATGACGAACAACAGTCAGCGAACACCTAGAGATGTTGTCAATAAGCTGGCTGGATTAGGGATTGAAACTCAAGAAGAACACGTTTTTACAAGTGCTATGGCTACAGGTTTATTCTTAGCCAGACAAAAACCCTATGGTACTGCATATGTGTTGGGGGAAGGGGGCATTTTAGAAAGTCTTCACGCCAATGGCTATTCACTAGTCACCCACGATCCAGATTTTGTTGTGGTAGGGGAAGGACGAAACTTTACCCTCGAAATGGTGAACAAAGCCGTTGATTTTATTTTAGAAGGCGCCAAGCTCATCGCAACGAACTTAGATCCTTCGCCTAAGAAGCCAGGGTGGAATAATTTAGGAATTAAAGCCATTGTGAAAATGATTGAAGAGGCAACAGGAAGAAAAGCATTCTCAGTAGGTAAGCCAAGCCCAGTTATGATGCGTGCAGCACGAAAAAAATTAAATTTATCTACCAGTGAAACCACGATTATTGGCGATACCATGACCACAGATATTATTGGTGGAATGCAAGTAGGGTATAGCACGATACTGACATTAGCCGGCGTCACTAAAAAACAAGATATAGATCTGTTCCCATATTGTCCTGATCAAGTCATCGAGAATTTGGCTGACTTTGATTTATCGGCCTATCTAGCGAAAAAGCTCAGCGACTAATTACCTTATAAGCAAAGCAGCACCTATTTTTGTAGTTCAAATTTGAATATGAATTACAGAATAGAACACGATACCATTGGTGAAGTTCAAGTCCCTGCCGATAAATATTGGGCAGCACAAACTCAACGCTCGATTGAAAACTTTAAAATTGGCCGAGGAACCATGCCCATTGAAGTGATTCGTGCATATGCTATTCTGAAAAAAGCCGCAGCGCTAACCAACGCAGATGCTGGTATTCTCACACCAGAAAAAGCAGCATTAATTGGAAAAGTATGTGATGAAATTAGTGCCGGTCAACTCGACGATCAATTTCCGCTTGTTGTCTGGCAAACGGGCTCTGGAACCCAGTCCAATATGAACGTCAATGAAGTCATTGCGAACAGAGGTCACGTACTTCAAGGTGGCCAGCTTACAGATGCTGAAAAGGTGTTGCATCCAAACGATGATGTAAATAAAAGCCAGAGTAGCAACGATACGTTCCCAACGGCCATGCATATTTCGGCCTATTCTAAAGTCGTAGAACATCTTTTACCAAAAGTTCAAATCCTTTTAAATACACTACGGGCAAAATCAGAAGCCTTTTCGGATTGTGTGAAAATCGGAAGAACACACTTTATGGATGCCACCCCGCTTACACTTGGTCAAGAATTTAGTGGCTATGCCAGTCAGCTTGAGCATGGAATCAATGCCATTACCAATACCTTAGAACACTTATCGGAATTGGCTTTGGGTGGAACAGCCGTAGGAACTGGTTTAAACACACCAGCTGGTTATGCTGAGAACGTAGCGGAGAAAATTGCTGAATTAACAGGCCTTCCTTTCCGAACTGCCGATAATAAGTTTGAAGCCTTAGCTGCCCACGATGCTATTGTAGAAGCACATGGAGCAGTGAAAACACTTGCTGTTAGCTTGATGAAAATCGCCAACGATATTCGAATGCTGGCTTCTGGACCTAGAAGTGGAATCGGAGAGATTACTATACCAGCCAATGAACCAGGATCATCTATTATGCCCGGGAAAGTAAACCCGACACAAGTAGAAGCATTAACCATGGTTTGTGCGCAAGTTATGGGGAATGATGTAGCGATTAATACTGGCGGAATGTTTGGCCAATTTGAATTGAATGTGTTTAAGCCAGTTATGATTTTTAATTTCTTGATGAGTGCACAACTATTAGGCGATGCTTGTCAGAGCTTCAATGACAACTGTGCTGTTGGTATTGAGCCTAATCAAGCGAAAATCGATGAGTTGTTGAATAATTCATTAATGCTGGTTACGGCATTGAATACCAAGATTGGTTATGAAAAAGCCGCATCCATCGCTAAAAAAGCCTATAAAGAAGGCACTACGCTAAAAGCAGCTGCACTTGCCTTAAACTACCTCACTGAAGATGAGTTTGACGCGTGGGTACGTCCAGAAGATATGATTGGAGGCTTGAAATAAATTTTGATTCCCGACTACTTTTTTCGAACTTAGTGTACACCCAAACCGTTTCATATGCGAATCCTGTTTTTCATATTGTTCGGTGCATTTTTGATTAGTGCACATCCTACTGCCGATAAAGGCAAAAGTTTTTCTTATTCCATTGATTATAGACTCGGAAGTAAGCAACACAGTCCCATGAGTTCGGGCGATAATATCACTAAGAACGGCAGTTCACTCACCATAACGCTCCATTCAACCAAGAAATATTATTCGATTGAAGACAGTAAAAAGTTAAAGTCGTACAGAGATTACAATGTTTCCAAGGGTATGCAATACAACGATGTGCTTTACGGATCAAGAATTATCTTGCTAGAGTTAAAAGATGCCGAATCAGTTGATGGAAATCAATATGATAAACTTTTAATCGTCCAGCAAGGTATGGGGGAGGCAAAGTATTATATAAAATAATCTACGAGTCGGTACACCAGCCATTGATCGCCAGTACTCCTGCAGATTTCGATAGGTTGTAAGAACTTACATGTGGCCTAGTATGTACTTTTTTTTCTGCTTGTTACATATTGGAATGCTTTTTGATATACTGTGAGAGGACAAAATCATTCAATGCGAAAATTTTTACAATTTCTACCTGTATTGGCCGTTTTATTTTTCTTCTCTGCTTGCAGTGATGACGACGGTATTAATGCGGATAATGGCTTTACATACGGGTCGATATTTGTAAGCACCCCCACAAGCGCCCTCATCGTTCATGATGTGGGAAGTATGAGTGTTTTGTTCTTAAATGGTGCTGAATTCAATGAAGACACCGAACAATTTGAGGGAGATTTAGTTAATGTGATCAATCTAGACTTCGAATCTATGGATGCTAATGATGTGGCTACTGGAGTGTACACACTCGATCCTACTCAATCTCAAGATAACAGTTTTTTTGGACAAGTATTCTTAACATTTAATTTGGAAACCGGAGAGGGCTTCCAATTTGAAATTGTTGAAGGACAAGTTGAAGTTCAAAACAACGGCGCGACTTATGAGTTTAGTTACTCGCTTACCCTAGACGACAATTCTCGGATTTCAGGTTCATTTTTTGGATTGATTGACCATGTAGTGGATTAATCAATCGGATTAAAAACGGATGATGAAAAACGTAATCGCGGTATTCGCGGTGTTGCTATTCAGCATAGCAAACCAATCTATCTATGCACAGTCTGGGCTTTGTACATCACCTACGCCATTCTATGAAGTAGACTTAACAGGCTTTCCAGATGGAACAGCAGCTTTACCTAATGATAGTCGAGCAGGACTGTGTTGTGATGCCAGTTGGCCATTGCGATGTATCGAGGTTGAAATTACATTAGATCCGGCGGCAGTAGGAATTATTTTTGACATTGAAGACGGGGCGCAACCCACTGGTTCAATGTTCTATCAAATTAATTGTGGGGAAGAAATTCCAGTTGGAAACGAAATTTGTTTAGATGGAGTTGGGCCACATACTTTAACATTCTGTAAGCCAGGTAACAATCAAAATTCTTTTATTATCCGTTCTATTCCGGGTATTGGGTCTCCGGAAGATGTAGATGTAAATATCGGATGTGATATTCGTTTGGAGATGGCTGGCTTGATCCCAGAAACTATTACATGGAACGACATTACCTCTGGCACTGGACAGTACAACGACTATCTCTCTTGCCAAAGTGGGTGCGATGTAACTTATGTTTTACCTACTTTTCCAGCACCAGAGTTTATAGACTATGAAGTTTGTGGAACGCCTATCAGCAACCTTTGTCAACTCGTTGCTGATCCCTATTGTGATACAGTTCGGGTCTATACTAATCTTCTATTAGATATTACCGCAGCAGAAATTTGTGATGGTGATTCTTATTTACTTCCTGATGGACAATTTGTAGGCGACTCGGGGACTTATGAAGTGGTATTAACTTCTGTAGACGGTTGTGATTCGGTACTTACTACAGAACTAACCGTTCACCCTAGTTTTTTCGAGGAGCAAGATGAGGTGTTATGTGATGGACAAACTTATACATTACCTGATGGAACTAGCGTATCGAATTCAGGAACTTACCTAACTAACCTACTCACCACAGAAGGTTGTGATTCTATTATTAGTACCAGCCTTGTATTCAATCCGAATTTTAGCTTTGAGTTCGATGTGGAAATTTGTGAAGGGGAAAATTTTACCTTGCCCGATGGTTCCGTAGTTACCGACGCTGGAACATATCCTATTTTACTCAGCACCCAAGCAGGTTGCGATTCTTTGCTGACCTATAACTTAACAGTTAACGAAAATTATTTTTTAGAGGTAGAAGCCACCATTTGTGATGATGAGAACTTCACATTGCCAGATGGCTCCATCGTGACTGATCCAGGTGTTTATACCGTTTCTTTTCTATCTGAGCGAAATTGTGATTCTACGATTCAGACCACTTTAACCGTGAATCCAACTCACTTAGTAGTAGAAGATGTAATTATTTGTGATGACGACACCTATACGTTACCAGATGGACAAGTCGTGAATGGAAGTGGAGTTTACATTACCAACCTTATTTCATCATTAGGTTGTGATTCGGTGGTTCGAACGAATTTAACGGTGAATGCTACTTTCTTTGAGCAGGTAGATGTGGAGATCTGCGATAATGAAACGTATGAACTTCCTGATGGGACAACTGTAACCGCAGGGGGCACTTACCCAGTGACCTTATCTTCTGTGAGTGGGTGCGACTCTGTAATTGAGACGCGATTGACGGTTCAGCCTACATTCAACAATACTGTTCAGGCTGAAATCTGCGATAATGAAACGTATACCTTGCCTGATGGAGCTCAAGTAAATGCTCCGGGATCTTACACGTCTTCCTTAATCACAACCTTCGGTTGTGATTCCATCATAACAACACAACTAACGGTTCAACCAACATTTTTCTTAGAAGAAGACATTGCCATTTGTAATGGAGATACCTACACTTTGCCAGATGGGCGAGTGGTGAATGCTACAGGAAGTTATACGTCGGACTTAACTACTGTCAATGGCTGCGACTCTACGATTCGCAGTAATGTCCTCGTTCAACCAACCTACTTCGAACAGCGTGTAGCTGAAATATGCGATACCGATAGCTTTATTTTACCCGATGGAAGCAGTGTGAACAGCTCAGGCGTCTACCCAATCACCCTAACTTCAGTAAGTGGTTGCGACTCTACCATTGAAACCACACTTACGGTGCATCCAAGCTTCGATATTAGTCAGCAAGCAGTAATCTGCGATAATGAAACTTACGTGTTGCCTGATGGTAATGCAGTGAACACGCCAGGAATGTACGTATCGAATTTAATCACAACCGAAGGTTGTGATTCTATTGTCCGAACAGAACTTACCGTGAATCCAACGTATTTTTCCAGCGAAACCATCGAAATTTGTGATGGCGACTCCTATGTGCTTCCAGACGGAACCATGGTCAATGCTGAAGGAATATTTACTTCAGAACTCCTCTCCGTTTCTGGTTGCGATTCTGTGATTAATACCCAGGTAATTGTAAACGAAGTAAACGCAGTTTCTGAAGATGCAAGTATTTGTGTGGGCGATTCCTATACACTACCCGACGGCACAGTAGTAACTGCTGCTGGGAGTTATTCTTCTACATTACTCAACCAATTTGGTTGCGACTCAGTAATCACTACCAGCTTAAGCCTCCTGCCTATCCTTACTTCAACGGAGGATGTATCTATTTGTTCTGGTGAAACCTACATGTTGCCAGATGGAACTTCAGTGTCTAGTACAGGGACTTATTCGAGTACGGTTACAGCTTCTTTTGGTTGCGATTCGATAATTACCACCAACTTGAATGTTATCCCTGAGTTCTTTACCGATATTTCTGCTGAAATCTGTGATGGTGAATCGTATTCTCTGCCCGACGGAACCAACGTAACTACTTCGGGAATTTATCCAATCACATTGGCTTCAGCTGCAGGCTGTGATTCCACGGTGACTACCACTCTTGATGTGAATCCTTCTTACTTCACACAATTGGATGAAACAATTTGTGCAAACCAAACCTTTACCTTGCCATCTGGGCAAGTAGTGAATCAACCAGGGATTTACACGTCACAATACCTAACAGATCGGGGTTGCGATTCTATTATCGTGATTAATTTGGCTGTAGATCCAGTTTATGCTACACCACAAAACGCAGAGATTTGTTCGGGAGAAACTTTTATGCTTCCTGATGGCACAGAAGTAAGTTCGGCGGGTGTTTATGTCACTCCATTGAGCAGCCAAGCGGGTTGTGATTC
>JAHQVX010000126.1 GCA_019634125.1 Saprospiraceae bacterium
ATTGGGCTGAGAAGTAGCCACCACCGACATAAATGCATCTTGAACAGGGCCTGTAAAAGCAATGGTTCCACCAGCATATGCTGTTCCGTAAAAAACGGGATTATCGCTGGCCTCAGTGTCTAAGAACAAGAAATTGCTACTTTGTGCGGTAACGTCTAAGGTGAAATCTTTTAGATCGGTATGTGTAATTGCCCCATTTACACGCGCTGTATTCCCATCTTTATCTTTCAAGATAAGTTGATCAATTAAAAAGGCATTTTCAACTAGCTTAATGCTTTGCCCAGCTTCTGCCGTATAGCGTGCCTTGGTAAAGTCCAGTGTGACGCCAAGCGATTCTTCCAAGAATAAATCGCCTTGCATATTAAATACTTTAGGGCCACCCCTAAAATTCATATAGCCACTTACGAATCCATCTACATCTGAAATCGAATTATCCCACAAGTTTTCAAAAGGACTCAATGATGCTTTGAAGAGTTCTAGATCTAAATCGATGACCTTGTCTTTTGATTTAAGATCGAGCAAACCAAAGAAACCGATTTGGAAATTATCGTCTTGAATAATGCCTTCAATTTGCCCGGCTTGTGTTTCGGCATCAATCAAGCCGTCGATTGATGTTATGCTCGCTACATCGTTGTTGTACATTAAATCATCGACAACTAGGGAGATGTCAATATTTAAACGATCGTTGATTTCAACCAAGTTTACACTTCCTGTGGAAGTCCCACCGAACGGTTTAGCCGTGAAATTGATGAACTGATTTAAGTCGGTTAAGTCAATGTTTTCAATGTCGGCAATGAGTTTAGTATCTAGGTCATCTACCGGATTGAAGATGGAAATCTTTTGTTCGCCATTCTGAATGAGGAAGTTTTTTGCTTCCCAATATTCTTTCCCAATGGTAATGGAATTGTTCTCAGAGATTTCCCATTCTTCATTGTTAATGACTAGGTCAGAATCTAAGATTGATGCGGTGAATAAATCGTCATTTCTTGTCACTTGAAGGCTAATATCGGCATCTAAGAATTCCTTGTTAAAGGATTTGATATTCGCTAGGATATTGTCTTTACTCAACTCTACAGTCAGGTCGGAGGCATCGAGCCATTTACTGTTTTTATTGAGGATATCACTTTGACTGGAATTGATGACGAGTAATTCGCCATTCCCAATGCCTTCTAAATGCCAATCGTGGAAGGTATATTGCCTAATTTTCAGGGTTTCCGCGTTGGCTTCTGCGTTAATCTCGTTGGTGGTTGGGTTCAAGGTCCCATCAGCCGTGGTTCGGGAAGTGAAATTGATATCGGGTAAGAAAAGGCGGGTTAACTCGTCGTTTTCTTCTACAATAAACTCGAAGCCAATAGGCTTTTCTGAAGTAATAGTGTTTTGAATTTTATCCCATTCTGGATTAAAATCGTAATAGTTGTTGATCGTTTTTTTAATGGTAGGAATAAGTTCGGTGTAGTTGTACTCGCCGATAAACTTGGCGCTTACTTTTTCCGAATTGATGGCGAGTGAACGCCCTCCAGCATCTTCTTTGTTTAAGATCATGGCAAGCGAATCGAATTGATAGGCTTCGCCGTTGCTAACTACGTTTACATTGGTTGCAACAACATTTCCGATCATTTCATCAATGGTTTCTCCGGTGACATCTGCCGAGAAGTCGCCAACGATTTCAAAAGGAGAATCCAGCACGCCTAGGGCATTGAGATCAGCTTTTTTGATAGCGGCATCAATATCGAATGCGGCGAGTTGTCCAGAGTAATCGAGTCGGCCACTGACTTGGGCATCTACTTTTTCGTTGGCGCTGGCAAAAACTCCATCGAAGATGGAGTTTTGCAAGGTGCCATCTAAATTCAAATTCGTATATCGTTCGCCTTGATAATCCAAATAGGTTACATCGGCATCCACATCAGCATTCATCGTTGTTAGGTCAAAGCCGGAACCATTCAGACTGCCTGAAAAATTTATAGCTCCCAAGTCTTCATTATCTAACCATTCACCGAGTTCAAAGTTTGAGGTGGACAGGAAACCTTTATAGGTCTCCCGCTGACCAGGCTTCTTCGAATAGTTGATATCTGTTTCGAAGTTCCCTAAGTCGGTTTTTAAATTCCCGTAAGACACCAAGTCTGTTAAGAAGCCGGTAAATTTCCCACTGTAATCAAAGGTGCCTAACTTGGTGATTTTATCCGACAAGTTGTACTTGCCGCTGATTTTTTGAATGCCTGCCACATCCGTATACAGGCGTTCAATGTCGGCATCGAAGAAAGTGTTTTCTACATCTGGTAGGCCATTACTGTCGATATCTCCACGCAAATAACTGCCATGCTCAAACTTCAAAGTGAGGTCGCTCGCCCTTAAGCTACTTACTCTGCCTCTAAAGTTTCCGGTGACTTCAATGGGTTCGTTTACAGGCGACTTTTTAAAGAGGTAATCCAGATCAACGGGGTGCAGTTCTCCTGTGGTAATTCCTGCAGTTAGGCGGATTCGTTCATTAAATTCAGCAAAATCGTCCATGCTGCGAAATCGGAAGCCTAAATCCCCCTGAAGCTTACTTTGTGGGGTAATGAGTTCTAAATTTTCAAAACTTAACCCATTGGGTTGGAAACGCGAGGTTTCAGCGGACAATTTTGATACTTCAAAGCCTGTTTTGTCTAGGAAAGAAAGTTGGTTAATGCGGAAGTGCAAGGTGTCTCCATCACCATAAATATTTTGCATGTCGACTTGGAGGTCTTGCAAGTCGAAGTTATTAAACAAGAAATCCGACCTTCGATCGGCGGGTTTTTCCTTGGTGTTATTTTTAAACTGCCCGTCTTCAATTTTAAAGCGATCTACTTTTATAGTCCAGTCATCGGGCATCCCAAAAACAGTGGGTTCCTTATCTTCTCCATTATTTTCTTTGACTTTAATGTTAGCCAGATCGGCCTGATGAAGGACTAAGGTGTTGGCATCTAAAATTTTATTGGATAAATCGAACGTGTTGAAATCGACATCCATTTTAGGTAACACGACTTTGACTTCCGCTTTTTTCAGTTCATCGAGTAGTTGAAAATCGAAGTTGTTGAGCTGAATATTTTTCATCTTAAAGCGCAAGGGCTTTTTAGTGGACGATTGTGTGGAGTCCTTTGGACTTTCAGAAGCTAATAAGTCTGTCAGGTTAAAATGAAGACTGTCGGCTGGGCGATGTAAACGGATTTTTACATTGTCCATCGTAGAGTTGGATAAGTTGTAGGTTTTTTTGAATGGCGCAAACTTCAAAATGCTCGTTTTCACCGATCCTGCGTAGAGTAGGGTGTCGCCTTCTAGGTCTTCAACATAAATGCCGTTCACTCTTAAGTGGTGGAAGAGTTCGAAATTCACAGAATCAATAGATACTTTTGCATCTAACTTCTTTGATAACTTTTGCGTGTAATACTTCGCAATTTTGGTTTGAAACTTAGGGCTTCTCGCGGCAAAAAATAGGAAGATCAGCATACCCAGAAAGAGCAATGCGATTAGCCCGAGAAAAATTTTTACACCCCTTTTTTTCATCTATCAAACAAACGGTCAAAGATATATTATAAAATAAGAAACGAATGAACACTCCTGTTAGCATATTAGCCATAGAATCTTCTTGCGATGATACGGCTGCAGCAGTACTAAAAGAAGGCAAAATACTTGCCAACTTGACGGCAAATCAGGCTATACATAAAGCTTTCGGCGGAGTGGTGCCTGAATTGGCTTCTAGAGCCCACATGGAAAATATTTGGCCTGTAGTAGATGCGGCCTTAGAACAAGCTCAAGTTTCGAAGGAAGAATTAAGTGCGATTGCCTTCACAAGAGGGCCTGGTTTGATTGGTTCTTTGATTGTAGGCGTCAATTTTGCCAAGGGCTTGTCCTTGGGTTTAGATATTCCTATGATTGAGGTGAATCACATGCAAGCGCATGTTGGGGCGCATTTTATTGATGCTCCGCAACCTGAATTTCCTTTCTTATGCTTAACGGTATCTGGTGGGCATACTCAATTGGTGAAGGTGAATGACTTTTTAGACATGGAAGTCATAGGGAAGAGTAACGACGATGCTGCTGGGGAAGCTTTTGATAAAAGTGCTAAGTTATTTGGATTAGAATATCCTGGTGGTCCGTTAATTGATAAATACGCCCAAGGTGGGAATCCGTTGGCGTTCACCTTTGGCAAGCCAAAGGTGAAAGGCCTCGACTTCAGCTTTAGCGGACTTAAAACATCGATTTTATATACTGTCCAGAAAGCACAAAAGGACCAACCTAACTTCGTGCAAGACCACTTAGCCGATTTATGTGCCAGTGTACAGCATTCTATTGTGACTATTTTATTAGAAAAACTGGAACAAGCCGCCGAAGAAACAAGTATTTCCCACGTTGGCATCGGTGGAGGTGTGGCCGCGAACAGTGGCTTGAGAACCCGTTTCGAGGCGTTGGGTAAGGAAAAAGCCTGGCATACCTACATACCCAAGTTTGAATACTGCACCGATAATGCAGGAATGATCGCCATTATGGGGTATCATAAGTTCCGAGCTGGTCAGTTTGCTCCAACATCTATTGAACCCCTTGCCCGATATCCGTTATAGTTATGCAACGAATAAAAGTTACCGAACCCGACGCCTACTTATTTACCACCACGATTCCAATCGCTATTACGGATTTAAACTATGGGGGACATTTAGGAAATGATCGCTTAATGAGCTTAACCCATGAGGCCCGCCACCGGTTTTACCGGTGGCTTGGATTCTCCGAGATGAATCTCGGAGAAGGTATAGGCACTATGATGGTAGATGCAGCCATTCAATATAAAGCAGAAGGCTTTGCTGGAGATCTTTTGGAGGTCAAAGTAGGCATTGCCTCGTTTAGTAGAGTGGGTTTCGATATCGTGTATCGGTTCTACAATCAAACGTCTAATCGTCTGCTTGCGTTGGTGAAAACAGGTATTATTTGTTACGATTATGATAACCGCGCCGTAGGCGCGGTTTCTATTCCATTTAAAAAAGCGATTGAGCAGGCACAAAAATTAACGTAGTTGATTACTTTTGTAGCCGTAGAATTACAACCTTATGTCAAGAGTTATTCAATTTAGAGAAGCCCTTCGAGAAGCAATGAATGAAGAAATGCGCCGCGATGAACGCGTATTCTTAATGGGAGAGGAAGTAGCCGAATATAACGGTGCTTATAAAGTAAGTCAAGGAATGCTGGATGAATTTGGTCCAGATCGAGTGATTGATACTCCTATTGCTGAGCTTGGATTTACAGGCATTGGAGTAGGAGCAGCTATGAATGGCTTAAGACCGATTGTTGAGTTCATGACCTGGAACTTCTCCATCTTGGCGTGGGATCAAATCATTAACAATGCTGCGAAGATGCTCAATATGTCGGGTGGACAATGGAATATTCCTATTGTTTTCCGTGGTGGTACTGGAGCTGCTGGTCAGTTAGCTGCAACACACTCTCAAACTTTTGAAGGCTGGTTGGCCAACTGTCCGGGATTAAAAATTATTTCGGTATCGAACCCATACGATGCGAAAGGCTTATTAAAGTCGGCGATTCGCGACGATGATCCTGTACTCTTCATGGAAAGTGAAGTAATGTACGGCGATAAAGGGGAAGTGCCTGAAGAAGAATATCTAATTCCTATTGGGAAAGCAAATATTACTCGAGAAGGGAGCGATGTAACGCTTGTTTCTTATAACAAAACCATGAAAGTATTAGAAGAAGCTGCCGATGAGTTGGCTAAGAACGGTGTTTCGGCAGAAGTCATCGACTTACGTACGATTCGTCCGTTAGATTTTGATACGATTGCAAATTCTGTGAAGAAAACCAACCGTTTAGTCGTTATCGAAGAGGCGCATCCATATGCTTCGGTATCTTCTGAGATTGCATACCGTGTGCAAAGTCAATGCTTCGATTATTTAGATGCACCAGTTAAGCGAATCACGGGACCAGATGTGCCAATGAGTTACGCACCGAACTTAGTGGAGGCGTTTTTACCAAATGCTAAAAAGGTGATTGATGCAGTAAACGCAGTTACTTATAAGTAAACACCTATTACCTACGAATTTTCCACCCAGCCTCGGCAAAGCCGAGGCTGGGTTTTTACTTTGGCGCAACTTTTGCAACCCAATTCGGGTTAACGAATGACTATGAAAACTTTACTAACTACACTTTTACTACTGGCTTTTGCCGGAATTTCACAGGCGCAAGACTATTCATTTGGTCCAAAACTCGGATTAAATACATCTACGATTAATGGAGATGATGCCGGTGATTTCGACCTGAAGTTCGGACCGGCTTTCGGCGCGTTTGGAAAGGTCTTTATATCCGATAATTTCTCCTTTCAGCCAGAGATTCTTTATAATGCTTATGGGGCAAATAGTTCGGAAAGTGATGATGATCTCATCCGATTTAATCAAATTAGTATTCCGGCTACCATTAACTTTTATCCAGGATTTGATGGCAATGAGACAGGTTTTAAAATTGGATTAGGCCCTCAGATCGGATTTTACTTAAAGGATGAAATTGAGCAGGCAGGTGAAAAGGAAGACTTCTCCGATATTATTGAAACTTTCCCAACTCAAGATTTTGCCACTACTGATATTGGCGGATTATTGAAATTAGGCTATGAATTTCAAAATGGACTTTGGGTAGAAGGTGTTGGCTTTCACAGTTTATCACCTGTTTTTCAAATCAACGACGATAAAAACTTTAATTCTGCCGGGACATTCACCATTGGGTATAATATTCCATACAGCGTAGGACTTTAATTTATTTTGATGGATATAAAGCCCACCAGCAAAGCTGGTGGGCTTTTTCGTATAGAGTACAATAAGTAATTTTTCTAATTTATTGACAATAAAGCCGTGTAGAAGTGAGTTTATTAATCCGATGTTCCAAGTAATTTGGCATCGTATTAAAAACAACAACTATGAAAAAAGTACTTTTTATTGCAATCGCTTGTTTAGGATTTGCATTCTCTAGCCAAGCCCAAGTCGGATTTAAAGCAGGTGGTCACATTGGTTTACCCGTATCCGACGCTGAAGATGTTTCTTCCTTTCTTGCTGGAGTAGATCTAGCTTACTTAGTGGAAGCAGGCACTAATTTTTATGTAGGTGGAGCTACCGGGTATACTAACTTCTTTGGAGAGGATGTTGGTGCATTCGAGTATGAAGACTTTGGAATTGTTCCTATTGCAGCATCAGGCTTGTATACACAAGGCGATGGTTCGTTTTTAGCTGGAGTAGATCTAGGTTATGCATTCTTTACGAACATCGATGGCTCTGACGGTGGATTTTACTATAATCCTAAAGTGGGTTACGACTTTGGTGCACCAGAAGTAACATTTAGCTATAAAGGAGTAAGTGAAGGCGATGCCACTATTGCTGGAATTACAGCAGGATTTGCCTACAAGTTCTCTTACTAAGCTTTCTAGTACAATACGAAATAAACCGCCCCCGGCAAAGCCGGGGGCGGTTTTCGTTTACGAAGATCAATTTCGTTTATCCACCTACTCGTTTTACGTTGTAGTGGTCTTTTTGGAGAATATCCATCACTTTATCGCGCACTAAGCCTTGAATAATAATTTCCCCATCCTTGGCGGATCCGCCAACCCCACACTTGGTTTTTAGTTGTTTTGCGAGCGCTTTCAGGTCTTCGGTAGTGCCTACGAAGCCCCTAATAACCGTCGCTGGCTTGCCAGCGCGGTTCTTCTTCTCAATATAAACCTCCAAATATTGCTCATTATTCGGTAACGTATCTTCTACCTCACCCTCCTGCTCATAGCTGTAATCTGGATCGGTGGAATACACAACATTAATGCGTTTTTTCTTCTTTCCCATGCCTTAAAATTACAAAGACCTCTTCTTCATCATGAAGAAGAGGTCTCACTCTATTCATTTAAAATTATCTATACTGGAACGTAAAACTCTGGTAACGCTCTCTAAACGGATCATAGCCGTCAATCTTGACTAAATCACTATTGGAACTATTTATCGCATTTTTTACGGCATTAGATGTAGTTACCTTCTTATCGTTCACTCGAAGGATGATAAAGCCCGGACGAATATCTCGACCAAAGTTTTCATACAACATGCTTTCTCTTTCTACCTCCCGGATTCGAACACCGTTTTCCAGTTCAAGTTCTTCCAATTCTTCATCAGAGATTTGCTCTACTTCAATGCCCAATTCACTAATGTCTTGAACATTAGCAATCTTAGCATAATTCTCATCCGTATCTTCAATACTAATCAACGGCACTGTTACTCGTTTCGTTGAGCCATCACGCTTGTAAACCACGTCAACGGTTTCACCTGGTCGTTTCACACCAATAATCTCCTGAACAGAATATTCTCCATTCACCACAGATTTTCCATCCAACTCTACAATGACGTCGCCATCTTTCATTCCTGCTTTATCTGCCGCACCACCAGGACGTACGCCTGAAACGAAAATGCCTTCCTTTTCTTTCGTATCTAATTCCTGACCAGGATTCTCACTCTTAAATTGCTCAATATCTACGAAATTGATACCGAGTAAAGCTCTACGTACTTCTCCAAAATCTTTTAAGTCGGTGACGACTTTCTTCACTAAATTAGAAGGTACAGCAAAACCATAACCAGCGTAAACGCCAGTAGGTGTGGTAATTGCTGTGTTAATTCCTACCAAGTTTCCATTCGCATCTACTAAGGCACCACCAGAATTTCCTTTGTTGATGACCGCATCGGTTTGAATGAAAGCCTCAATGGCATATCCACCGCCGTTAATACGAATATTTCGTCCTTTTGCACTCACAATTCCAGCTGTAACTGTAGATTTTAATGTGTAAGCATCGCTACCTACAGCAGGGTTCCCAATAGCAGCAACCCATTGACCAATTTTAACGTCATCTGAGTCGGCAAACCTTAAATATTCAAGCGGTCGCTCAGCATCAATTTTGATCAACGCAATATCGGTGGTAGGATCCGTTCCTATTAATTCTGCTTTGTAAACATTGTTATCCGAAAGGGCTACGTTGATTTCTGTAGCTTCCTCAATCACGTGGTTGTTGGTTGTAATATACCCATCTGGATGAATAATTACACCCGAGCCGAAACCTTGAGAGGGTGGAGCTTCTCCATCATCACGACGTCTGAAGTTGAAAAAGTCATCTAAGCTATTTCCCCGGTTTCTCCCCGGAACAACAGAACGAATGTGAACTGCAGCCGGAAGTCCTTTTTCAGCAGCTTCCGTAAAATCAAAAGCGACATTACTCGATGTATTGGTGTTTTCCGTTAAAGCAGCTGTAGTAAAACCGCCATTTTCAGTTTGGTAAATAACAGTTGTCGTGTCTTTCCCTAGTAGTTTGTATAGTCCAATTGCAGCAACAGCACTTATAATGCCCACTAAAACAATTGGTAATAAATTTCGCATCTTCATAACCTGTTTTTTTTCTACTTATTAGTCAACGTTTTATCTAATAGTTACTCATTAATAACTGGAAAAGTTTCTTTTTTGTTTCGTAGAAACCCCATTAAATTTAACAGAAAATATAGCGCCAATCTTTTAAAGCTGAAATATTAGCAGAAATTGGCTTTGTTTTGCAAGTTGTATGATCTTCTATAAGTACCACGGTTCAGGCAATGATTTCATCATCATCGATAATCGAGAAGGATTATTTCCCAAAGACGATTCTTTGGTTCGCTCCATGTGTACCCGTCATTTTGGCATTGGTGCAGATGGCTTGATATTGTTGGAAAATGATGAAGAGTCGGACTTTTACATGAGGTATTACAATTCCGATGGGTCTGAAAGTACAATGTGTGGCAATGGCGGACGCTGCGTCGTTTTATTCGCTCGACAAATTTGCGTAACATCCAAAGATGAAACAGTTTTTCGAGCTGCCGATGGCTTACACTATGCGAAGTTGTTATTGAATGGGCAAGTGGCTTTAAAAATGAATTTCTCTGAAGAATATGAGCTGTATGGTCAAGCGTATATTTTAGATACTGGATCTCCACATTACGTACGATTCATGCACAACATCGCTCAATTAGATATGCGTCGTGAAGGTAGAATGGTGCGAAATAGTGCCCGCTTCAAAAAAGATGGCATCAACGTAAATTTTGTTGAAGAAGAAAGCACAGGACTCAAAATGCGGACCTACGAACGTGGGGTAGAAGACGAAACCCTTTCTTGTGGAACTGGCGTTACTGCAGCCGCAATTTCTTGGTATCATAAGGAACATAAACAAGAGAATGAACTCGTATCTGTACATACTTCTGGTGGGCAGCTCAAAGTTCAACTCGAATCTAATGGTGCCGGACAAATTGAACATGTCTGGTTAATCGGTCCAGCACAAGAAGTTTTCATCGGGGAAATAGATGTTTAAAACAGCCATTTTGAGATAGCTGGCTTTTAGACTACTTTTAGGAAAAATTTATCCAATGCTTAAAAGTTATATCAGACAAGGTAATGAGCTGATTGAGACGGACACACCCGTGAAAGGCTGTTGGATAAATATCTATCCGCCATTCAACCTAGATAATCTAAAGCAATTGAGTGAGGAACTTTCTGTACCGCTCGATTTTTTAACGGATTCATTAGACCCGGACGAACGTTCTCGTTTTGAAGAAGAAGAAGATGTTAGGCTAGTGGTCTTAAATGCACCTATCCGAAACAAAAACGTAGTAGAAGATGATGCCTTGTATGTGACCATTCCGATTGGGATTATTACGACGAAGGACTTCATTATTACCATTTCTTCGCACCCGAATGAAGTGCTGGACTCCTTCTTAAATCGGAAAGTCTTGAATTTCGATCCAGCCAACAAAGGCAACTTTGTTATTGATATTTTCGATAAAACGGTGTTTTACTATACTAGGTATCTGAAAGACTTAAACCGGAAGCGCAATCAGTTTGAAGACCGCTTGGAGGATAGTATGAAAAATGAAGACCTCTTAAAAATGTCCAATATTCAGAACAGTTTGGTGTATTTCAATACAGCTATTCGCGCTAATGAATTATTAATGGCTAAGGTGAAACGGGTTGATTTTCTCGATTTACAGAGTGAACGAGACCGAGATTTATTGGAAGATGTGATGATTGACAATAGTCAGGCTTTGGAAATGAGTATGGTGTACACCAATATCCTCAATGCGGCTATGGATACCTTCGCTTCAATTATTTCCAACAACTTGAATAATGTAATGAAGCGGTTGACTTCGATTACGATTATCTTAATGATTCCAACGTTAGTGGCGAGTTTTTATGGAATGAATGTGGCTATGCCGTTCAAAGATCAAGGCTGGGCCTTTCCATTTACGATTCTATTGTCTACTTTATTTGTTGCTGTCGTGATCTATTTGTTGCGCAAACAACGTTTTCTATAAGTCTTCAGGCAAGGTAAAAGCGAAGCCTCTAAGGAAGTCTTCGGTGTTCATTCTGCGTTTGCCTTCGAGTTGAATTTCTAAGCATTGTAGGATGCCATCTTGTGTGGCGAAAGAGATGAACGTCTTATTATCGGTAAAGAGTCGACCGGGTTGAAATTCGTGGGTGCAGATGTCTTTTTCGGTTTCAAATATTTTAAACGTCTTTCCGTCTTCTACGGTTGTCCAAGCTGCTGGGTAGGGCGATAAGCCTCGTATGAAGTTGAAGAGGTGTTCGGTGGAATTATTCCAATCGATTTCGCAATCTTCTCGGAAGATTTTCGGTGCTTTTTTGAGTTCAATACCTTCTGTGACTTGGGCATAGGTATTGGCTTCATTGTTTTGAATGGCTGTACATGTATCAACGACGAGTTGTGCGCCAGTGGCCATGAGTTCGTCGTGGAGTTCCCCCGCGCTTTGCGCGGGGGAAATAGGGACTTCCCGTTGTAAAATGATATTGCCCGTATCAATGGCCTTTTTGAGGAAAAAAGTAGTGACACCGGTTTTTGTCTCGCCATTCATCACTGCCCAGTTAATTGGGGCAGCCCCTCTATACTGCGGAAGTAACGAAGCATGAAGGTTAAAACAGCCATATTCTGGCATCGAAAAAACCACTTCCGGAAGCATCCGGAAGGCGACAACAACTTGCAAGTTGGCCTCTAAAGCTTCTAATTCTTGGTGCAAGTCCTTGCTTTTTAGATTCTTAGGCTGCAACACCGGTAAGCCTTGCTTTAGGGCATAGTGCTTCACCGCAGAAAACGTCAGTTTTCTGCCACGTCCAGCTGGCCGATCTGGTGCGGTAATCACACCAACAACATTAAATCCAGCATCCAACAAAGCAGCTAGGCTAGACACCGCAAAATCGGGTGTGCCCATGAACACAATGCGCAAGTCTCTTTTCATGCGCCAAAGGTATAAAATGCAGCTTTACTGAATATCTAACTGAATATCGCCTTGCCAGTTATTGAATCCGTCGTGTAAGTCTACCGTATTCGTAATTCCTAATTCGTTCATTTCGGCCACCATTTTACCACTACGAACACCACCACCGCAGTACACATAGTACTTTTTCGATGGATCGAGTTCAGCGATTAAATCTGCACGATTGTCGGCATAGAAATTCAAATTTTTGGCTTGAGGCACATGCCCATTTTTAAACTCTTCCGGCGTCCGAACATCAAGGATGATGCCGTCAGTCGGTGTCGTCTTTAATACATTAATGGAGGCCTGTTTCGCAGATGCGTCTGGATCGATCTTTTTCTGCGCGCATGTCACAATTGCAAACAATGTGACCATTGAAATTATAAAACTCTTCATTTTGGGGGGATTGAAGGGGTTGCGTCAAATCTATGTCTTTTTTTCATTCTTTGCAACAATTTCTTCTATATCAGCAATTTAGTAGGCAGTTAAGGTGGATATTTTTGATTTTGATAATAGTTTGATAATGGTTTCTTAACACCTTTTGAATCCATAGATTTTAAATTTCCTTTTCCAAAACCAATTCAAGATGAGCGAACAATTACCTCGGCCAAGTCGGCCTTTTTCACGCAGACAGTTTTTAAGCACTACAGGACTAATAGTGGGTGGATTAGCTGTTGGTGCTACGTTTACCCAATGTGCAGATGACGACTCACCAACTCCACCAACACCAATGGATGTGGGCTTTTTCCACGGCGTTGCAAGTTTTGACCCCACCCAAAACCAAGTGATTCTTTGGACGAGATTTAGCCCCGGATCTCTAGGTGTGATTCAACGTAGAATTCCTATCCGCTATCAAATTTCAAAAAACCCCAACTTTACAGGCCGTAAGATGACTGGAGTGGTATTCGCAGAGCAACGAAACGATTTTACAGTATCCCTAGATGTTTCAAGTCTAGATCCAGGTACGAAGTTTTATTATAAGTTTTTAGCTCGTGGAGTTGAATCCATAGTTGGCGAAACCTATACACTTCCAAACAATACAAGTTCTGTGAAACTAGCTGTTTGTTCTTGTTCGAATTACCCAGCAGGATTGTTTAATGTATATGGAGCTATAGCAGAGTCTGATGCGGATGTCGTTATTCATTTAGGAGATTATATTTATGAATATGCCCTAGGTCAATACGGTACAAATGAAACTACTACAGCACTTGGAAGGGAGCCTGATCCAATTACAGAAATTCTAACCTTACAAGATTATAGAGCGCGTTACAGACAGTATAGAAGCGATCCTCAATTACAAGCAGCACACAGTAAAAAACCCTTCATTTGTGTTTGGGATGATCACGAATTTACCAATGATGCCTGGGTGAATGGGGCAGAAAACCATGACCCGAGCGAAGGGAATTGGGCAGATCGTAAGGCGATTGCTTATCAAGTTTACTCAGAATACTTGCCCTTTAGAACCGACGATATCACTAAGATTTACCGTTCGTTCCAGTTCGGAAATTTGGTTAATCTTGTGATGTTAGATACAAGGATTGAGGGACGTTCTGAGCAGCTGAGTTTCGGCAATTATTTTGATCCAAAAACAGGACAGTTTGATGTTCCAGCATTTCAAACCGACTGGTTAGATCCTACTCGTAGCTTGTTAGGACCCGAACAACTTAATTGGGCAATTGGGGAAGTAACAGGAAGTTCTGCTACTTGGCAAGTTTTAGGACAGCAAGTATTGATGGGTAAAATGAATGTTCCTTTCGAATTACTCAGTCTGATCGCTTTGATTGCTGGCGGAAATGTCAGCCCAGAGATTATTGCTCAATTCCAACAATTATTGGGTGAATTGGTTACTATTAAAGCTAGAATATTAGCCGGAGATCCTACAGTCACACCAGAAGAACGGGCACGTGTAGAAACCGTACTCCCTTATAACTTAGATGCATGGGATGGGTATCCTATCGAACGAGAAATTTTATTAAATTCAATAGGCGACTGCAATTTGGCTGTGTTGGCAGGTGATACCCATAATGGTTGGCAAAGCCAACTAACCACACAAACTGGCCGGGTAGCAGGTAATGAATTTGCTACGCCTTCGGTGACTTCTCCTGGTTTTGAGCAATTATTCGGAACGGATCCACAGGTGATTGCTGGATTTGAACAAAGTCTTCAAATCCTTATCGATGACTTGAACTATTTAGATGCTGCTCGTAGAGGTTATTTGAGCGTAGAATTTACGCCCGGAAATGTAGTGGCAGAATGGAATTTTATCAGTACAATAGCTAGTTTAAATACTTCTACTATTATTGGCAATACAATTACTGCTAACTGCTCAATGATGAGCAAGTTGGCTAAAGATAAAGCCCCAACAATGGCTTGATTTCACTGAATGTTCGTTTATTAGTGTGTTTCTCTTCCATTGCCGCCTTTGGCGGCAATGGAAGGGAAAATCTATTCCGGATAAATCAAATACTTGCTCCGAATTGATTGGAATTGTTCTATGTCCGATTGCCAAGACTGTCTAATAGATTCAATATCAATCCCTTCCAATATTTGTAAACGAAGCTGGTCACTGCCGGCTAACTTATCAAAGAAGTTATTCTTCAAGAAAAATTCTGAATCCTGTTCCGTTAAGTCTTTAAAGGCATGAATCAGGTAACTTAAATCGAGTTGATCGTTCTCTTCAGGAGAAATCCCACTTAAATCCCATCCTTTACAAAGCTGGCCTTCCAATTTCGGATATTTTGCGCCAGGCATAGGCTGAGGGGTAAACATATAGCCACTCACGCGTAATTTAGGATGGCCTACTATTTGAAATTGCTTATTGGTGCCCCTGCCAACAGATAATGTTGTTCCCTCAAAGAAACAGAGAGAAGGGTAGAGCGCAATGGATGTGGCGTTTGGCAAATTTGGAGAGGGTTTTACGGGTAATTCATATTTAGTAGAATGAGTGTAACCTTCCATTGGAATTACAGTTAAATCACATTGAATACCCTTGGCCAACCAACCTTCGCCGTTAATCATTTGCGCGTATTCTCCAATGGTCATGGCATGAACTACAGGGACTTCATGCATGCCCACAAAACTTTTGAATGCTGGCTGAAGTACCGGACCATCTACATAATGTCCGTTTGGATTAGGGCGGTCGAGAATAATTACTTGCTTACCATGTTCAGCGGCAGCTTCCATCACATAATGCATGGTACTGATGTAAGTATAAAATCGAGCACCCACATCTTGAATGTCAAAAATCAACACGTCAATGTCGGTCAGTTGTTCAGGGTAGGGCTTTTTATTCTTCCCATATAATGAAATAATCGGTAGTCCAGTCTGCACATCTATGCCATCGTTCACTTTTTCCCCAGCATCGGCTGTACCTCGAAAACCATGTTCTGGAGCAAATACCTTTTCAACCGAAATAGCATTTTTCAAGAGGAGATCTACTAAGTGAACATCACCAACCATGGAGGTTTGATTTACGACTAAACCTACTTTTTGGCCGTGAATTAAAGGCAAGTATTCATCCAATCTTTCTGCGCCTAATTGCAAAGGGCTTTCGTAATCTATTTTAGACGAATCACTAGCACTTTCGATTCGATCGTTCCAAGTTTTTAACTGTTGCTTATTTCGATACGCTTCACAGTTTAATAAAGAGAGCAACAGAGTAATGGCACAGAATATATTCATAAGTATAGATCTAACTTCTTAACGTTTATCATTCAAAGTTCTTGCAAAACATCTTAGTTTCGTGACGCTTAATTAACATTTTTGAATACGTCACGTTTCATAGCGAAGAACTTATCGGGAAAATCCACGGGGTCAATTTCCGGCTTTATTACCCGAATGGCTACACTGGCAGTAGCTATTAGCCTTGCCGTTATGATTATTACCGTTTCAGTTGGTAAAGCGTTTAACGAGAATATTCGAAATAAGATGTTCGGCTTTTGGGGCCATATTCAACTCACCAATATTGCTTCCGTACCGGGAGTAGACGAGCGACCACTCCTGAAAGACTCCATTTTTAAAGCAGATGTATCTCAAGAGAAATGGTTCCAGCGCTATAATACTTATGCGTTGAAACCAGCGATTATCAAAACAAAAGATGCTATAAACGGTATCGTGGTAAAGGGAGTTAGTGATGATTTTTCTTGGGAAGCGTTTGAAGAGTATGTGATCGAAGGTCAAGTGCCCGCTGAAAAGAATGAAGTACTCATTTCCAAAACCATAGCCGATCGATTAGACTTTAAAGTAGGTGATAAGTTACGTTTGTTTTTCATCCAAAAGCCCCCTCGAGCACGAGCTCCTGTGATTTCTGGAATCTACAATACCAACTTGGTGGAACTGGATGAGCAAATTGTGTTTACAGATATTTCCCATATTCAAAAGTTGAATGGTTGGAGTGAAAATGAAGTGAGCGGAGTAGAAATTTTTGTAGATATTCCTGAGCGCTCTCGATATTATGCCGATATCGTTCGGAATGATTATACCGATTATCAGAAACTCGTTCAGAGTTTAGATGAAACCAATCCTCAGATTTTCGATTGGTTGGGCATCATTAAAACACCTGAATATGTCATTTTGGGTTTAATGACTCTTGTCGCTATTGTGAATATGGCCAGCATGCTTCTAGTCATCATCTTAGAAAGGACGAATATGATTGGAGTATTGAAGGCCATTGGTGCGCCTTATTCGTTGATTCGGAATGTATTCTTACACAAAGCGGCTTACATTATCTTGTGGGGATTGCTTCTAGGAAATTTGTTAGGCATTGGGTTGGCTTGGATTCAGCAACGTTTTGAAGTAATTTCTTTAGATCCAGAGAGTTACTATTTATCTGTGGTGCCGATTCACATTCACCTTCCAACCATACTTCTATTGAATTTAGCCACTATTTTGGTTATCCTCTTGGCGTTATTACTACCCAGCCTCATGATCAAACGCGTCAACCCTGTTCAAGCCCTACGCTTTAAGTAAGGCCAAGAAGTACTTTGTTACATTCAATTATTCATTACTTTCCCGAGGTTCCACCATACCAATGGCACCAATGACCTCATTGATTTTATCGTTTGGAACAGCTAATGAAAGCACATAGTGCTTGATTTTGTAGGTATTGTCTTTCTTGTCGTATTGAAGTACGCCAGAACCTCTACATTCGCCCATCCACGTGTCGAGTAGCTCATCGAACCAAGCGTATTTTCCATCTTCTGAGAAGTGGAGATTTCTAGATTTAGAGGTAAAGTCCCAGGCTTTACCTTTGTCAAAATATTCTTTTGCGAAGTCGTAGAATTCTTGTTTTGTCCAAACTTCTGAGGCATCCGTGCCAATGAAGTAGCTGTCGTCGTGTAATGCTCCAAAGTAGGCCGTAGCATCGGCGTCCGCCGCTGCTTTATGCCAGTCATCAATAAAATCATTGACTTGGATAAATGGCGCCGCAACGGCGAGCATTTCATCCTCCGTCATCGTCATGTTTTTCTTTGAACAACTTTGGAAAACGAATAGAAAACCGAGTAAAGCCAAGAAGTAACTGCTGCGCATAGAATTTATTTTATGGGAAGATAACGAAGAAACCGAAGAACTTATTTGCCTACATAATTAAACGGAGTAACAGCGAGCATCTCTGCTTTTAGTGCTTCTGACACGTCTAACGATTGGATGAAGGTTTCAAACTCGGCTTTGCCGAGTTTGGCATTCTTCCGAGAAAATTCCTTTAATTTCTCGTAGGCACCATCTACCTGCTCGCGGCGTAATATAGTTTGAATCGCCTCTGCGATCACCGACCAATTCAACTCCAAATCGGCCTCAATAGCCGCTGCGTTCAGTTCTAATTTATTTAATCCCTTTAGCAAACTTTTAAAGGCGATTAAGCCATGGGCAAAGGGCACACCAATATTTCGAAGTACTGTACTATCGGTTAAATCGCGTTGTAGGCGGGAAATGGGCAATTTGTTCGCTAAGTGGTCTAGCAACGCATTGGCAATACCCAAATTTCCTTCTGCATTTTCGAAGTCGATCGGGTTCACCTTATGCGGCATTGCGGAGGAACCTACTTCGTTCTCATTGATTTTTTGCTTGAAGTAATCTTGAGAGATATACGTCCAGATATCGCGGGCTAGGTCAATTAAAATCACATTAACCCGCCGCATGGCATCAAGTCGTGCAGCCAGGGTGTCGTAATGCTCAATTTGAGTAGTTGGGTATTGGCGCACTAAGCCGAGGTGTTTGTCCATAAAATTGGCTGCAAAGCCATGCCAGTCTTTATCTGGGAAGGCAATATAGTGGGCATTCATATTACCTGTAGCACCACCAAATTTCCCCGAATTGGGAATGCGACAAACAACTCCAATTTGTCCGTGTAACCGCTCAATAAATACGGCCAGTTCTTTGCCTACAGTGGTTGGGCTGGCGGGCTGACCGTGCGTACGTGCCAGCATGGGAATGCTGGCCCAGTTCTGTGATAGCTCTTGAAGCTTCACATATACTTCTTGCAAAACAGGTAAGTAGACCTTGTGCATGGCATCGCGGATCATCATGGGAAAAGCCGTGTTGTTAATGTCTTGGCTGGTGAGGCCGAAGTGGACAAATTCGGAGAATTTGTCCCAGCCTTGCGCTTTAAAAAAGTCTTTGATATAGTACTCTACGGCTTTGACATCGTGATTGGTGACCTTTTCCGTGTTTTTCACGATCTGAGCTTGCTCAGGAGTGAATTGTTGCACCATTTGGTCGAGCTTCGGGAAGTCGGCAACGTTAAAGTCGGCTAATTGGTGAATGCCTGCATTCACTAAGGCTTTGAAATATTCAACCTCTACTAAAATTCGATATTTAATGAGCGCATACTCACTAAAAAAATCGCCTAAAGCAGCTGTCTTATTTTGATATCGCCCATCAATCGGCGAGGTAGCAGTTAGTGCATTCATACTGCAAAGAAACAATGTAATTCAGAAAGGGCAAAGTTAGAATGCTCACAGTCGTTGCAAGACCCATTGTCGGCCTAGATGATCTGTGCCCGAAAGCCGACCCGCTTGGTCTATAAACAATTGAACACTGCCTGCATCGGCTACTGATCCAGTGACGAAATGCACCATTACATTATAAGTCAGTACGTTATTGCTTGGATTAAAACCCCAATTTCCTTTTACATTCGAGAAGCCATCCACACTTTGTTGTGTGCCGTAGATTACACCACCCACTACAAAGTTTAGGTTGAGGTGTGAAATCTGTTGACCGAATTGATACACGTAAATATTCCATGTACCCGGCATATTCACCCGTAAATGCTGTTGTTGTGGAGGTGGAGTTGGATTTACGGCAGTTGGCGAAGGATGTTGTAATTGGGAATCCCGTTCCATGTGTGAGGTGAAATTCGGACTTACTTTCAATCGTTTTTTAACCACGAAATCATAAATCTGTTCAATCATTTTCCACGTCTGCCCAGCACCAAACCAACTAAACGTGTAGAAATACATTTCTTGTTTCGTCCCCTCATAGTCTCCCGTAATACCCATATAATTAAAGGTGTTGTTAGTATTCACCTCTTGCGGATAATAGCCCATACTTTCAATATTCTTGATGACTTGTCGAACACTTCCCCGAAACTCTATTCGGTTGTTGAATATGAGTAACTTCCCCTTTTGCTCTGAATTATCTACAGTTGCCGTAGCTTGGCTTGGATGCCGCATGGTTACATTGTCGAAGGTGACTAAGAGAACTGATTTTTCGTCGTTTGGTCCTGGACTTTCTGACGGAACAGCGGCTGCTACTTTTGGTTGTTGTTTCGCTTGGGCTAAGCGCTCCACATCAATTCGTATAGTCTTTGAACCGCCACTATTTTTATCTCGAACGTTAATTACACCTCGGTTCATCCCAACTTTTGGCGGCGTTAACTTCGCTGTAAAGTAAGTATCATGTACATCTAGATGAATCCATGCGTTTTCGGTGGAAGCTTCCCAGTCTAATTCGCCACTGCCTTCATTAAATACATCAATCACTTCGGGGGATAATTCCTCCTTAAAACCAACTGCTCGAAGATGAATATGCTGCTCAGATACATTGAGTTTCGGTTTTCCTGTTCCTAAGTTGATGGTCTTGTGTTCCTGTTCAGTGTTAGGGGAGGGAAGGACTACATGATTTCTCTTACTAAGTGGAAGGTCGCCTACCGTATCGGAGAATTTGCGTTGCGGCCGTTGTTTCGTAGCCGCATTTAATTTGGGATAGAGGTGGAAATACACTTCGTTAATACTCACAAAGCCATCTTTATTGGTATTCACCGATTCATCCAATAAAGCTTCCACAAAATATTTGGTAAACGGACTCGGGGATCCTTCTTCTGTGCTGTCTTCCGTTAATACATTCGTGTTCGAGCTCGTAATAACGAATCGGCCTTCTCCTTGTAAGGATTGAGGTAAATGACCACTCTTGAAATTCCCACTATTGCAACAATCTAAAATGATGATCTTTTTCTTTGAGCTACATAAATCCAGCAAACTGTTGATTTGCATGTCGGAAATGGCGGTAGACACTAACCTTTCTTGAATGGAATTACTCCCACATAAGTATAATTGGTCATACAGGTTTTTGCAACCATGTCCGCTGTAGTAAAATAAGAGTTGATCTGACCTTGACGCTTCGCCATAAAAATGTTCTAGCGCATAGAGGATTTCCTGACTGGATTTATTGACAAGGGTCTGGATATTCTCTTTCCTGAATAAGCCTTTTTCTGGATGGCTTAGAGCAGCTTCTAGAGCTTGAACATCGTGAGTAGGGCCTTTTAAATCAGGTAAGCCGTGGGGGTCTTCTGGAAAAATACTGTTACCCACTAAGATGGCTTTGTAGGTAATGGCCATGTCAACCAGCTTTTTCGACTGCTGAATGCAAAAATTCCTTTAACGTTTCCTTGTCTACTCCAGTTGCATCAGCGCTAAAGGAGACTTCTTTTCCGCCTACATTGGCTTTGATTTCAATCTTCTTGGTTTTATCTCTTCCAATCCAAGCCTTAAACACTTCTACAACACTATTAATGACTACTGGGCCAAGCGTGACAACTAGAGTTTCTAATCCTCCTTTCATCCCTTCAACAGCTTCTACACGCTTTTCTACTTTGGAGGCTTCCCCTTGTAAGTTTTTGAGTAGGACATTCTTTTGCTGACTCCAGCGGGAATCAGTTGCGTCAAATTGGTCAGAAATAGGTTGGATGATAATTTCGATTTCTTTATCGGGCATGATGTCTTCTTTTGGGTTTTCTAAAATTAATAAGAAAACAGCACATGTAACGGTTACGTGATCAGCGATTTTAAAGGATCACTGAAAACAATTAGCTGAAAAACGGGTAATGCACACTTTATTTTTTAAAAATGGCGTTATACTATTTCAATGAAATTATTACTCACGGGGATTTTTGTATGGATTTCAATTAGTACTGTTGCGCAACAAGTAAGCGATTCTACTTATGTTCAAATTAAGGCTACCGAAGATGTTTCTGAGTTTCGGTTGGCAATGAATCCCATATTGTCTGGACATAGTGCGTTAATAAAAGGGGAGAATATTACAGCCATTCATGTGTTTTCTCTTTCCGGCGAATTGGTCTTAGAACTATTCTTTTCGGAACCTCGGCGATTGGTTCAAATTCGAGACTTGATCTCAGGCTTTTATATCATTAAGGTGAATAACCAGTACAATCTTAAACTTTCGGTTAAATAAGTGGTGTAACGATAAAAATAGCTGATCGACTAATTACACATACCTTGAACTTGTTAACTTTAGGGTTCAATTCTTACCGAAATTAACGAATACATTATATGGACATTTTTAGTCGAATTAAAGAGAAGCTCTCGAACGAATTTATTGACATTGTTGAGTGGCTCGATTACACTGATGATAGTATAGCGCATCGATTTGAGCGTTATCAAAATGAAATTAAACACGGTGCCAAGCTGATTGTTCGTGAAGGACAAGCCGCAGTCTTTGTTAACGAAGGCCAGTTGGCTGATGTGTTTACACCTGGCACCTATGATTTAGATACCAAAAACCTACCTCTTTTAGCTACGCTAAAAGGGTGGAAGTATGGCTTTAATAGCCCGTTCAAAGCGGAAGTGTATTTCGTGAATACGCATTTGTTCACCGATGAGAAATGGGGAACAAAAAGTCCAATTACCTTAAGTGATGATCGGTTTGGTTTAGTAGAAATCAGAGCATATGGAACGTATGCCTTTCGAATCGATGATCCAGGGAAGTTTATTATTGATATCGTAGGAACGGATAATAACTTCACCAATTATGAGATCAATGAGCATTTGAAGAGTTTGATCGCTACTCGATTTACAGATACTGTTGGTGAAGCCAACTTACCCATTGAACTGTATGCGGCCAACACTACCGAGTTATCAGAAACGTGCTTAGAAGTCATGTTGCCCGAGTTTTTAACTGTAGGTATTTCCCTCGAAAAGTTTTACATCGAGAATGTATCTATGCCGGAGGATTTGAAGAAGGAAATTTTCGAGTACAGTCGATTAGATAAGTTGGATATGGACAAGTTGGCCAAGTTCAAAACGGCCAAAGCTATTGAGGCAGCCGCTGCGAATGAAGGCGGTACTGCTGGCGCTGGAATGGGTATGGGCATGGGCTTTGTGTTGGCTCAGCAAATGGGTGGATTAATGGGATCACCCGCGCAGCAGCAAGCTGCTGCGCCTGCAAACGGACCCGTTGCACCGCCACAACTCCCACCACAAATTCAATATTTCTACGCTGCTAACGGACAACAGCAAGGCCCAGTTACCTTCGATCAACTGAAAGCCCTGTTTGCTGCCCGTACCATCAATAAAGACTCACTCGTATGGAAGCAAGGCATGGCCAATTGGTCGGCACTTAAAGATGTAGAAGAACTGAAAGCATTCCTAGGCGGAAACACGCCACCACCACTTCCATCGCTTTAATTTAAGATCATGGAAGTGCCCGCCGCCGATCGGTCCGAGCTCAAAAAAGCTTGTGTAAATTGCGGAGCAGAACTGGTCTACAAGCCCGGTACTACAGAAATTAATTGTGAGTATTGTGGCCATCAGAAAACGATTCACCTCGACCCAAACGGATTCGAAGAACTAGAGCTTTACCCCTACTTAAAACGGATGGGTGGCCAATCGCATACCCAAGAGATCTCACTACTCAACTGTAAGAATTGTGGAGCCAACCAGCACGTGGAAGAGAACTATAAATCACTTAATTGCGTGTATTGCAGCGCTCCATTGATTCGGGAAGATATGTATACCGAAGAATGGATTTTACCTGGTGCTGTGCTTCCATTCCAACTCGCCCAAAAAGAAGCACATAAAATCTTCAAGGAATGGATCTTAAAGATGTGGTGGGCACCCAATAAGCTCAAGAAAGCCATCATCAATCCTGAAATCACCAAAGGATTATACTTGCCGTATTGGACATTCGATGCGCAGTTACGGGCGACATATACTGGACAACGCGGCGATTATTACTACGAAACTGAGTATTACAGAGATCAAGACGGTAAACGAAGATCCCGGCAAGTCCGAAAGACAAGATGGCGTCGTGCTTCGGGAAAAGTTGGCGGATTTGTGGATGATACCTTGATCAAAGCCTCTAGACAACAAAAACAAAAACGAATTCCGAAAAAAGTAGCCTGGTGGAACCTCGATAAGCTTCAACCTTTTACCAATGACTTTCTCTCGGGATTTGTTACCGAAAAGTATACGGTTTCATTAGAGCAAGGACATCTCCTTTCCCAAGAAGAAGCGGAGCGAATTGCTGATCGGTGGAGTAGACACGATATTGGAGGCGATGAGCAACGAGTCCATACGATCAACATGAAATTATCGGAAGAGACCTTTAAGCATGTCCTCCTTCCGGTATACATCAGCGCCTACCGCTTCAAAGGCAAAGAGTACAATTTCTTCATTAATGGGGAAACCGGTAAGATCGCTGGGAAACGTCCCTATTCGCCATGGAAAATTGGTTTCGCCATTCTGGTAGCTATTCTCTGTATTTTACTACTCTCGTTTTTAGCTCAAGCTTACGGGTAAGAATTAGTTCTCTTCTTCTTCCTCAATGTCCTCTAGCAAAGTCACTTCGATATTACTATCGTACTGAGCACTGTGATAAAGTCGGTGCGTCTGCTTTTGATAGTCGGATTCTTTGGCTTCAAAGATATTGTCGACGTATGTCTGCGGATTCATATCTACATAAGGAAACCAACTGCTGTGAATTTGGATCATCAACTTATGCCCTTTTTTAAAGGTGTGGTATACATCCTGTAATTGCCAATTCACATTCGCCACCTGATTAGGAATGAACGGTTCGGGCTTTTCGAAACTATTTCTATAACGGCCTCGGAACACTTCCCCTCTAACCAATTGCTGATAACCACCCATGCTGATGTGATCTTGCGTTTCTTCGGTATCTGGATGGTCGTTTGGATATACATCAATGATCTTAACCACCCAATCCATATCACTTCCTGTAGTGCTGACGAATAGATCGGCAGTAATTGGTCCAGCCAACGTGATATCTCGATCGAGGACAGCCGATTCAAACACCAAAACATCTGGGCGTCTGCTCTGCTGACGTTGGTCATCTGCCATATACTTTCGTGGAATGAACATAGGTTTAATATCCATTCGGAATGGAACAGGGTTCTTTGGATCACTGATGAACTCTGAGAAACTATTCTCCGTAAATGAATCCCAGTTTGATGCGGTCTCGCTGTCTTTTAGCGATAACCTACGCGAAGAAGTATTTTCAGGGGGCCAACTGGCAAATTCGCTCCATACTTTCTTGCCACTGTCGAACATATAGGCATCTGGTAAGCCGGTATTTCCGTCGCCACTTCCTTTCAGGAAGTGGTAGAAAAACTTCGCTTCCACATCTTTTTGATAGTTTACATTAATGTCTTCTCCGAAAAACACATTGCTCACGGCTTGTCGCCCTTTCTTTCTCGACCAGTCGCCATGACTCCAAGGGCCCATTACGATGGTGTTGTAGGTGTTGGGGTTGTTGTCTTCAATGGTTTTATACGTCATTAATGGCCCGTATAAATCTTCGGCATCATACCAACCACCAACAGTCATTACTGCAGGACGAATATCTTTTTTCAAATGTTGAATGATGCCTCTTTTTTGCCAGAATTCATCGTAATTCGGGTGACTTTTAATTTCATCCCAAAAGAAATTCGGTTCAGGAAAATCCTCGTCTAACTTAGACAATGGAGTATGATTCAGGTAGAAATCATACATGTCTGGAGTACCTACTTTTGGAAAAGAATACCAGGCGGTGTCAACAGGTTCAGTTTTCTGAATTCCAAAGAGATTGTTGACATACCAGTAGCTTAAGGTATAAGCTCCGTTGTGGTGGAAATCGTCGAAGTAAAAGTCGCCAATAGGGGCTTGCGGACTAACTGCTTTCATCGCTGGATGGGCGTCAATCACGGCATTGGTAGCGTAAAAGCCGGGGTAGGAAATTCCCCACTGACCGACTTTCCCATTGTTGTGTTCTACATTATTCACCAGCCATTCGACCGTGTCGTAGGTATCTGTGCTTTCATCCACGTTTTCGGTGGGGCCGTGTGGCCAAACAATGGGTGTCATGTTGGTGTATTGCCCTTCACTCATCCATCTGCCACGTACATCTTGGTATACAAAAATGTACTTCTCTTTCATCGCCGTCTCACTTGGGCCTACTTGTCGGCGAAACTCCGTTTCGCCGTAGGGACGAATACTATAGCAGGTACGCTGCATGAGAATTGGGTAAGTATTCGATGCGCTAATATCCTTAGGCGTGTAGATGGCGGTAAACAATTGCGTACCATCTCGCATAGGAATATAGACTTCCTTCTTGGTGTAATTCGCTTCAGTTGTAAACGGCTCAGGCTCGGTTTCTAACACGACATTTTCAGCAGGAGCTGGGTCGGCAATGACTTCCTCAGCCACTTCTTTAGTGACTTCCTTAGTGGTTTTACAGGATACGAAAAGTTGGATGATCAATAATATGAAGATGGATAATCGCATGGGTTTTGTTCTATTTTAAATGGAGTTTTAACTACAGTGGTTAAATTTAGTTAAAAGCCAAAACAATAGAACGGGCGACTACCTTCTTTTTCTTCCCTTCCGAGCGCTTTTAGGTTTTCCTTTTGACTTGTTCTTTGTGTTATTTCTTCTAGAACGATCGGAGAAACCTCTTTCGCCTCCGTTTTTACTGGAGAAGTTATCGTCTCTTTTCCCTTTGTTGCGTTTGCTTCGTTGGGTAGGTTCTGGTTTGCGCGTGCTTTTCGATAGAGCTGCTTGCCCTTGGTATTCGAAGCCTTCGAACGCCTCTTCGAGGCGTTTTGCATACTCGGCACCCACTTCAAAGTATGTAAACTTCTGTTTAATTACGATGTCGCCGATAGTGATGTCATTGGAGTCGGTTTGCTCGTTCACCAAAGCGATTAATCGCTTTGGATTCATACGATGCTTAATGCCCATAGGTACTTCAAAGCCTGTGTAATTCTTAGAGGTCTTACGGCCTTCTCTATCTCTTCGACCGCCTCTTCCTTTGCGAGCGACCTCATCTTGATCGTCGGAACGTCCCTTCACATTCAAATCAGGAGACCCTTTGTAGGTTTTTAAGAAACGATTGAATTCCGCAGAAACAAAATGCTTAATGAGTTGCTCACGATCCATACCATCTAGCTTCTCATAAATCGCTGGAAGGAATTGCTCAATTTTATCGTGCTCTACTTCAATGGTTTTCACTTTGTCGACCAAGTGCATGAGCTGGGTCTCACAAATTTCTTTTCCAGTTGGAATGAGTTGTTTTTCAAATGTCTTTCCAACCATTTTCTCGATAGCGCCCAACTTCCGGCCTTCTCGACTATGGATAATTGAAATTGAAATTCCTTTGTTTCCGGCTCTTCCTGTTCGGCCACTTCTATGGATGTACACCTCAGGATCATCGGGTAATTGGTAGTTGATGACGTGCGTAAGTTCATCTACATCGATTCCACGGGCAGCTACGTCTGTAGCCACTAGCATTTGTAGGTTACGGTTCTTGAAACTCTTCATCACGCTATCACGTTGAGCTTGAGAAAGGTCTCCGTGAATGGTGTCTGCGTTATAGCCTGCCACCATAAGTTTGTCGGCAATATCTTGCGTTTCTCTTCGGGTCCTACAGAAGATGATTGCATAGATATTTGGAAAGGCATCTACCAAGCGTTGAAGGGTGGCGTAGCGGTTTCGAGCTTGGGTAATGTAAAAGTGGTGGGCGACGTTTTTCGCGCCAATATTTTGTCGGGCCACTTGGATGCGATGTGGATCATCCATGTATTGTCGCACCATGCCTTCCATGGTTTTGGGCATAGTGGCGCTAAATAGGAGCGTTTGTTTGTCGGAAGGGGTATCTGCGAGAATGGCTTCAAGGTCATCCTTGAAGCCCATATTCAACATCTCATCGGCTTCGTCTAATATCGCCCATTGTATATGGTTCACCTTTAAGACTTTTCGCTTGATGAGGTCTAAGGTTCTACCTGGCGTACCTACTACAACTTGCACACCTTTTTTAAGGGCACGAATTTGGTTGCTGATGGGCGTTCCACCATAAACGGCTTGAACGAAAACGCCTTTTGTTTTAGTCAAATAACTCTCTAAATCGTTGGCAATTTGAAGGCAAAGCTCACGTGTTGGGCAGAGAATAAGCGCTTGAGTGGCTTTTGAGTCCGTATCAATTTGATTTAACATCGGAAGGCCAAATGCAGCCGTTTTTCCCGTTCCAGTTTGTGCAAGTGCTACTAAGTCTTGCGTGCTTCCTAAAATAAAAGGTATGGTTTCTTGCTGAATAGGTGTTGGGGTTTCGAAACCCAATTCTGATATAGCGCTGATGATCTCAGGCTTTAATCCTGTTTCTTTAAATGTCATAGTTAGATTTTAAACCAGACTCGAAACAGTGACTTTTCTACTAAAAGTGCTTACCCGGACTATTTCCTAGCTGGCGGCGCGAAGGTAGGAATAAATAATGAGGGAATCTAAAAATTTGAAAGCAGGCCGTTTTGGGGCTGTTTTGCTAATCTACGCCTAAGTATTTATGTGTTTGGAGACTAATGCTCCACTTTGGGTTTGCTTTCACATATTCTACGATGAGAGGCATCATGGCTTCGCGTTTATCCCATTCGGGTTGAAGGAGTAATCCGCAGGTTTCATCTACAAATGCGGCGTGTTCTTCTGCCCAAGCAAAGTCGGATTTATTGTAGATCACCACTTTTAATTCATCGGCGTGTTCGAGCACCTCTGGAAGAGGTGCTTTAAATTTCTTTGGCGAAACAGTGACCCAATCTAAGGTGCCTTGGATCATGTATGCTCCAGAAGTTTCGATATGAAGCTGGAATCCCGCTTCAATAAGTGCCGTACAAAGCGGTTCTAAGTTGTACATGGCGGGTTCACCTCCTGTAATCACTATAAGTCTCGATTCAGAGTTATCAATTGCTGCTTGTACAATCGTATGTACAGATTGAATGGGATGTGCTGTTGCATCCCAGCTTTCTTTCACATCACACCAAACGCAACCTACATCACAACCGCCGAGTCGGATGAAATAGGCAGGCATACCTGTATGCATGCCTTCTCCTTGAATCGTGTAGAACTGCTCCATAATAGGTAATGCCAGTCCTTGTTCAATCAATGCTTTTTGATTTTCCGTTTCTACCACGGCGCAAAGCTAGAAATTTAATAGAGCTTTTGAACTTCTTTATACCGAAAACAACTTACGGTGTGGTCATTTACCATGCCTACAGCTTGCATAAAGGCATAAACAATCGTGGATCCAACAAATTTGAAGCCACGTTTTTTTAACGCTTTACTCAAAGCATCGCTTTCTGATGATGTTGCTGGCGCCTCTTTATGGTGCTTCCACGTATTTACAATGGGTTGTCCGTCTACGAACTTCCAGAGGAAGTCGGAGAAACTGCCTTCTTCCTCTAGAATCTTTAAGTAGGCTTGTGCATTGGTGACTGCTGCATTTACTTTTAGTTTATTCCTAACAATGCCCGGGTTTTGGAGCAATTCTTCTATTTTTTTAGGAGAATATCGTGCGATTTTCTCTGCATCAAAATTGTCGAATGCTTGATAATAATTGTCTTGCTTTTTGAGAATAGTGATCCAGCTTAACCCTGCTTGTGCGCCATCTAAGATCAGCTTCGCGAATAAATCTCGATCATCATAAGTGGGTACTCCCCATACTTCATCGTGGTAGTTTTCGTAAATGGGATCACCTAAGCACCACCCACATCGGTGTAAGGGTTTTGACATGGCAGTTGTTTGGTATAAAAATAGACTATTTTAAAGAAGCAAAAAGCATAATGCCAAGCATAACCGACACATTCAAGCAATCGGTCACGCCTTTGTTAGGTAGGAATACTTTTTCGTTACAAAGTGCTCTAGTAGAGTAGGATAGTCCTTCTTTTTCCGGCCCCATAATAATCAAATCATTTTCTTGAAAGGTGAATTGATCTAAATGTTGGGCACGCTCATCGATGACTGTTGCTATTTTCCGACCTGGATAGGATTTGAAGAAGCTACGAACATCGTCTATTTTTCGAATTTCAATATGTTCTACAGCACCTGCAGTCCATACCCGAGCTAGATGTTCCATATCTGCTTTGGTGGCCTTGTTTTTAGGCGGGTCAAGCAAGCCATTCTTGTCGAAAATATAGATATGTTTTAGCCCGAAAAACTCGGCAGAGCGAATCATATTCGACAGGTTGGGTCGATATTCTGGGGCATATAGAAGTACATTCACCATGGTGTAAGTGCTCAACGGAGTTACTGCACGCGTTTTTTATAACTCTTAAGGGTATTCATCATGAGCGAGGTTACTGTCATTGGTCCAACTCCTCCCGGCACTGGTGTGGCATAACTGGCTTTGTGACTGATTCCCTCAAAGTCTACATCGCCTACTAAGCGATATCCACGTTTTCTAGAAGAGTCCTCCACTCTGTTTATGCCTACATCTATAATGACTGCGCCAGGTTTGACCATGTCTGCTGTGATCATATTCGGCCTTCCAACCGCTGCAATTAGAATGTCGGCTTGAAGGGTGATGGCTTTTAAATCTTGAGTTCGGGAATGGGTCAGTGTAACCGTCGCATTGCCGGGATAGCCACTTCTGCTTAATAGAATACTCATTGGCCGGCCAACGATGTTACTCCTTCCAACGACCACTACGTGTTTCCCGCTGGTTTCTATTTCGTAGCGCTTTATAAGTTCTAGAATACCATTGGGTGTTGCGCTGATAAAGGCTTCTCTTCCGAGGCTTACATTTCCCATATTCATGGGATGGAATCCATCTACATCTTTTGAAGGGTCAATTGCTGCAATGACTTGGTCGACGTTTATTTGATTGGGGAGTGGGAGTTGCACGATAAAACCATCGATACGATCATCTTGGTTTAAATCATGCACTAAGTCTAAGATAGCTTCTTGGGTGATGTCTTCTCCAACATGGATGTGTTGGGAGTGAAAGCCCACTTTTTCGCAACTTCTGATTTTGTTGCGCACATAGGAAGCACTGGCGGGGTTGTTTCCCGCCATAATTACGGCGAGGCCAGGTTCTCGGAGACCTTGTTGTCTAAAAGAATCTACTTCTTGTTTAATTTCTTGCAGTATGGTTTCTGCAGTGGCTTTGCCGTCCAAAAGAATCATGGCGGCAAAAATATGTAGTATACGGCTTATGCAGCGGTTAAAGCCTCATTAATTTTCTGAACAATTTTACGATGGTTCTCATCGCTTTGTTGACGGTCTACATATATACCTCTATGAATATTGTTGATTGTGATGGCATAAATGGTAGAGTCTTCGGTTTCTACATGATGATTTTCATCGAATTTGTAGACAGCATCTACAGAGAATTTGGATTGGAGGAGTGCGGTGATGTGTTGGTTAAAGTCGAGATTGTAGCCTTTATTGATGAAGTATTTAATCGCGTTGGTAAATGATCGAAAATACTTTTTCATATTGGTTGTTTAGGGGTAGTTTATTGTGCTCAATAGTGAGTACATACTTACAACGTAAAAGTTACCACTTAAGTATGGTTTTTTACAGTTTATTTTACACATTTAAATGTGTAAAAAGGTCTGAAACGGCAGGCAACAAAACCAATGAAATAATTCGCAGATGTGTTAATACTCGTAGGCTTGGGGAATAAGGGATTAGACGCTGACATTATAGTCCCGGAGCGCTTCGTTTAATGATGTTTTCTTATTGGTGCTTTCTTTTCGTTGCCCAATAATGAGTGCGCAGGGTACTTGGTAGTCGCCAGCAGGGAAGGATTTGGTATAACTTCCGGGAATAACAACTGATTTTGGTGGAACTTCACCTTTGAGGGTTTTTGGTTCAGAACCTGTGACGTCTATAATGTGGGTAGAGGCGGTTAAGACCACGTTTGCGCCGAGCACGGCTTCTTTGCCTACGCGAA
>JAHQVX010000127.1 GCA_019634125.1 Saprospiraceae bacterium
AGTTCTCTACCCCATCAAAATAGGTTTGATGTTGTACTTTTGTACAACGTACTTGCTTGCCCTCATCAAAGAAAAAATCCATGTCTTTCCCCAAGCCTGCATAGCCTATGTTCCATATGAGTTCAGTAAAGGAACTATCGGAAAGAGCATGGGGCTTGTCCATATTATTTATAGATTCTACGTCTTTCGGACTGTAATACGTCAATTGCCCAAGTAGAATCACTCCAATCACATACACAAGGGGAAGGAGGATCAAAATGCCGATGAGTTTCAGTATCATTTTCATGAATTGGCTTTGCTGTAAAAGTAAGTTATTAGTGTTAATAACCTATTAAAGCGCAAAGTGACGAATGCCTATTTTTGAAAAAATTATTGAATTGGCGCGCAAACACAAACCATCTTATATTTCTTCGATCTTGAGTGTTGCTCTTGTTTTGTTTTTACTGGGCATTCTTTCGTTATTTATGCTTCAGGCGAAGAAGTTATCGGACCACTTCAAGGAGAATATTGAGATTAGTTTATACCTGAAAGAGGATATTGAAGAAACGCAGATTAAGCAGCTAGAGCAAGCTCTAGCTGCTAAAGACTACACCAAAGAAGTGGCGTATATATCCAAAGCTGAAGCTGCTGAAGCATTCGCAGAAGAATTTGATGCTTCCGTGCTCGATTTCAATCCACTACCCGCTTCACTCAACCTCAACCTCCAATCGAAGTACGCCAATTCCGACAGTCTTGCCCAAATTCTTCCGCTCCTAGAAAAAGAGCCACTCATCAATGAAATTGTATACCAAGAAGGATTGGTTGAATTGGTGAATACGAATATTCAAAAAGTAGCTACCATACTAGCTATCGCTGCACTTCTATTTTTATTGATTGCCTTCACTTTGGGCGATGCAGCCATCCGTTTAGCGATGTATTCGAAGCGTTTTTTAATCAAGAGCATGCAGCTCGTCGGTGCCACCAACGGCTTTATTATTCGACCATTCCTACAACGAGGCACGTTGAATGGCTTCCTAAGCAGCTTAATTGCCATTCTACTCTTAGTAGGTGTCGTCTATTACCTGCGACAAACCATTCCAGGTATTTTTACTCGAGCCGATCTGCCTATTCTCTCAGGAATTGCAGGTGGTATTACCCTTCTAGGCGTATTGCTTTCGTTACTAAGCACTTCTTTTTCAGTAAGAAAGTATTTGAGGGCAAAAATTGAAGACTTATATTAATTTTACAGCGCTATGGAAAAAGATGCAGACTTTTTATTCGGGAAGAAGAATTACTTACTCATGTTATTGGGCCTTGCCTTGATTCTAATTGGTTTCGCCTTAATGAGTGGTGGTGGAAGTGAAGATCCCAATGTCTTCAATCCAGATGAAGTCTATAGCTTCCGCAGAATTACCTTAGCGCCTATCTTGATTTTACTAGGTTTTGCCGTAGAATTCTTTGCCATCTTCAAAAAGGCATAGTCTGAATGGACATTCTTAAAGCGCTCTTACTGGGCATTGTACAAGGACTCACAGAATTCTTACCCGTTAGTAGTAGCGGCCATATTGAATTGGGCAAGGCGATTTTAAACATGAATATTGAAGATGATTTAGCTTTTTCATTAATTGTGCATCTCGCCACTGTCCTAAGTACGATTTTGGTTTTTCGAAAAGACATTGGCTTTTTGTTCAAGGAACTGTTCAAATTTGAATGGAACGAGCACACCCGATTCATTAGTTATATCTTAATTTCAATGATACCTATTGCCATATTAGGGCTTTGTTTTGAAGCACAAATCGCGGCCTTGTTTACGGGCAACTTAACATTAGTCGGGATTTCCTTATTGGTTACGGGCGGACTTCTGCTCAGCACTACCCTTTTCAAATCGAATACCGGTGAGCTCACATTCGGAAAGGCTTTTTTAATTGGCCTGGCGCAAGCAGCTGCTATTATTCCTGGGATTTCTCGTTCAGGAGCCACGATTTCTACGGCATTGAACTTAGGTATTTCGAAAGAACAAGCCGCTCGGTTTTCATTTCTAATGGTCTTACTACCGATTATTGGTGCGAGTCTCTTGCAGATTAAAGAAATCATGGAGGCACCGAGCTTATCTGTAGATGCAGGTATTCTAGGCGTGGGTTTTTTAGGGGCGTTTGCAAGCGGCGTAGCCGCTTGCACCCTCATGCTTAACATCGTCAAGAAAGGGAAAATCAGCTATTTTGCTTATTACTGTTTTGTCGTTGGTATTTTAGCCATCATCTTTGCCTAAGTGAATTTTAAACCGCCATACCAATTCAAGGAAGGAGCTATGCTTTTGCTCGATAAGCCCTACGAATGGACTTCATTTAATTTGGTTAAAAAAGTGAAGTACACGGTGAAAGCCAAGGTAGGACACGCTGGAACGCTTGACCCTCTAGCTACTGGGCTCATGATTCTATGTACTGGGAAATTCACCAAAAAGCTCACGGAACTAACTGGACTTCCAAAAAGCTATTCCGGTGCATTTAAAATCGGCAATACCACCCCATCCTATGATCGAGAAACAGAGGAAGAGAACAGTCTGCCTTATCATCATATTACCGAAGACCTGATCCGACAAACTGCGGATTCCTTTCTAGGGCAACAAGCCCAGATTCCACCTATGTTTTCGGCCATCAAAAAAGACGGCAAAAAACTCTATGAATTAGCTCGAAAAGGACAAGAAATCCAACGGGAAGCACGTAATATTGAAATCACCACGTTCGATATTACAGCGATTGATTTGCCCTTCATCCATTTTAAAATCAGCTGTTCGAAAGGCACTTACATTCGGTCTATCGCACACGATTTTGGCCAGCAACTTGGTGTTGGCGCCTACCTCCATGATTTACGGAGAATACAAATTGGCGATTTTTCCATCGAAGATGCTTGGACTGTAGAAGATTTTGTTCACCATGTAAAAGCACATCGTGAAGGTCATACACCAGCTTGATCAACTCCCCGATATCGACGGGCTTGTGCTGACTATTGGTACGTTCGATGGTGTTCACCGAGGACATCAAGAACTCTTGCAGACAATTATTTCTAAAGCAAATTCCACAAATGGCACATCGGGGTTGATTACGTTTCACCCACACCCTAGGATGATTTTGAATCCAGGGAATAAATCGTTAAAGCTCCTCACCAGTATTGAAGAACGCGCTCATTTATTAGAGCAATTGGGGCTCGATTATCTTTTCATCGTGCCGTTTTCGGCAGACTTCTCGTCCATGAGCGCAGAAGCCTACGTTAAAGACTTTTTAGTAGGTAAGTTTCATCCAAAGCACATCGTTATTGGCTACGATCATCGCTTTGGAAAAGGACGATCTGGCGGTGTTGAACTTCTTAATGAATTGGCTGAGTCAATGAACTACGAATTGACCCAAATCAATGAACAAACCATCAATGATATTACTTTAAGTTCTACAAAGATTCGAGAATTACTGGGAGAAGGTAGCATTGAAGCAGCGAACGAATTACTTGGCTACCGATATACTTTTGAAGGCTATGTCGTTCATGGGGAAAAAAGAGGTCGAACCATTGGCTTTCCAACTGCAAATCTTGTTCCGACAGAAGAACTAAAGCTCATTCCAGGAAATGGTGTCTACGCTGTTTTAGCCGAAATTGATGGCCAACAACACCCCGCCATGCTCAATATTGGAACACGTCCGACCTTCGATGGAAAATCGAAAACGATTGAAGCCCATATTTTAGATTACGAGGGCAATTTATATGGTAAGAAATTAGTTATTACCTTTGCATGCTTTGTAAGGTCTGAAAGACAATTCTCGAATTCCGAAGAGCTTATTAACCAATTAAATACGGACGAAAAAAATGTTCGTAAAACGTTTAGTGTCGAAAACTAACACATGAAAGAGAAACTCACAATAACGGAATTATTTGATACTTACAATCTTCCAAATATTATTTTATACGCCGGACCTATAATGATTGCCTTGGCTTTCGTTGAAATGTATATCAGCTGGAGAGGGCAAAAAGGACTGTATGAAAAGAAGGATTTTATTGCTTCTTTAACCATTGGCATCGGATATATTATTCAAGGGCTTTTCACTAAAACACTCTTATTTATCGTTGCGCTTTGGGCCTATAATATTTCCCCGCTGTACATTAAACCAACTTGGTGGAGTTATATCCTTTGCTTCTTTGTGTTGGATTTCTGTAGGTATTGGGCGCATCGTTTAGGGCATGAAACCAATTTTCTTTGGGCAACTCATGTTACCCACCATAATTCAGATAAATACAATTTCTCTACGTCATTCCGACTTTCGTGGACACAACAAATAAAGATCATCTTTTTTATTCCGGTAAGTTTACTGGGTTTTCATCCTGTTGTCTTCTTTATTTGCCACCAAATTGCTGTACTCTATCAGTTTTGGATCCACACAGAGTTGATTCGTAAGATGCCGGCTTGGTTTGAGTTTTTCTTTACTACACCATCGCACCACCGTGTTCATCATGCAAAAAATGATAAATACTTAGATAGGAATTACGGATCTACCTTCATTATATTCGATCGCATATTTGGAACGTTTCAACCAGAAGAAGAACAACCCATTTACGGAATTAAAAATCCAGTTAAAGGATATAATCCATTAAGATTAGTGTTTCATGTTTGGGTGGATATTTTCAAAAACTTATTGAAAGCACGAAGTCTGAAAGAAAGCTACGCCATCTTATTCAAGGCACCTGGAAAGTATAACCCAGAAGACTACGATTAATGGCCCGCACTCCTACTACACCTATTCCACTTGGGTTTACAGCACCTGACTTTTCTTTACCAGACACCATTTCTGGAAAGCAATTATCACTAAATGAGTTACGAGGCGAACATGCAACAGTTGTAATGTTTATTTGTAACCATTGCCCGTTTGTAAAACATGTGGATCAAGGAATTATAGACTTAGCGAATGACTATAGTTCTCAAGGAATTTCCTTTATTGCGATCAGCAGTAACGATGTAGAGAATTATCCGCAAGATCATCCAGACTTGATGAAAGTTGAAGCAGCGCGTTTAGGCTATCCTTTTCCTTATTTATATGATGCGAGTCAGGAAGTCGCCAAGGCGTATAGTGCCGCTTGCACACCAGACTTCAGCATCTTTGATCAGGATTTGGTTGCTGTGTATCGGGGGCAATTGGATGACGCTCGTCCTGGGAATGGTTTACCTGTTAATGGTTCATCCATCCGAGCTGCTTTAGATGCTCTATTAGAAGGCCGAGAAGTGAACAGTGACCAAAAGCCAAGTATTGGTTGTAATATCAAATGGAAAAGTTGAACTTATTGACCAAATGGCTATATTTGCGCCACAAAAAAAGTAGATAACACATGGGAAAAGGCGATAGAAGAACGAAAAAAGGAAAGATCATTAAATCTTCTTTTGGAAAATCACGACCTAAGAAAACAAGAAATGTAAAAGCAGGAGTTGCAGCTAGAACAGGAAAACTTGTAGAGTTGGAAGCCCCTAAAAAGAAAGCCGCGAAAGCAGCAAAAGAGGAAGAATAGGTTTCTTGTAAACGATATTAACCCGTCCCGGCTAAGCCGGGACGGGTTTTTTATTTCAATTATCTTTGTCGTATGAAAGCTAAGCACATCCTCTTATTGTCACTCATCATAGCTATGGCTATGCTTCGTTTAGGCACTGCCGATATTGCGAACTTCGCTCCTATTGCCGGCATTGGAATATTTGCCGTGTATTACTTTAAGAAAAAGTGGATGGCCTTCCTCCTAGCCTTAGGCGCCTTATTCCTTTCCGACTTAGTCATCAATGCTACAAATGGATACGACTTCTATGCCGGGCGACTATGGGATTATTTGGGTTTTGCTGTAGGAATCGTATTGGCTTTTTTAATTCTAGCTCAGAAACGAAATTTCACTACCGCATTAACGAGCGCATTAGGCGCTTCCCTACTGTTTTTTATCATCTCCAACTTTGGGGTTTGGGCAGGCAGTTCTTATTACGCTCAAACGATCGAAGGCTTAATGGCATGTTATGCTGCTGGACTTCCTTTCTTTAAAAACACATTAGCGGGTGATGTCCTATTTACAGGGGCATTTATCGGAGCTTTCCAAGGATTACGGGCATTGCTCCCCAGCTTAGAAGTAGAAGATGCATTGGTCAGGTAGCTTATTGCATTCGAAACTTAGCTCCAATTCGCACGTTAAAACCTTCCGCATTATAGCCTAGATTGTCGATGTAATCATCCTCGGTAATATTTCGAGCTGTGACGTAGGTTTGAATTTGTTTGTCCCAAAAATCTGCACTGGCCGTAAAATTCAATGCATTGTATCCGTCTAGATCAAACTCGTCCGTTTGGAATGTAGTGGTGTTGAAAAGCGGCATGGTTCGCTGGCCTAGTCGTCGATAATCGGCCGTGAACATAAAGTTGGGCACAGCCTTTGGGCGTAAAGACGCTGCTCCACCCCACTCACTAGTAGGAATTCGATATAATTCTACATCATTCGCTCGATCTACTTGCGCAAAGAAAGCAGTAGCGTTGAGTTCGTCAGTAGGCGTAAACTTTAGTGAGGCCTCAATGCCTTCTGCATAAGTGTCTTCTAGGGAATTCGCATAAGCGAAAGTAGAATTGGAAAAGCCAATAAGTACCGATTCTTCTCTGCGGTATGCAGTGGCATTGAGTTGGAGTTTATCTTCAAATTGGAAGGAGAAGCCACCGCTTGCGGTGGCTGATTCCTCTGGCTCTAAATCTTGATTCCCAAAAGAAGAATACAATTGGAATAAACTCGGCGTAATATAAGCCGTTGAATACCCGGCATTTACCCGAAATTTAAACGATGTATGCTGAACAATATCGTACGAAGCACTTCCTTGATACACTAAATGGTTTCCATAATCACTATGCGTATTTAATCGTCCACCAAGATGCACATCTAAACGCGAGGTTGGAAAGACTTGAACATAGAGGTAAGGATCAAAGACTGTAAATACAGCACTATCTCTCGCTATATTCTGAACATATTCATTGATGAAAAAATCCACACCGTATTGGTCTGTTTTGGATGTCGCTCCATATAATCCCGCTACTACAGTTGTAGAATTCGTCAATTTCAGCTTTTCAAACACCTCAAGGTGAACGCTTTGGGCATCAAATTGAGCAAAACGGCGGTTGTTATTTGGGGAAAAACTATTTTCTTGGTTGCGTTTATTCTTTTGGTAACCTGTATTCACTGTCATTTCGGCTTGTTGGCCGTGTTTCCAGTTCAGCTTTAACTGGCTTTTGAACTCTTTATTATTTTGAATATCATCACTATCTAGAAAAGCCCCTCCATCGAAATCAAATTCATGGAGCGAGAAGGTATTCGTCCAACCGATAGTAAGTGCCTCTTTTTGGTATTTTAAATTGCCCAAAAAGCTATGTCGCTTAGAAGCGTCTTCATCAAATCTATTCGTGTTCAATGTATCTTGTGCGGCAGAAAATCCATCTGTAATAAAATGAGCTGAATTCGCTAAATAGGCTAAAGTCCCTTTCTTATTCTTTCCACCTATTTGGAAAGATTGTCGGATGCTATTCCATTTCCCAATTTCTAATGCCGATTGAATGGGCGTAGTAGTAAATGCTTGTTTTGTAGTAATATTTACAACCGCTGCAGAGGCATTGGATCCATATAATACAGATGATCCTCCGTAAACGACTTCAATGTGTTCAATACTTTCTATGGGAATGAGATTCAGGTCTTGAAAGCCTGAAATTTGAGAAGCATCTCCAACAGGAATTCCGTTCACTAAGAAGAGTACATCCTTACTTCTTCCACCTCGAACTGAGTACAATTGCGGACTTCCGGCATTCCCTAATGACTCTTGGATGTGAAAACCAGGTAATTGATTCAGCAACTCGGATACTTGTTGCGCTGGGTGACGCTGAATCATTTTTTGATCGATCCGGTGACTAATCGCTTCTGTTTTTTCGGTACGGAGTGTGCTAATTTTTACGGCTTCAATTTGTTGAAGACTGTCTTGTTGTGCGTTGCAAATGAAGTTAAAGCAAACAAAAAAACTAAGAGCAAGGGGTCGAATCATAGAAATTAAAAAGAGCTTGGGCGATGTAAGGAAAACGAAAAAGGTCGTCTAAAAGTGCATATTAAAAGCCCATAGTGGATTTAGTAAAAGTAAGTGAAGTGTAAAGACCCCAAACCGGCTAGCCGGTTTGGGGTTGACTTTAGGCGGGAACGCCAATTATTTCTTTCAATTTAGCCACTGCAATATCAATCTCTTCTTTTGTATTATACTTCGAAAACGAAAATCGAATCGATGGCCGGTCTGCAGGAACTCCAATGGCGTTAAGCACATGAGAACCTTGATCAGCGCCTGAGCTGCACGCACTCCCAGCAGAAGCACATATGCCCGCTATATCCAAATTAAACATCAACATATCGGAAGCAATAGAAGCTGGAAACGATACATTGAGCACCGTGTATAAACAGTTTTCACATTGAGCCCCATTCACCTGAACTTCAGGAATTTCTTGTTGTAAAAGCGATTTGAAATAGCGCTTAAGTTCTAAAATGTACGCCTTTGTTTCCTCTAATTCTTCATAAGCAATTTCTAAGGCTTTAGCCATTCCAACTATGCCAGCAATATTCTCAGTACCTGCACGCATGTTTCGTTCTTGTGCCCCACCATGAATCAAAGGTTTCAAATGGGTATCGCCAGAAATGTATACAAATCCAACGCCTTTTGGACCATGAAATTTGTGCGCAGAAGCAGAAACAAAATGAACATTGATCTGCGTGAGATCTAATGGGAAGTGCGCGATGGTTTGAACGGTATCTGCATGAAAGAGCGCATCATATTCTTTGCAGATCTCACCAATAGCAGCCAAATCATTAATTGTCCCAATCTCATTATTCGCATGGATTAACGACACCAACACGTTCTCTGATTGATGTGCTTTCAATAACTGTTTCAAATGTTCTAAATCGAAAAAGCCTTGTTCATTCACATCTACATAAGCGACTTTTAGACCCGCTTCTTCCAAATTTTCTACCGTATGCAAGACACAATGGTGTTCAATCTTCGAGGAAATTAAACAAGTAACTCCAAGATCACGCACACAATTTTTAAGCACCATATTGTTGCTCTCTGTTCCACCAGAAGTGAAAAAGATTTCTGCTGTAGAAGCATTGAGATGGCCCGCAATCACTTTCCGTGCCTTTTCTACTGCAGCACGCGTACGTCTTCCCAATCCGTGTATTGACGAGGGATTCCCGTAATGTTCGGTGAGAAATGGCAACATAGTTTGAACCACTTGTTCATCGACCTTTGTTGTAGCAGCATTATCGAAATAAATGAGACTCATGCTGCAAATTTAAGCGGAATTTTAAGATTGATGGTGTAATCTATACCATGCCTTTTTCTTGCATGATTTCTCGGATATCTGCCTTGATTTTATCTGCTAAGTTATTCGCAGCAACTTCGGTTGTACTTTCCGAATAGATTCGGATAATTGGCTCTGTATTAGATTCCCTTAAGTGTACCCAGTCACTGTCATCAAAGTAGATTTTCAACCCATCTTCGTGGTTTTGTTCTCGGACTTTATATTTTTCAGAAACTCCTTCAATAAAGACGTTCACATCCATGCCTTTCTCTAAATTGATTTTATTCTTAGAAATGTGCAATTTGGGGTATTGGCCTCTCAAATGAGAAATAGGCATATTGGCCTTAGCTAAATGTGTGAGGAAGAGCGCAATACCAACTAAAGCATCACGACCGTAATGAAGGGCTGGATAAATAACTCCGCCATTTCCTTCTCCACCAATAACGGCATTAACGGCTTTCATTTTCTCTACAACATTAACTTCTCCTACCGCAGCCGAATGATATTCCCCGTTATACTTCTCGGTAACTTGACGAAGTGCAATGGTTGAAGAAAGATTGGACACTGTATTTCCAGGGTGGTTTTGTAGGATATAATCGGCTACAGCTACAAGTGTATACTCTTCGCCAAACATGGTACCATCTTCGTTAATAAAGGCCAGACGGTCTACATCTGGGTCTACAACAATGCCTAAGTCGGCATTTTCTTTCTTAATGGTGCTAGAGGCTTGGCTTAAATTTGCCGGCAGGGGCTCTGGGTTGTGGGCAAATTGGCCGGTTGGTTCGCAGTTGAGTTCAATGATATCGGTGACTCCAAGTGCACGAAGCATCGCCGGAACGGCGATGCCACCTGAAGAATTCACGGCATCTACTAAGACTTTAAAGTTAGCCGCTTCAATAACGGCTTTATCAACCAATGGGATTTCTAAGATAGCTTCAATGTGCTTCTCTAAGTAAGTATCATCCGTCGTGTATGAGCCTAAATGATTCACTTCTGCAAAAGAATAACTACCCGCATCCACTAAATCCAATACGCGCTGGGCATCTTTCGCACTAATGAATTCGCCTTTTTCATTCAATAGCTTTAAGGCATTCCATTCTTTCGGATTGTGACTCGCCGTTAAAATGATTCCACCACCAGCTTCAGCCATTGGAACGGCCATTTCTACAGTTGGTGTAGTGCTCAAACCAAGATCAACAATATCAATACCCATGCCCATCGCAGTAGCTGTGACAAGCTTGTTCACCATATCGCCGGAAATACGGGCATCACGGCCAATGATGATTTTCTTTGCTCTACCCGTTTCAATTAACCACGAGCAATACGCAGACGTGAACTGAACAATATCAATTGGGGTGAGATTTTCGCCGGGTTGATTTCCAATAGTACCTCGGAAGCCGGAAATGGTTTTCTTTAAAGCCAAACTATCAATTTTTAAAGGGACGCAAATGTAAACATTGCCTTCGTAAAAATAAGGTTTGAAAGAAAAAGTGCATGTAAAACTTTTCTACATTTTAGGCGTGGATGATTTCCTGTAGAAGATGAGGAAGACACACCATGCTATGAAAACAAAGAGTGCGCCTACTTTATTCGGCAAGGTTCGGTCAAGTGTGCTAATGTAAGCAGACACCATTGGAGGAAAGAAAAAAGCCAAAGAGCGAATCGATTGCTGGATGCCTAATATCTGACCTTGGATTTCACTAGAAGCACTGTTGGAGATGATGGAGAGCACATTGGGTTGCAACAATCCAAAAGATAATGGAATGATTGGAGCGATCCAATATAAAGAGGTTTTGTTATCGGGCAAGATAAAAATAAAGAGGCCTGCAGAAAGCGTGAGCAATACCACTCGAACAATTTGGGGCGCTGAGAAATACGAGGTAACTAAACGAATTAGTCCCATTTGGGTAAGGAATAGGACTAAGCCTATAAATGCAAAGAACTTGCTTAAGTCATTTAAGGAGAAATTGAGTTCATCTTGGAGGTATACCGTGGAAAACTGTGTAAAGAACGTAAAGCCTAAATATATGAAGAATAAGACCACTAAAATGGGCGTAAGTCCTTTGATTTGTAGCGCTTCTTTAATATTTAAAAATCCTTGTAATAAATTCAGTCTAACTTTCTCCTCATGGTGTTTTCGAGCAAACGTTTCAGGGACTGTGAGGTAGATGAGTAAAGCGCTCAGCAAGCTGAGCGCCATCGCAGCAAAAAATGGCGTACTCTCGTTGAACCAAGACACTACAGTTGGATCGGCTAAGTAACCGCCCAATGCAGGACCAACAACGAAACCAACGCCAAAGGCAGCCCCCAAAATCCCAAAGTTCTTCGCCCTATTCTCAGGACGACTTAAATCCGCAATAATAGAATATAAAATAGATACACTTCCCGAGAAAAATCCGGTAACAATCCGGCCAACAAACAAAAGAGGAAGCACCGCCCACAGGGTCCCAAGAGAGAATAATAAATACCCGAACGCGCCACCAATCATAGATAAAATCACCAATCGCTTCCGACCATAGTTATCCGACAAGCCTCCTAATAAGGGAGCTCCAAAGAACTGAGCCCCACCAAATAAAGCCACCATAACCAAGTAAATGGTATTCCGCATATCCTGCGATACTTCTGTAGCAAACAAAGTCACCGAATCCTTGATGTAGGGCGCCATCACCACAATGACAATTCCAACGCCCAACATATCAATGAGTACAGCAAAAAATAAAGAAAATAAAATAGCCCCGTTGCTACGGGCGGGTTTGTTTGACTTCAAAGGATTTCGTTTCTTGTGCGAAAATAGCTTTTTATGCTATGACTATATCCAATAAACGCTTCCATTTTAAATCAAGTCGAAACCACTTGATTTCCTCTTTAGGCCTTGGATTTTATTGGGAGTTGTCAACTTGATTAAAAAGACCAGAATCAAGCAGCCATTCGGTGTTTTTCTAAACGACGGAATTCCCTGAAGCTAATCATACGTTGACTTTCTTCATCCCATAAATGATTGAAAATGCACTTTAAGCTTTCGAAAAAAGTCATGACGCGCACATATCGATTCAATACGGGATTTTCCTTCGCGCATTTCTCCAAATTATAGTTTGGAATGTTCTGATTCAAATTATGAATGTGGTGATAGCCAATATTTCCCTAGAACCATTGAAATACCTTGGGAAGCTTGTAATATGTACTGCCTTTTATCGCACTCAATAAATAGTCCCATTTATTCTTCCATTGCTTGTACGTTTCTTCATGTTGGTGTTGCACATAAAAGAACCAAACAGCAATAATGGCAAAGACAACAATAATAGGAATCTGCACCAAGAAAAATTTCTTCCAGCCGATCACAGCCGCCATCAGTGCATAAAACAAGATGAGATATACATTGTTGAACCACAACGACCATTTGAATTTTTTCCAGCCCTTAAATGGGATAATCGGGGTTCTACAACTAAAACTGATGTAATAAAGTGGCCCAAGAATAAATAAAACCAATGGATGCCGATAAAGTCGGTATCGAAGCTTTTTGAACCAATTAAGTTTTCGATAAGATGCCACGGTTAGTGTTTTTACATCGCCGATATTGGTGACTTCAAGTTGACCATTATGCGCATGATGAAAATGGTGCGTACCTGCCCAAAACCGATAAGGAATAGAACTGAAAGAACTACAAATAAAACCAACGATGTTGTTCAACTTTTGATTCTTAAAAAACGAACGATGGCCGCAATCGTGCTGAATTATGAAAATGCGTACCATCATGAATCCGTTCACTAAGGCTAGGGCCAATGTAATCCAATAGGACCAATCTAAACTGAAATACATCAACACCCACAACCCAAAAAATGGAACAAACGTGTTAATAATTTGCCAAATCGCTTTCTTGATATTTGGCTTTTGGTATTTGGAAACAATTTGTGCCCAGTTCTTTAATTTTTCTTGAATTTCTGTTTCGAGTTCTTTCATGCCGCTTTTTTCGTAGTAGCCATGGCTTCTTTAAAATATTTTATTGGAACGAAGAGCATACCAAAACACTCTCCTTCTTCTTTACCTAAATGTTTGTGATGTACTTTATGTGCCTTTCTTAACGCACGAAAGTACCAATGATTGCTATTACGGAACCATTTTGTACGTTGATGAATGAAAATATCATGGACTAAAAAATAGGCAATACCATATAGTAGAATACCCAAACCAATAAATAAGTACCATGGCGCTCCTAAGAGCGTGCTGGATAAAAATAAGGAGATACTAATGGTCGAAAAGACCAAGCCAAATCGATCATTTTTTTCGAAAATACCATTATAGCGAGGCTGATGATGGTCTTCGTGCCAACTCCAAAGAAAGCCGTGCATCACATATTTATGTGTGAGCCAGGTAACGCCTTCCATAATAACGAAAGTCACAAGGGTGATCAGTATGTAGACTAAGATCATGCGGATAAAGTTACTAGTGAAATATTAAATACCTCCGAATGTCATTTTCATTCTGGCTTGAAAAAGTAGGAACATCTTTTTCCAATTGGGTATTCTCACCCGTTGGGTGAGAATAGTCGCTGGAGGCAAATGCTTGATTTTTTTCAGCAGACCATAATAATAGACCCATGCAGTATAAACGCCCAATCGAGAAGATTTTGGAAGCTGTTTTATACTTTCTCTAGCTTCAAAAAATTCCGCTTCAATCTCCTGCTCAATCTGCTGCTTGGTGGCTTCATTAAACGTGGATAAGTCTACGTTAGGAAAATAAATTCGCCCCAAACCTTGGCTATCTGCTTTAAGGTCGCGTAGGAAATTTATTTTTTGGAACGCACTGCCCAACTTCATGGCACCAGGCTTCAATGCGTCGTATTTGGCTTGGTCGCCTCCAGCAAATACATGTAAGCACATTAATCCCACCACTTCTGCTGAGCCTAAGATGTATTTCTTATACTCTTTTTGAGTATATGTTCGCTGTTCTAAATCCATGGCCATGCTATCAATAAAGGTTTGAATATGGCTGTGGTCTACGTTAAAGCGATTCACCGTTTCTTGGAAACTATGTAGAATGGGATTCAGACTGACGCCCTGCTCGATAGCTAACCACGTGTCTTCTGTGAATTTATTGAGCAGCATGGCTTTATCGCCTTTGTCAAACGTATCAACAATCTCATCTGCGAAGCGTACAAAACCATAAATATTGTAGATGGGCTGACGCAATTCTTTGCCTAACATTTGAATTCCGTAATAGAAAGAGGTTGTATAGGCTTGAGTAACCCGTTTACTAGTCTCTAAACAGACCTGATCATAAAGCTGCATCATAGTGGATATTCTTGAGCAACGAGTTTAGAAATTACTTCCCCGGAAATGATCGATGGTGGAACGCCTGGCCCCGGATTCGTCAACTGGCCGGTATAAAATAAGTTGTCGATTTTTTTACTCTTCATTTTAGGTTTTAAAAATGCTGTTTGCTTTAACGTATTGGCTAGTCCATATGCATTACCCCGATAGGCATGGTAATCTTTTTTAAAATCTTGTTGGGCGTAACTCCTAAAATAAACGATGTGTTGGCGAATATCAAAGCCCGTATGTTTTAGAATGCGATTAGCCATCAACTCAAAGTACCTTTCTTTGACTTCTTCGGTATCATCAATCATAGTAGAAGTTGGCAGCAAAAGGAAAAGGTTCTCGCCACCGGTTGGGGCAACACTCGAGTCTGTTTTGGAAGGGATACAGGCATAAAACAACGGATCCTTAGGCCATTCATGCGTAGAATAAATTTCTTTGGCATGCGCCTCAAAGTCGGCATCGAAGAATAAGTTGTGATGGTGCAATCGTGGAATCTTTGCATCTAGACCAATGTAATACAAAAGGCTGCTGGGCGCTAAGGTTTTCTTTTTCCAATACTTAGGCGAATATTGCCGCAACGCTTCGGGCAAAACCTGTTGTTCGAAATGGTGGTAGTCGGCCGAATTTACTACCACATCGCACGTGTAGCTTTTGTCGGCAGTAATGACATGAGACAGTTTCCCTCGCTCTTCTTTCACCGACAGCACCTCTTGGTTGGTAAGGATGTTGACGCCTTGTTCTTTGGCAATGGTTTCGAAGGCTTCAATGATTTTGTGCATACCACCTTGTGGGTACCAGGTGCCAAGGGTCATATCTGCGTGGTTCATCAAACTGTACAGCGCAGGGGTGTTCTGAGGAGTAGCCCCTAAAAATAGCACTGGAAATTCTAACAGTTCGATCAATTTTGGGTGGGTGAAATTGCTTCGAATGACTTTAGAAATCGATGTAAAGAGGCTGATGCCCATGGCTTTCTTCACTAGATCGAAACGGGCGAATTCTAGGATATTGAGTGCTGGTTGGTGCACAAAGTCGTTCATACCTACTTTGTACTTAAAGGCCGCGTCTTTCAAAAAAGCTTCCAGCTTTTTTGAGCTCCCGGACTCGTACTTCTCGAAGAAGGCGTAGAGTTCCTCTTTATCGGCAGGAATTTCGTCGATTCCGTCGTGCCAAACTACGGTATACGATGGCGATAGCCGAGTAAGTTCATAGAAGTCGGACGTGGTGTGGCCGAAGAGCGAAAAATAGCGTTCAAACACATCGGGCATCCAGTACCAAGATGGCCCCATGTCGAAGGTGAATCCTTGGGTGGAAAATCGGCGGGCTCGCCCGCCGATAGTCTCGTTTTTCTCTAATAGTGTTACCTTGTATCCCTGCTTCGCTAACAGCGAAGCAGCACTCAAGCCCGAAAAACCAGAACCAATGACTATTACTTTCATCCAAAAAATCTACACGTAAATGTAGGGCATTGGTTTTAATTCAGATCTCAAAAAAAAATTGCAACAAGACAGCATCAATCTTCTTTGTCATAACTTATACGATCTCGGATAGTACCGTCAGATCTATGGATGATAACGTCCGAACCATAATTCCGTGCAATCTCCTTCGCCCGCTTAATGGCCTGACTCTGGCGATCAAAAATCCCAGTATACCGTTCATTGCCTTCGCCCTTAACTGCCCAACCTTCCTCATGAGGTACTACGTGCTGATGGTGAGTAGGCGGACGTGTTCGAACGCCAGCATCTTTGGCAACAATATTCAACAACTTCTTCAATAAATTCGTCCAAAATTTCGCTTCAGTGATCTTCGCCATTAGAATAAGCTTTGTTGTGGAGAAATTTGAAGACTAGGAACCTGCAATGACAACCCTAATCGCTTGTTCAACGCTTGTATAAAATGCTTAGAAATATGCACCGATTCTGTCTCATGATGTTGGTGGACAAAGAAATTCAACGAACGTAAACCCGCATTCAGTAGGGTTTCTACTCGATCTACCCATTGCCCTACTCGATCATAATCACTTGGATCATTAGCGCCAACAAAACGGATAAAAGCAGAATCAGAAGTTAGTCGCATGTGAAGCAAATCCCGTCTTCCAGCAGTGTCAGTAATGATATTCGACACATTATAACTTTCTAAAAGCTCGTAATACGCTGAGGCCATATCCGGCGAGTTATGCCAGTCGGTATGTCGTACTTCCATAGCCAATGGAATATGACTGGGCCAGTAGGTTAAAAAATCAGCCATCGTATTCAAATTGGCTTCTGTAGCCGTAAAGGTTTCATTTAACTGAATGAAGACCGTACCCAATTTATGTTCTAAATGTTCTACAGCATAAGTATACTCTTCAACATAGCGGACACAATTCTTCAACCGTTTCCAATGGCTAATACCCTGAAATATTTTTGGAAAAAATTTAAAGTGCTCTGGTGTCTTCTCCCGCCACTTTTCAAACTGTTGCGGGGGAAATATCCGATAAAAACTAGCATTAAATTCAATCGCATTCAGTTGGGTAGAATAATACGTCAACTCATCTTTTATGCCTTTAGGATAAAAATCTTTCAGTTGCTGTTTATTCCAAGTATTGCACCCTACTTGAATAGAAGGCTTTTTTGAAGTGCCTGAATGATCAAGTTGAAGAAACGAATCTGGATCGAGTTCTGGGAGCGTAAAATCAATACCCTCAAGCCGTTCTACTTTGCCGAATTGCATATTCCAAATGTACGAGTCCCGAACTAAATCCTTAAATCGTTATCTTAATAAAAACTATAGCAACATGAAACACTTCTTTATTATCTATCTTTTGGCCTTGTTCACGGCTTGTTCTACCAAGAATAGTGAACAGGGAGAGGGCACATCCAATTCGTTTGACTGGTTACTGGGCGAATGGGAACAAACCAATACAGATGCCACTTATTACGAGACTTGGGAAAAAACTTCTGATACAATTTATGAAGGCATTGCTGTAATGCTGGATGGAACAGATACGCTGTTTCAAGAAACGATCACCTTGCTTAAAACGGACGAAGAGTGGCAATTTCAAGTCATTCAAAATGGGGAAAGTAATCCGACCATCTTTGTGCTTGATGCGCGCACAGCAACTACCTTCAGTTGTTCGAATCCTGAGAATGAATTCCCAAAACAAATTAAGTACTCAAAATCAGAAACAGGTTTATTCGCTACGATCTCCGATAGCGAAAGAAAGATAGATTTTGAATTCGCTGCTCGATAATTACTTATTTGGAATATCCTCAGTAGAGAAGCTATATAAATTATTTGCCTCTTCTTCTTTAAACTTCATCACAAGATCTAAGGCATCAGGAACCACGTCACTCGACATCACGATTAATGCGCCATCCTGAGCGTTTTTAATCGCGTGAGATATTGCTGCCTCTTCATTTGGAATCACCGTTACCTTTTTGTTCGGATCGGTTTGTTTGATACCTTCTTGCATCAAGGCAATCAACTCGTCTTCTGTACGTCCTCTAAGATTTTTATCTTGGCGAATAATGATTTCATCGAACATTTCTGCGGCAATTGTCCCTACTTCAACCGTATCTTGATCTCTACGGTCACCTACCCCAGCAATAATACCTACTTTAACACTGGCGTCTACGTTGTCTACAAACTTCTGCAATGCTCTTAGTCCGGCAGGATTATGGGCATAGTCGACCAGTACGTCAAAGTTTTTAAAGTTGAACATATTCATTCGACCTGGCGTTTGGCCAGGTGATGGGATAAACGTTTGAAGCGCAGTTTTTAAGTCTTCTAATTTCACACCCCGGATATGTGCGGTGAGAATCGCAGGCAATACATTTTGAATCATAAAAGTGGCTTTCCCTCCGAAGGTAAGTGGGATATTTACTGCCTTTTCTACACGGACTTTCCATGGGCCTCTACAAATCGTTACATAACCGTTTTCATAAATAGCCGACAATCCACCACGTTCCATATGGCGCTTAATTCTTGGGTTGTCTTCATCCATGGAGAATAGCGCTACATTACAATCCACATTTTTTCGCATTTCGAAAACCAAGTCGTCGTCCGCGTTTAAAATGGCCGTGCCATCAGGTAGTACCGTTTCTGGAATAACTCCTTTTACTCGAGCAAGTTGTTCTAAGGTATGAATACCTTTCAAGCCTAGGTGGTCGGCAGCAACATTCGTCACAATACCAATATCACAGTTCGAAAACCCAAGACCAGCTCTTAGTAATCCACCTCTCGCACACTCCAAAACGGCCATGTTTACGGTTGGATCCCTCAAAACGAATTCCGCACTAGTTGGTCCGGTACAATCGCCTTGCATTAACAAATGGTTTTGGATATACACACCATCAGATGTAGTATAACCCACTTTCTTCCCAATCATCTTAAAAATATGGGCGATAAGTCTCGTAGTGGTTGTTTTTCCATTTGTACCAGTCACAGCGATAATCGGAATTCTGAAATCAGTGCCTGGAGGGAATAACATATCTATCACATGGGAAGCTACGTTTCTCGCTAGTCCATCTGTGGGTGCAAGGTGCATTCTAAATCCTGGACCTGCATTGACTTCCAATACTGCTCCTCCTGTATCTTCTATAGGTTTCGAGATATCGTGTGTCATAACATCAATTCCACAAATATCTAGCCCAATGACTCTAGCAATGCGTTCTGCCATGAAGACATTCTTCGGGTGTACAATGTCGAAAACATCGGTAGCGGTACCTCCTGTACTGAGATTGGCGGTATCTTTTAAATAAACGACTTCATCTTTAGCTGGAACTGTTTCCGTAGAATAGCCCATTTGTTTTAAGATTTCTTCCGTCATTTCATTGATCTTGATCATTGTCAGGACCTTTTCATGACCGTAGCCACGTCGGGGATCTTTATTTACTTCATCTACTAACTCTTGAATCGTTGATTTTCCATCCCCAACAACATGAGCAGGTGTGCGCTTCGCAGCGGCGACCAACTTATAATCGATAACCAGCAATCGGTAATCATCGCCTGTGATATAGCGTTCTGCAATAACTGATCTTGATACTTCTTTGGCTTTGTGGAAAGCTTCTAAGGCTTCTTCCTCGGAGTTGATATTCGTTGTAATTCCCCGTCCATGATTCCCGCCTACTGGCTTAATCACCAATGGAAATCCTACATAACGGATAGCGTCTCGAAGACCGCGCTCAGTACGAAATACTTCTCCTTTAGGGACTGGAACTTCTGCTTCCTGTAAAAGGTATTTCGAGTCTTCTTTATCACAAGCCAACTCCACACCAATGCTGGAGGTCTCGGAAGTTACCGTAGCTTGAATACGTTTTTGATTGGCTCCATAACCCAATTGACATAGAGAGTACTTATTTAGTCGGATATAAGGAATGCCTCTACTTAATGCTTCTTTAACGATGGAGCCGGTGCTTGGTCCGAGGCGTTCATCTTCCCGGATTTCACGCATGCGTTGGATATCGTCCTCGAGGTCGTAATCTTCACCTTTGATGAGCGCTTCACAAATTCGAACGGCTGCTTTGGCAGCATATCGCCCTACTTTGGCTTCAATGTAGGAGAAGACGACGTGGTAAACGCCTTCTTCACCAGCACCACGAGTTCTTCCGAAGCCTGTGTCCATTCCCGCCAAGGTTTGAATCTCTAATGCAATATGCTCAATAATATGGCCCATCCAAGTGCCTTCTTCAACGCGTTGAAAGAAACCTCCGGGCTCCCCTACAGAACACCGATGAGAATACATACTCGGGAACATGGCTTTAAGTCGCTCATAAAATCCATCGATTTTATTGGATGGATATTGCTCCATTTCTTGGAGATCAAGCAACATGACAATTAATTTATGCCGACGAATAGACCAATAATTGGGGCCACGCATAGCGCGAATCTCACGTATTTCCATGGGTAGATTTTTTGGAATGTGTAAAATAGGTGTTTTGTTATTAAAAGCAAATGGAAGGCCGAGAAAAGCGTTTATTTTTGTGCCAGAAAAGAAATATATGCAAAAACCGAAAGGTACCCTGATTTCGATTGGAGGGAATGAAGACAAAGGATTTGGCGCAGATGAAGCGTATCGACTCGAATTTATTAGTGATGGCATCTTAAGTCATGTTGTGCAACAAGGAGGTGGTACAGATGCGCGTATTGTTGTTATCCCAACGGCGTCGAGCATCCCCGACGAAGTGAGTGCGAATTACATCCATGCCTTTACGAAGCTAGGCTGCAAGAAAGTGAAGGTATTGAAAATCAAGTCGCGGAAGAGTGTGGACAAGGAGAAGTACTTGGAGCGCCTAAGAAAAGCCGACATTGTAATGTTTTCGGGTGGAGATCAGCGGAAATTAAGTCGGATTTTCACGGATTCTCAAGCGTTGGACATTCTCCATGACCGCTATTTGAACGATGCTATCGTGATCGCCGGCACTAGTGCCGGCGCTGTAGGCATGAGCGAAACGATGATCTTTGGTGGAAGTGCTGCTTATTCTATGAAAAAAGGGGCGGTTAAGCTCATGAATGGTCTAGGTTTTATGCCAGGGATCATCTTCGATTCGCACTTCATTGTTCGTGGACGTTTCGGACGCCTCGCAGAAGCGGTGGCGCACCACCCCCATCTGCTCGGAGTTGGCCTTGGAGAAGATACGGGTATCATGATTAAAAATGGAAACGAATGCCAAGTCCTTGGATCAGGCATGGTCATTGTATTCGACGGCTCTAAGTTTTCACATAACTCTGTGGCTGATTTAGAAGAAGAAACACCTATTTCTATCGGAAATTTGATTGTACATGTAC